>CBDTXZ010000208.1:0-5315 GCA_965364515.1 uncultured bacterium
GCCCGGGCGGTCAACCCGAGCCGGGCAGTCACCAGACCTGTCGAGGCCGAGGCGAGTGGACCGAGCAGCGGGGCGACCAGCATGGCCCCGATGACCACCGCAGCGCTGTTCTGGAGGAGCCCGAACGAGGCGAGGAGTGCCGATACGGCGAGGAGGATGATGAAGTCGGTCGTGAGCGGTGCGGCGGCTGCGGAGCTCCACACGACCGTGTCTCGCTCCAACCGGGTCAACGTGGGGCGAAGTGCTCGAATCCGCCCGAGCGCCCTGGCCGGAAGCGAGCGATCGTCATCCGCCTGGGGTGAGACGACGACCACGGTCGCCTTCGATCTGCGCATCACGAGCTCAGCGGTGTTCGTGGACACCAAGTTGCCGAGCTTCGTCTGCTTCGAGGATCCCAGCACCACGAGGTCCGAACCGGAGGATCGAGCAGCGATGCCATGGCCGACGACTGCAGCCTCGACGACCGCCCGCTGGACGCGGCGGCTTGCAGGAAGATCGGCGATGCTCCTGTCGAGCATCGCGTTGGCAAAGGCACGCGAGTAGGTGCGGTCGCGAACGTGGACCGCCTGGAGCGGAAGGCCGAGAGCCTCTCCGAACCACATCGCGATCTTCGCCGCTGTCCTGGATTGGTCGGACCCGTCGACACCGACGACCACCCGATCGATGGCGTCCGCATCCGATCCGGGTCTCACGGCGATCACTCCGCAGTGCGTGGCCTCCATGACCGCCTCGTTGATCGCAGAGAATCCGCCGTTGCCGCCGGGATCGACGCCGAGGACCACCAGATCGGCGTTCTGTTCCCTGGAGTAGTCGAGAATGCCGCGAGCGATTGCCGGTGCCGTGCGCGCGTCCATCTCCAGATCGAAACGATCATCCCTGGCGGCTTCGATCGCCTCTCGCAACTCATCGATGGCCTCGGCCGACGACTCTGCCTCGGCCTCGCCGGTGATCACGGTGACCAACATCAGTTGACCATCGTCGGGGTCGGTCAGCGCCTTGCCGATCTTGATCAGAAGTGGAGCGCTCTCGGGGTTGGCGAGCGGAATCACGACCCGCTTGAACCGACCCGATTCGGTTTCGGTCGGTTCGGAGTGCACGGTGGTCACGGCGGCCAGTATCGCAGAGCCAGCCGATCGTGACCGTCGTCGTTCAGAGGGCGTCGCGAGTCCTGAGTGCCCAGGTGAAGATCGCAACGGACACGACGACCACTCCTGCGAGCTTCGCAACCCCTCCGCCGACACCCGGCAGCACCGGGCCAAGGGCATCGAGGGCGTCGCGTGGCAGCTCGCGCAGATCGGCGAAGATCGACAGCGCGGTCTTCCACACCGACGACGCAGCGATTCCCGAGATGAGAGTCGTGAGGATGCCCTCCCAGATGAACACGTAGGCGAGACCGACCAGGATCGCCCGACTGAACAGATAGCCGACGGGTATGAAGATCGCGCTGTAGCCGATCGCACCTGCGAGGTACGCCGGCAGAGCAGCCCAGGCATGGCTCCAGTCGCCGGATCCGACACCCAGGCCGATCCATCCGACCAGCCAGCCACAGCCGGCCACGATGACGGCCACACCCGAGGCGCCGAGCCAGGTCGCGATCGCAAACCGCCAGCGCGGGATCGGCGACAGGTAGAGGAACGGCAAGGTTCCTGCGTCGCGCTCGTCACGCATCGCCGCAGCCCCGAGGACGAGGACGGCGATGGAGAGTGTCGCCCCGGAGACGTTGGACACGATGATGTCGTAGATCTCGAGCTTGTCGACATCGGACTCCCCACCACCTGCGATCCAAGCGACGAGGCCCGGCACGGCAGCGAGCAGTGTCAGGCCGACCAGGCGCTTGGTCCGTGCCAGCTGTCCGAACACGTGCCTCGTGAGCCGGACGCCGGTCATCTCGAGCCCACCAGATACCGGAAGACACTCTCCAACGACTCGTCGGAAGGCGAGACTCGAGACAAGCGGGCTCCCACGGCCGCTGCGTCGACCGGGAGCCTGACGGCGAGTCCCGGCGCATCGGTTGTCGAGACCTCGAGACCGTCGGGCGCGAACGCGACCCGTTCGACCCCGGCGAGACCGACGAGCCTGGCGGCGAGCTCGCGGGGACGATCCGACGAGATGTGGACGATGCGAGGTTTGTCCGTCATCGCCGCCCGAAGCGACCCGACCGTCCCTTCGGCTGCGAGGCGGCCGTCCACCATGGCCACGAGCTGCTCCGACATCCGTTCGACTTCTGCGAGCACGTGAGAGGAAACGAGGACCGTCCTCCCGGCACGGCCGAGTTCGGTGAAGATCTCGATGAGATGGGCGCGCTGGACCGGGTCGGCGCCGTTCAATGGCTCATCGAGAACGATCACCTCGGGGTCGGAGACGAGTGCGGCGGCGACCTTCGCTCGCTGCCGCATGCCCTTGGAGAACTCCCCGAGTCGGCGACCGGCGTCGGCCGTCAACGCAACCTGCTCCAACACGGCGTCTACGGCAGCACGGCCCGTGATGCCCGCAAGCGATGCGTTCAATTCGACGAAGTCACGGCACGTGAGCGCCGGATAGACCGCCTCGTCCTCGGGTACCAGGCTGACCTTCGAATAGACACCGGGGTCCTTTCTGGGATCGACACCCAACACCCGGACGGTGCCCTGTGATGGCACCTGGAGCCCGGTGATCAGACGGAGCAAGGTGGTCTTCCCGGCTCCATTCGGGCCGAGAATGCCGGTCACTCCAGGGTCGAACCCGACCGACACCTCGGAGACGGCGACCTTCTGACCGAACCACTTGCTCAGGTCGACCACTTCCACCGGCCTCGTCATGCGAGCCTCCGGTATCGCTGGAGCATCCAGATCCCACCGCCCACACCGACGACGGCGATCACCGCCACCGACGTCCAGGGCCCGAACCCGGCGGCCTCGGGCGCATACACACCGCCCACGTCACTGTCGAAGAGCCAGTCTCGGACGAAACGAGGATGATCGTCGAGAGCGAGAAGCGAGAACCATCTGGCTCCCGGGAAGGACGCCTCGGCCACGACCTCGGCGAGATTGCGGCCGGCGATGATGGTGCCCAGGAACGCCGCTGCGGCGAATCCGGTCCGATCGATGTACGAGGTGATGATCGCGAGGACACCGCCGTGGATCGCGATGAAAGCAAGGGAGACCGCTGCGATCTTCCACAGAATGTCGAGATTTCCTCCGAGATAGGAGAGAAACCCGTCCTGGCTGAGGCTGGCGAGGCCCAGATGGAGTGCGATCTGCGGCACCAGATAGATGAGGGAGGTCACGGACACGAATGCGAGCAGTTTGCCCGCCAGGTAGTCACCCACGGTCATGGGGCGAGAGAAGTAGACCGACAGCACCCCCTGGGATCGGTCGGGGCCGATCAGTTCGGGGCCGGTCACGGCGATGAACAGCAGTGCGAGACGCGAGAAGAGATCGAAGAGCTCGGCATATTGCGGCAGGCCCTCACTGATCGCGGCACTGATCGATCCGGCAGCGAAGTGCAGCCCGATCACGATTCCCGCCATCAGCAGCGCCAGTGAGAGGAGCGCCCATGGCAGCAGCTTCCGTCTGGTCTTGCGGCGAAGCCCGAGAATCCGGCGGATCCCATCGGCGACGATCGCCCGTCGCGTCACGGTTCGACCGCCGACCGGTCCGTCATAGCTCCGGTAGCCCCGGTCGTAGATGATTGCTTCAGACATCGGCCCTCCCGAGGAACTCGTCTTCGAGGGTGAGCGATCTTCGTTCCAGCCGCATGATCCCGACACCCGACGCGGCGGCGGCGTCGCGGATCTCATCGAAGACGTCGTCGGCGTCGGCGACGACCGAGACCCTGTTGCGTTCGACGGTGTGATCCACTCCGGCTCTGCTCAACGCGTCGATGAACCGTTCGACCTGGCCGAGGATCTCGACCGAGACCGTCGAGGTGGCGTGAGCGCCGAACACCGGCCCGGACCGGACCAGCCGGCCCGCATCGAGCATCACGACATAGTCACAGGTGGACTCGATGTCGGACAGCACGTGGGAGGAGACGATCACATTGATCCCGAAGGATCCGAGGCGCTGGATCAGCGCGAGCATCTGCACCCTTCCGTCCGGATCGAGACCGGACGCCGGCTCGTCGAGCAGGATGAGCTTCGGCCCGTGCACGATGGCCTGCGCGAGCTTCACCCGCTGCGCCATGCCGGTGGAGAAGTCTCCGAGGAATCGAAACCGCTCTTCTTCGAGCCCAACGAGGAACAGCGTCTCCGACGCTCGTCTTCTGGCATCTCCGGCTGGGAGCCCTGCCATCTGCGCGGTGTAGGCGACGAAGTCGGCCGCCGTCTGGTCCTTGGGCAACGCCGAGCCCTCCGGCATGTATCCGACCAGCGCCCTCACCGAGAGCGGATCGGCGATGGCGTCGTGCCCGAGGACGTCGACCGACCCCGACGTCGGATGGAGCAGGCCGAGCAGAATCCGCAGCATCGTCGTCTTCCCTGCCCCGTTTGCGCCGACCAGACCGGTCACACCCGCCGGGACGTCGACATCGAGCGCTTCGAGCGCCACGTGGTTCCCGTAGTCGTGTGTGAGATTGCTGAGCGAGACGATCGTGTCCATCGGACGCCATCATGGCTCGCAGGAGACATCGAGGCAATCGGTGATCTCCCCCGACCATCCCTGAGAGGTCAGGGAGCGTCTCGCGGTCGGTCGTCGGGGGGTGGACGATCCCTCGGGGTGGGCGTCGTGCTCGTGGCGGAGTCCGAGGGGTCCGGTGCATCTCTCACCGCATCCGTGGTCGTGGACGTTTCGGGCGCTTCGACAGGTTCGGGTTCGCGATCGTTCGGTCCGGAGTTCGACTGGGCCGGCTCGGTCGTCTGCGTCGTGTCCCTCGCCGGGCGAGGAGCGGTCGAATCCCGGTCGGCGATCCAGCGATCGACGATCCGGTCGAGCTCTCGTTCGAGGCGGGGCCGGTCGGTCTCGGCGAGTGCATCTCGGGCGATGGCGATCCGCTCCTCGATCAGCCCGTCCTCGGACTCCCGATCGATCAGCAACCCGACCTCCTCGACGCGGTGCTCGACCACTGCGTCGCGGTCGAACAGCCGCACGATCGGTTCCAGGGCCAGTTTGACCGGATACAGCACGTCGCCGGGAGCGGCGCCGTCGCTGGCGACGGCGGCGGTGGGCCCTGCGATCATGACCGCCACGACGACACCGGCCACCCAGCGTCGCCCGACCCGGCGGGGAGGAGCAGGCTGTCGCCGGAGTTCGCTTCCGATGACGTCGAGGTGGCGCTCCCGGGTGTCGGGGTCGGATTCGACGCTCTCGACGGGATTCTTCTCCGGCTAGCTTGCGAAA
>CBDTXZ010000209.1:0-5296 GCA_965364515.1 uncultured bacterium
CTCAGAAAGAGGCGGGGTCCCCCTCCCCGCCTCTTTCTGTGTGCTGACCGACCGATCGGTCGGCGTCGAGAACGACCGGAAGATTCACTGAAGACGCTGGTTAGGGATTACCGCCTCCGACGAGATGCCGAGCCGAAAGTCGGAAGTCGAAATCACCGCTCCCGAAGCGCTCGATCCATCTCGCGCTTCTGCTGCTTCTCCTTGAGGGCGTGACGCTTGTCGTAGGTGGTCTTCCCGCGTGCCAGGCCGAGCTCGAGCTTGGCGTACCCGTTGCGGAAGTAGATGCGGAGCGGCACGAGGGTGTAACCCTTCTCGGCCATCCGCCCGGCGATCCGATCGATCTCACGTCGCGTGAGCAGCAGCTTCCGGGTCCGCTCTGGATCGTGACCGCCCTGACGTGAGAAGGCGTGCGGCGCGATGTACAGCCCGATCAGGAAGGCTTCGCCATTGGCGACATGCGCGAACGAGTCCTTGATCGTGACCTTGCCTGCGCGCAGGCTCTTGACCTCCGACCCCTGGAGGACGATGCCGGCCTCGTAGGTGTCGATGATCTCGTAGTCGTGGCGTGCCTTGCGGTTGGTGGCGACCGTCTTCTCGCTCATCCGTTCAGATACTTCATCGGGTCCACCCTGGCACCGTTCTCACGAGTCTCGAAATGCAGATGGGGGCCGGTGCAACTGCCCGAGCACCCGACGTAGCCAATCGTTTCCCCGCGTTCGACCCGTTCGCCGACCGATACCGCCATGCTCGACTGGTGTGCGTAGAGGGTCGCCAATCCCCCGCCATGGTCGATCACGACAGCCCGGCCGTACCCGCCATACGTCTGGGCGAGGATCACACGACCCGAGCCGGCTGCGGCGATGGGGGTTCCCGAGCTCGCAGCGATGTCGATCCCGGTGTGCAGCTTCCTGGTCCCAAAGATCGGATGGATCCGGTAGCCGTACGGGGAGCTCACCCGTCCGTTCACGGGCCAACCCAAGACGCCAGGGTTCGTCCCCCCCTGCTCCTGGAGCGCAGCGAGCTCGGCCTCGAGCCGTTCGGCATCCTCCTCGAGCGAGGCGTGCTGAGACTCGGCAGCCTGGATGTCACGACTGATCTGGTCGAGAAGGCCCCTGACGGTCGCCAGGTTCGCCTCGGCTTCGAGCCGCAGCTCCTCGACTTCGGCGACCTCTCCTTCGAGCACGAGCCGTTCGCTCTCGAGCCCAGTGAGGATCTCTTCGACCTCGGCCTGGCGATCGAGTGCGAGACCCTGCTGTCGTTCTTCCTCGATCTTCAAGAATTCGAAGGTGTCGAGCAGATCCTCGCTCTGGCCGGTCACCTCTTCGACATAGACCAGACCAACCGATGCCTCCGCAGCGGTGTCGAAGCCCAGAAGCATGGTCGTGACCGAAGCGGTCGCATTCATGTAGAGCTCGACCACCTGGACCTCCAGGGCGTCGAGGGTGTTCTGCAGCTCGACGGTGGTCTCGACGAGATTCTGTTGGATGATCTCCAACTGGGCGTTGACGTTCGCCAGGTGGAGCTCTTCCCCCTCGATCTGGGCGGTCAGGGCATCCACCCTTCCCTGCGCTGCGGTCAATTCCTCCTGCACGGCGGAGAGCTCAGCTTGGGCGCTGTTGAGTCGTTCGCCGACGGCCCGGCTCTCCGCTCTGGAATTGTCGATCTGCGACGCCAGCTGGTCGAGCTGGTCACGTACCTCGTCGAGCTCCGAAGAAGGATCGTGAGCACCCGCCGTGCCGGAGATCACGCCGACGAACAGCGTGAACGTGGCCAGGAGGGCGATGCGTCGCATCAGGCGGTCACCGATGCTCCACTGCCGTCGGCCTCACGCAGATAGCGACTCAGACCCACGACCGACCCGATGATCCCTGCGAGCGCACCGAAACCGATGAAGAGAACTCCCCAGCGGATGAAGAACTCCGTCGGGATGTCGAGGGTGAGCAAGGGGATCGCCTCACCCACAGACACGAGGTTCTGGGATGCGATCCAGACGGTCAACACCGCCAGACCGGCGCCGAGGATTCCCTCGATCATCCCTTCGAGCACAAAGGGGACGCGGATGAACCAGTTGGACGCCCCGACCAGTTTCATGATCGAGACCTCGTCCCGCCTGGCGTAGATCGCCATCCGGATGGTGTTGGCGATGAGGATCACCGCAGAGATCCCCAACAGGACGGCCAGACCGAGGCCGAGGACGTTGAGCACGGTGCTGAGTGACGAGAGCTGCTCGATCTGCTCACCGGCGGACGTCACGTTGAGTACTGCCGGATTCTCCTTGAGACGGAAGACGACATCGCGATAGAGGTCGATGTCGGTGAGCTCGATGCGGATGGAGGTCGGCAACGCATTCGGGTTGATCTCCTGAACGAGTTCCGGCCGCCGCTCGCCGAACAGCAACTCGAATTCCTCGAAGGCCGCCAGTTTGTCGACGTAGCGTGTGGTCTCGACTTGCTCCCATGCCTGGATCTCGTCCATGAGCGCCAGCTGGCCTGCTGTCTCGAGCCCGCCCTGATCGGCATCCTTGAGCCATGCGATGACGTGGGTGCCGTCCTGCCACGTGAGTGTGTTGCGCTGTACCAACTCGTTCAGTACCAAGGCACCGAATGCGAGTGAGAGCGAAATGAACACGGCGAGGATCGCTCCGACGACGACGAGAGCGTTTCGTCGAAGGTTGACGAGCGCCTCTCGCATGAGGAAGGCGATGCGACTCATTCCTGCTCGCTTCCGATCTCTTCGTTCGCTCGACTCTCGGACCCGATCGCCTGCTCGGTGAGTTCCGCCTCTTCGGGCGAGGCCTGTGGCGGCGCACCGGTCGGCTGATCTCCGGGGATCAACGTCGAACCCGCATCGATCACCTGTTGCATCGTCGTCTCGTACCGACCGGTGGCGTCGTCACGAATCACCGAGCCGTTCTCGACGGCGACGACGCGGCGTTGCATGGCGTCGACGATGGCGTGGTCGTGGGTCGCCATGACGATCGTGGTGCCGGTTCGGTTGATCCTGTCGAGCAGCTTCATGATCCCGACCGATGTCGCAGGATCGAGGTTTCCGGTCGGCTCGTCGGCCAACAGGATCGGTGGGCGGTTGACGAAGGCTCTCGCAACCGACACACGCTGCTGTTCCCCGCCGGAGAGTTGGCGGGGATAACGGTCGGCTTTCCCGTCGAGCCCGACGAGATCCAGGACCTGCTCGACCTGGGGTTTGACCACCGATCTCGGGCGCCCGAGCACCTCCAGGGTGAACGCGATGTTCTCGGCCACCGTCTTGTTCGGCAGCAGCTTGAAGTCTTGGAAGACGGTTCCGATCGACCGACGAAGGTACGGGACCTTCCAGTTCGGGAGGGCGGTGATGTCTTTGCCGGCCACCCAGATCGTGCCGCGGGTGATCGGTTCCTGACGCAGCATCAGCCTGATCAGGGTCGACTTCCCCGAGCCCGAAGGGCCGACGAGAAAGACGAATTCGCCACGCTGGATGTCGAGGTTGACATCGCGCGCTGCGACCGTCCCGCCCTCGTACACCTTGGTGACGTCTTGCAAACGAATCATGGAAAAGCCTCGGTTCCCCCGGAGGAGTGTTCTGAGCGCGCCCTCACCACAGAACGCGAAAAGTGAGTGGTGATGGTACCACTGGCCCTTGGGTATTCCTGTATCACTCGGAGCGGCTGACGTGCTGGTGAACGGGAACGCGAGGGCGGGCTCGCGTGGATGCCCACGTTCTTGTGACAGCGACCACCCCAAGTTGGCCGTGGCGAGCACAGAACCTTCGTGTTCACACTGTCACAAGAACACGGAATGGTCGATCGCCCTCCCCGACGAGTGCTGCCGCCGCGTTCGCCGGCCCCGACCGTCGTTCTTGTCAGTCGCCGCCCAGCCGGGTGATTCCGGTGCGCAGCAGTTGATCTGCGGACGCCGCTCCCAACAAGAACTCCTTCAGGGGAACACCGCTCGCTGTGAAGCCTCCCCGCAGCACCGCCACGAAGTCGGCTACGCCGACTGCTCGTGTTGGGCTCGGCGCCAGCGGAGGTAGGACTCGGTGAGGTCGCCCATGTCGCCGTCGAGAACGGCCCCGATGTTTCCGATCTCCAGACCGGTTCGAAGGTCCTTCACCATCTGATATGGCTGGAGCACGTAGGAACGGATCTGACTCCCCCAGGCGGCGGATGTGGTCTCACCACGGATCTCGGCCAGTTCGGCCGCCTGCTCCTGGCGGGCTCGCTCGGCGAGCTTGGCCTTGAGCTGGGTCATGGCCCGGGCCTTGTTCTGCAGCTGTGAGCGTTCGTTCTGACACGACGCCACGATCCCGGTCGGAAGGTGCGTGATACGGACCGCCGAGTCGGTGGTGTTGACGTGCTGCCCTCCGGCGCCCTGCGATCGGTAGGTGTCGATCCTGAGTTCGTCGTCCTTGATGTCGATCTCGATCTCGTCACCGATCTCGGGCACGACATCGACTCCCGCAAATGCGGTGTGACGTCTCGCGTTGGAATCGAACGGCGAGATCCGGACGAGCCGGTGCGTGCCGCGCTCGGCCTCCATGATCCCGTGGGCATGGTCACCCTTCACCGAGATGGTGGCCGACTTGATCCCGGCCTCCTCCCCCTCGGACCACTCCTCGACGGTCACCGTGAAGCCTTGCCCCGTCAGGTATCGCTCGTACATCCGGAGCAGCATCTCCGCCCAGTCCTGGGCGTCGACACCGCCGGCGCCGGCGTAGACGGTGACGATGGCCGGGTAGTCGTCGTATTCACCGAAGAACAGGGATTCGAGTTCGAGACGAGCGAGTTGCCCGGCAACCCCGTCCATCTCGCGCTGCGCCTCGGCACGGGAGTCGTCGTCTCCGAACTCGAGCAGGATCTCGGCGTCCGACAGCCCGCGCTCGAGCTCTTCGACCAGGTCGAAGAGCGTCTCGTAGCGGTTGAGCTTCTCGCTCACGCGACGCCCCTCGTCGGGGTCGTCCCACAGATCTGGTCGGCTCGCGTCCTCCCTCAGCTCGGCGAGCTCGGTCTCCTTCTGATCCAAGTCAAAGGAACCTCCTGGCTTCGAGCAGGCGGTTGCGAAGTTCCTCGATGTCGTGGGTCGTTTGGATGTTCGTCATGTGATGAGAACGGTAGTTCGGGGAGGCGGTTCGCAGTTCACCGATGACAGAGGACCGGTGATGTCGCTCAGGTCGGCCGGTCTCGGCCAGAGGCTTTCGGCATCGCCGCGGCTGACACCGCGTACCCGACAACCGACCATGCTGCGGAGGAACGAGCCGGCTAATTCGCCCCGTGGCAGCGCTTGTACTTCTTGCCCGAACCGCA
>CBDTXZ010000210.1:0-5280 GCA_965364515.1 uncultured bacterium
CCCGGTCGACCGACGCGTTCTCGCCATCGGCCTCGGACCCTCGATCCAGACCGAGTGCTCGACCGATCCCGTCGAGAACCTCCCCCATGAGGGCAGTCGCCTCGTCTTTGGATCGGTCCGCCCACGACTCCCAGATCGGTTCTGCATCCACGTTGCCACGGATCGCCTCTCTGGTGCGATCACGCTCCGGCTGGAACTGCGCCGGGATCGGACGGTCGACTCGGCCACGCTCGGCAACCGCATAGCCGATCAGGTGTGCTGGGCCCTCGAACAGGCCGAGTTGCACGCCGAGGTCTGCGATCTCCTCGGCAAGAACCGCGAGTTCGCTTGGGCTCGCATCGACGAGTTGGCCTCGCGTTCGGGTCAGGAAGCCGTGCGCTGCTCGCAGATTGCCCAGATGGCGGTGCACCATCGATCCGATCGCGGCCGACTCGACCGGCAGCTCCCCGAGACTGCGATGGATCTGCATCGCCTCACCCAACGGTACGAGCGCCTCCCCGGTGCGGTCGGCGTGATCGAGCGAGATGACCTCGAGGATGAGGTTGAACGCCCTCAATCGTTCGATGCCGAGTTCGGCGAAGATCTCGGCTGCCTGGCGGTGAGCCGCGATCGATCCCTCGAAGTCGCCTCCGTAACGACGAACCACGCCCAGGACGATGAGCGTCCACCCGAGCCCGACCCGACTTCCTGCGGCGCGATAGTGGTGTTCAGCCTGCTCCAGCCACGGACGGGCCGCATCGGCGGCGGCTCGCATCCGGTGGATGTAAGCGGGATTCAGACTCGTCCATCCCATCCCCCATTCGTCACCGGCATCACGAAACGCCTCGTAGGCCGCTTGGTGGTGCTCCAATGCCGCCTGATACGAGCTGGCCTGCTGATGAGCGATTGCGATCGCATATGACGAGAGGCCCTTCAGGCGGCTCGATTCGATGGTCTCGGCGATCTCGAGAGCGCGTCGGGCATCACCGATCCTGCGGTCGGTTGCGTTGACCGTGGCATCCAGGAGAGTTCGACCTGCGAGGACCCTCACCTGCAGCTCAGGTTCCAGCGTCTCGAGGTCCACCACGATCCGATCCATCGCCCAGGTCCCGGGCTCGGCCTGCCCGTGGTGTGCCCAGAACCACCAGAGTCCATTCGCGATGCGGGCAGCCGTCCGCACATGGCCATCCTCGACGGCCCAGGTGAGCGCAGCGTCGAAGTTGTCCCGGTCCGCTTGGATCGTCCGAAACCAGGCGATCTGGTCAGCTCCCCGCGTCCCGTCGTAGGCGTCGTCGGCGAGCGTGGCGAAGTACTCCGCGTGACGCTGCCTCCAGCGGTCGGACTCTCCCGATTCGCGGAGCTTGCCGAGCGAGAACTGACGGAGGGTTTCGAGCATGCCGAACCTCCCCGTGTCGGCTCCTCCCGTGACCATCGACTTGTCCACGAGAGACGCAAGCAGATCGAACACCTCGAAGCCGTCCACGCCATCTCCGGAGACGACCGCCTCGACGGCTTCGAGCGCGAAGCCCGACCGGAACACGGCCAAACGGGCGAACAGGCTCTGTTCGGCTTCGGTGAGCAACTGATATGACCAGTCGATCGCAGCCAGCAGCGTCTGTTGCCTGGGGAGTGCGGTTCGGCTGCCTCCCGTGAGCAGTCGAAAGGCGTCGCTGAGCCGCTCGGCGACTTGTTCCACGGTGAGCATCCGCGTACGAGCGGCCGCCAGCTCGAGCGCAAGTGGCATGCCATCGAGCCGGCGGCAGATCTCCGCCACCGCAGGCAACGTGTGATCGTCGAGTATGAACTTCGAGTTGGCCGCAGCGGCGCGCTCAGCGAACAGTTCGACCGCGTCGGTGTATGCGCTCTCGTCCTGATCCACGCCCACCTGCGGGAGCCGCATGGACGGAACCTGGATGAGGTATTCGCCGCGGACACCCAGTCCCTCGCGCGAGGTGGTCAGAATCTGCAGATCAGGGCACGTCCGCAAGAGCTCATCGACGACCTCTGCTGCGGCGCCGATGAGGTGCTCGCAGTTGTCGAGAACAAGCAGCGCCGCCTTTCTGGCGAAGTGGCTGCGGACGATCTGGAGCTCGGTTCGGCCCTCGGCTCCGACTAGGCCTTCTTGACCGAGAGCCAGTTCCAGCTGATCGACGATCGACTGTGGGAGTCGCTCCGGCTCGGTGAGGCGGGCCAACTCGACCAGCCACACCCCGTCGGCGAAGCGGTCGGTGACCTCGGCAGCTGTCTGGAGGGCCAGCCGTGTCTTGCCTGATCCGCCGACACCGGTGAGAGTCACCAACCGGCTTCCTCCCACTCGCTCGACGATCTCGGCGAGTTCCTCGCGGCGCCCGACGAACGAGCTCGGTTGATGTGGAAGGTTGTTGAGGTGGGTGTCGAGCGTGCGAAGTTCCGGGAAGTCAGATACCAGGTCTGGATGGGTGAGCTGACGTAGTCGCTCGGGAGCTCCCAGGTCCTTCAATCGATGCAGGCCGAGATCCCTGAGTTCCGCCTGGGCCGGCAGTACCGATGAAACGAGGTCACAGACCGTCTGGCTGAGGAGGATCTGTCCGCCGTGACCCGACGAGAGAATGCGAGCGGAACGATTCAGCGTCGGTCCGAAGTAGTCGCCGTCACGCTCGTGGGCGACTCCCGTGTGGAGCGCCATACGTACGCGGACTGGGCCGACCGCCCATTGCTCCGAAGCGAACTCCCGCTGCGCTTCAAGAGCTGCTTCGACTGCGTCCGACGGGTCGGCGAATGCGGCAGAGAAGGCGTCTCCGGCGGTGGTGAAGACGTAGCCGTCGTGGTCCGCGATTCGACGTCGGAGAACGGCGTCATGTTTGGCGAGCACATCGCGCATTGCCTCTTCGTGCTGCTCCCACAGGCGCGTACTGCCTTCGATGTCGGTGAAGAGGAACGTGATGGTTCCCGACGGTTGGGCGGGCATGCGATCGGATCATACCGCGAGTGACTCAGGCCCCTCGGAGCCACGGCCCACACTCCACGGCTCGTGAGCGCATGGAGCGCTCAGGTGAGGCTGAAGCGCTCGGAGGCGGAGGGGGCCTTCTTCCCGAAGGCGTCGCTGGTGTTCTCGGCGAACAGCATGGCTTCGGTCTCCACGAACTGGGCATGCTCGCCGAGACCGATCATCTGCATGGCACGTGCGAACGGCACGTCGACACACCGAGCCGCCATGTCGCTCGGCAGCGCAGCGATCGCCGTCCGGATGATCTCGTCCTCGAGCGTTTTCGGATCATGATGGGCGGCAATCGGGCCGGAGATCTTCGGGGGGAGATTCAACTCTTCGAGCAGCCTGGTCGCCAGTCGATCGTGACGTTCCCCGTAGATGAGCGACTCCTTTTCGAGCAACTGGGCGTCGGTGAGTCCCCGCTGCCACTGCTGACGACGCCAGCCGAGGTACCCGTCGTCCTGAACCGTCAGACTCGCGAGACCCAAGCCGCTGAAGAGACCGGCGACGAACAGGATCTCGGCCTCGTTGCGGTCAGCGCCACGGAGGTTGGCGATCATCTTGGCGGCCCTGCCGACGATGAGCGACTGCTCCCAGAGTTCGGGCGCCCCCCACGTGTCGACGAGATCCTTGTTCAGCGAAGCCATCGCCAGGGCGCCGACGGTTCTGCATCCGACCCTCACCACGGCCTCGAGGATCGTTTCCACGGGATGGACGGCACCGACGTAGGCGGAATTGGCGTACCGGATGACGGCGACGGCCGTATCAGGGATGGTGCTGAGGCGCGAAGCCACCTCGTAGCTGTCCGGTTCGGCAGCCATCGACGCCGTCCACAGTGCGGACTTCCTTCTCCGAGGGTTCATCCCGGTCCCAGTCGGCCGCTCGAGACGGGTCTTAAGTGCAGAGCCGGTGGCCGGCCACGCGCCGAGACCCTTCAGGTCGAGATCGAGGCGCCGCTCTCGGTGATTGCGTGATACTCGGGTTCGGACTCGAGACGCGTTCTCCACATCGACTGCTCTGACATGCGCGCCAGGTACGCCGCCCGCGCCCGCTTCCCGGGGGCGTTGTCCGGCGTCTCGTCCACCCCGTCGTACTGGGTGGAGAAGAACGCCCGTATCGACATCAGCGCCTCAGAGCGGATCTGGCTTGCCCGTGCCTCGGTGAGACCCATCTCCGCAGCGATGTCCTGGAGCAACTCCCCCTTGAGGTAGGAGCGCGACACGACTTCCGCCTGGACCGGAGGGAGATGCTTCACCGAATCGATGAGGGTCCCGCGCAGCTCACGCTGTTCCAGAG
Organism: uncultured bacterium; assembly: GCA_965364515.1. Classification (GTDB taxonomy): domain Bacteria; phylum Actinomycetota; class Acidimicrobiia; order Spongiisociales; family ZC4RG35; genus JAHEDH01. The sequence continues at coordinate 4,244 of CBDTXZ010000210.1, forward strand.
AGGCGTCGGGCTGCAGTTCATGGGAGCTCTCGACGACGGTGTCTGCAAGTGTGGTGTCCTGCTCCTCGGTCGGCTGATCGAGATGCAGGAGAGTCGAAGCGCTCGCCTTCGCCTGGCGCTTGACCAGCTCCTCCTCGGAGATCTCGAGGAACTCGGCGATCTCGCGATTCGAAGCAGAACGACCGAGCTTCTCCTCGACGCCCGCTCGAGCCTCGTTGATCGCACGCTGATTCCTGCGGACCGACCGGCTCGCCCAGTCACGGGTGCGGGTCGAGTCGATGATGGCACCGCGAATCCGGATGGCGGCGTACCTGGCGAACGGAATGCCCGAGTCCGGGTCGAATCTACGGCTCGCCTCGACCAGACCGAGAGATCCGGCGTTCCAGAGCTCGCCTCGGTCGACGTGGCGCGGATAGCGTGCCGAGACCTCGGCGACGATGTGACCGACCAGATCGAGTGTCTCGATGACGAGGGCGTTCTGCTCCTCATGTGTCAACTGAGACATGTTCGTTCCTTGATGATCATCTTGGGCGCCGATGCGGCGCGCGTCGTACTCTCACACCGGTATTCGGCGGTGCGGCGAATCCTCTTGATGACTATTCCGCCAGTAGTCACCTCGAAACCTCCAGTCCCGAGGCGGTGGTCGGACCAGGAGCAGGCGCTGCACGCGCAACCACTCGTCACGAAGTCAGACATCGATTCGCCTGGGCCCTCAACACCGAACAACGGCTGAGCGAAGAAGTCCTCCTCAGGACACCGGCGTCCAAGAAGGGGCGAGAACCGACCTACGCGTCGGGGTTGCGGAGCGTGATGCTGGAGACCGTCGAGCTGAGGATGTCGGGGACATCATCATCGGAAGCATCCATCGAGGCGGCCCGGTTCTCCTCCAACACACGCTGATAGATCTCGGCACGATGGACAGCGAGGCTGCGGGGAGCGTCGACACCCAGGCGAATCTGCCCGCCGCGCACCTCGAGAACGGTGATGACGACTTCATTGCCGATGACGATCGACTCTCCCGCCTTGCGGGTGAGAAC
>CBDTXZ010000211.1:0-5247 GCA_965364515.1 uncultured bacterium
GACGCCCCCGAGCGGGACATCGTCGTCGATCCGATCGAGGACCCTGCGCCGGCTCCGTTGGAGCCGCCGCCTGCATCGGGAGTCACATCGCTCTCTGCCGCGATCCGTGCCGCGACCGGCGCAGCGGAACACGAGTCGTCGGACGACGAGGGTTCGCTCTTGTCGGAAGCCGCAGGCGATGGGGGTTCATCCGAGCCGAATCTCGCCCAGGGTGAGGACGAGTCGCTCCGGCGCACCGTGCGTTCGCTCGTCTCAGAGCCGAAGTCGCCCCTCACCAACGGGATGCTCGGTGATCTGGGTGCCAGGATTCGCCAGGCGGCAGCAGCCGAGTCCGACGACTGATCGGGAGCCCGCAGCCGGCGGTCCAGGCGGCGTAGCCTGAGGTCGATGGCTTTGCCTCCACCGCCGCACTTCGATCCGTCCGTCTGGGCGAACGCCTCGCCGCTCGTCATCGGTATCGCCGGGGGCTCTGGCTCCGGCAAGACCACGATCGCCGAAGCACTGGCAGACGCCATCGACGGCGTCACCTTCATCCGTCACGACGACTACTACCGGCATCGGCCCGAGTTGACCCTCGAACAGCGTGCGCTTCTCAACTACGACCACCCCGATTCGCTCGAAACCGACCTGCTGGCCAAGCACCTCCAGATGCTCAGAGACGGCCAGCCGATCGACAAGCCGACCTACGACTTCACCAACCACATCAGGTCGGACAAGACGATTGCGATCGCCCCAGCACCGGTCGTCGTGATCGAGGGGATCCTCGTGCTCGCCGAGCCGGCACTCCGCGATCACATGGACCTCAAGGTCTTCGTCGACACCGACGCCGACCTGCGGCTCGCTCGAAGGCTCGAGCGCGACATCACCGAACGCGGGAGGACGGCGGACTCGGTGCTCCGTCAGTACCTCGCGACCGTTCGGCCGATGCACCTCGAGTTCGTCGAGCCTTCCAAGAAGCATGCCGACATCATCATTCCCGGCGGAATGCGGATCGGGGCGGTCGCCACGATCATCGAGTTGATGCGGGCACGGTTCAGCTGAGCGCTGACGAATCGCCGACTCATCATCACAGCAGGCCGGTCTACGCTCTATCGCCATGTCGGAGAAGGTCGCAGTCGTCGGGGTCGGAGCCATGGGAGAGGCCATCGTGCGGGGCCTGCTCGCCAACGGGTGGGGGGTCGACACGGTCTCGGCGCTGGTTCGACGGTCCGACCGCGCCGCCGAGCTGTCCGACTCTCTCGGGATCGCCGCCGGTATCGATCCCGCTGCGGCCATCCCCGGCGCCCGCGTTGTTGTGGTCGCCGTCAAGCCCAAGGACGTTCCGGGCGTACTGGCGGCGATCGAGCCCCATCTCGACCGTGACGCAGTCGTGGTGTCGGTCGCCGCAGGCGTGACGCTCGACTCCATCGAATCCATCCTCGTCGATCGCGCAGTCGTGCGGTCGATGCCGAACACGCCCTCGATCGTGGGAGAGGGCGTCGCCGGAGTCGCCGTGGGTCATCACACCGCAGACGACCAACTCGATCTCGCGATTTCGGTGCTCGAAGCGGTGGGTCTCGTCGAGGTGCTCGATGAGGCCGTCCTCGACGCAGTCACTGCCGTATCGGGAACGGGTCCGGCGTATGTGTTCTTGCTCGCCGAGGCGCTCATCGAAGCGGCCATTCGGGAGGGCATGTCACGTCGAGTGGCAGAGGCCTTCGTGCATCAGACGATCCGAGGTGCCGGGCATCTCCTCACCGAGACGGGTGTCGGTGCGCCAGGACTCCGCGGGCAGGTGACATCCCCCGGCGGTACGACTGCCGCTGCCGTGCACGTGCTGGAGGAGCGGGGGTTTCGGGCGCTGGTCGAGGACGCGGTTCGGGCTGCGGCGAAACGTTCACGCGAACTCGGATCTGAGGACTGACGTCGGGCATCGGGATGTGTAAGTTGGCCGCATGAGCCTCTTCTCCAGAGTCGTCCTCGCTGCGACGCAGCACCCCCTCGTGGCCAGGACGGTGACCGAGACGGCTCCGGGCCGGCTCGTGGCAGAACGGTTCGTTGCGGGCGATGACCTCGACAGTGCCACGGCGACTGCTTCCGAACTGAACGGAAGAGGGCTCGCTGTCTCGCTGGACCTGTTGGGTGAGGAGGTCCACGATCGTGCTTCGGCGCTTTCGGCGACCGACGAGTACGTCGCCTCGATCGATCGGATCGAGGCGGCCGGCATCGACGGCAACATCTCGATCAAGCTGACCCAGTTGGGTCTGGCCTTCGATCGTGGGTTGGCAGCCGAGAGTCTCGATCGTCTCGCCGTCCGCGCCGGTCAGATCGGGTCGACGGTCACGGTCGACATGGAAGCTTCCGAGTTCACAGACGCGACCGTCGACGTCTACGAGAGTGCCCAGAAGGAGCACGGCAACCTCGGGCTGTGCCTCCAGGCCTATCTCCATCGCACGCCGGAGGACCTGGAGCGGCTGATCCCGCTCGGCGGTCACATCCGGCTCTGCAAGGGCGCATACGTCGAACCGGCTTCGATCGCCTTCCAAACAGACGACGACGTCGATGCAGCCTTCGCACGGCTGCTCGAGCGGATGATGGGCGCCGACGGCATCAAGCCTGCGGTGGCAACCCACGACGGCCGGCTCATAGACCTCACCCTCAAACTCGCCGAGCGGCGAACCGGGCCCTGGGAGATACAGATGCTCTACGGCGTCAGGCCAGTGCTCCAGGCAGAGCTGGTCACGAACGGCCATCCCGTCCGGATCTACGTGCCGTTCGGGTCGGAGTGGTATGCGTATCTCACGCGTCGTCTTGCCGAACGACCCGCGAATCTGACGTTCTTCGCGCGCGCACTGGTGGGGCGGAAGTGATGCAGCAGGCACCGGGGTTCACGCTCACCGACTCCGAAGGAGCCTCCGTCTCGCTGAAGGACCTGTTGGGCGCCAAGCTGATCGTCTTCTTCTACCCGGCGGCCATGACTCCGGGTTGCACCGGTGAGGCATGCGATTTCAGGGACGACTATTCGGCCTTCACCGAAGCGGGTTATCGAATCGTGGGCATCAGTCCGGATGCCCCAGAGCGCAACGAAGCGTTCAGGCAGAAGCACGACCTGCCGTTCACGCTGCTGTCGGATCCCAACCACGTCGTTGCGTCTGCGTTCGGCGCATGGGGGATGAAGAAGAACTACGGCCGTGAATACGAGGGGCTGATCAGGTCGACCTTCGTCATCGATGCCGACGGGACGATCCTCCGGGAGTTCCGCAACATCCGGGCCAAGGGGCACGTCGGTCGTCTCAAGGCGGCTCTCGGATTGGACTGAGCCGACTCAGCCGCCCCGTCGGGACGTCACGAAGCCGCTGACGGCGTCGATCAGTGGCTCCACGTGCGGGGTGTGCCGGCAACTGTGCGACAGCTCCAACTGCACTCCTCCGCCGGCCGGGAGATTCACGGGATTCGCCGGATGTGCGCCTCTCAGCCCTCGGGGGATCGCGTCACCGGTCACCACGTTGAGCGCCGTTCCGGTCCGTAGCCGCTCGGCCATGTCGATGGCCAACCCGCTCGAAGCTCCACCGACGAGCACGGTTCGCTTCAGATGCCGCCGACCGAAGCCGTGCAGGGACACGGCCACGTCCACGTGGCCGAGGAAGCCGGCGAGGCGCTCGCTGAACGCCGGGTCATACCGGACGGAGGGGACGTGCCAGCCAAGCCGCTCGCTCTGACTCACCACGTAGAGGGAGGCTCCGGTCCTCTCCGAGATCGCGTGCGCGATCGATGCGGTTCGTTTCTCCAGTCCCCCGTGCAAGGCCATGACGCCGACTCTCGAGCCGAGTCTCATCTGTTCGGAGACATCTGGATGGGCGAGAAGACGGTCGAACACGCCTCCGATTCTGGCAACGCACGGCGCCAACCGGGTGTTTGAACTTTTGCTCAAGTTCTTGGGTCTCAGCGGAGCCGCGACGTACACTTTCCCGCCATGACAGCGACCGCCGAACGCCCCGAGACAGACGAGAACACCGAGGCAGCGGAGGGCGGTTTCCGTCGACCGAGCCCCAGCCAGATCCTGCTGGCACTGGGTGTGGTTTCGGCACTGGCAATCATGGCCGCGTGGCCGCTCGGGTCGATCAGTGCCAAGTTCGTGCCCGAGGTGGGCCGCGAGGTGTTCGGGAACATCCCCGGTTTCGTCAAGGCGGCCTTCTACATCACCACCGGCGTCACGGTCGGGATCACCTTCTACCTGTTCTCGCTCCGGGCCAAGAACTGGTCGAGGGGGCAATCCGAGCGTCGAACGGGGCGCTGGTTGGAGCGCTACAAGGCATTCGAGCGCGGCGTGAGCATGAGGACGCTCCTTCGAGACCGCCAGGCCGGACTCATGCACTCGATGGTCTACTTCGGCTTCATCGTGCTCTTCGTCGGAACCGTCACCCTCGAGATCGACAACCTCCTGCCATCCAATCTGAAGTTCCTCCAGGGTGATTTCTATCTGGGCTACTCCGCGGTCCTCGATGCAGCCTCTCTCGTCTATCTCGGCGGACTCGGATGGGCCTTTGCCCGGCGCTACGTCCAGCGACCGTGGCGGCTTCGCTCGAAGACGAGGCACGAGGATGCGTGGGTCCTCGCGACACTGGCCATCATCGGCGTCACAGGCCTCGCGACCGAGGCGGCTCGCATCCGAGTGATGGGGCAGCCGGACTTCGAGGTCTGGTCGTTCGTCGGATACCCACTGTCGTTCCTGGTCCCCGAGGCCACATCTGCGGGATGGCATCAGGGCTTCTGGGTGGCGCATGCCGTCTCCTTCGCAGCTTTCCTCATCGTGTTGCCGACGACCAAGCTCCGTCACATGGTGACGTCCCCCGCCAACATGTTCCTGTCGCCGAAGGACCGGCCCAAGGGGGCGATGAAGCAGATGCCGAACCTGCTCGAGGCCGAGGACATCGACGTCATCGGTGCCTCCACCGTCTCTGAGTTCAGTTGGAAACAACTCTTCGACACCGACGCGTGCACGGTCTGTGGTCGGTGCACGTCCGTGTGCCCGGCCAACATCACCGGCAAGCCCCTCGATCCTCGTGAGATGGTGCTCAAGACCGGACAGGTGATGACCTCGAGCGGCAGCCCGGTCGTCTCACCGCCGGTCGGCATGGAGCCGGGAATCGTCATCGACGGAGAGTCTGTCTTCCAGCGTGTCCAGCCCGAAGAGGTCTGGGCATGCACCACGTGTCGCGCCTGTGACGAGATCTGCCCGGTCAACATCGAGATCCTCGACAAGATCCT
>CBDTXZ010000212.1:0-5241 GCA_965364515.1 uncultured bacterium
CACGATTCGCGGGTCGTTCTTCGTGATCAAAGGCAAATACTGATTCCGGCGAAAAGCGGCGACCCTTCGCTGGGTCGCCCCTCCTGCGAAGGAACAGATGACTGGAACCGAGGCCCCCGGCCACTCACGATTGAGCTGAAGCAGCGGTCAGCGAACGCTCGTCGTCTCGAGGAAGTCGGCGATGGCGGTGCGGACCGTTCCAGTTTGGCCGAGCCCCAGGTGCCCTCCAGACGCCAACGTGACGAGCGTGGCGGCGGGAATCCGGTCCGTTGCCTCGCGGGCGGCCTCGTACGAAGCCAGCGGATCGTCCACCGAGTGGATGATGAGCGTCGGCACGCCGATGTCCTCGAGCGGGTACCCGTTGATCTCTGGGTTCGAAGCGAATGCGTCGAAGATCGCTCCCTTCACGCGAGGCGCGAGCGGGAAGATGCTGTCGACCATCTCGGAGACGAAGGCGGCCTGCTCATCGGTCTTCGGGAATCCCTTTGGCACGCCCATCAGCCCGCGGATCATCGGCGGCGCTGTCGACCTGAGCAGCCACATCGTCGGATCGTTGTAGAACAGCTTCGCCCATCCGGGCGGTGCCTTGGACGTTGGGCTGCCGGGCCAGTTCCCGGAACTGATCACGAGGTGTTTTACGCGCGCAGGGTGACGGAGCGCAAGCTGGACGGCGGCACTGGTTCCTGCCGAGATCCCCACCACATCGGCCTGGTCGATTTCGAGGTGATCGAGGATCTCGACGAACACATCCGCTTGAGCCGCTCCCGTTGGTTTCGGTGGCATCGTGGAGCCGAGGTAGCCGAAACGCGACGGTGCCACCACCCGCAAGCCGGACGTCATGTCGCCTGCAGATCGCTGACCTCCGTCGGAACCGTGGAAGATGCCGTGGCTCACCAACAGACACGGTCCGGCGCCGGCATCGATGAAGTCGACGTTCCCGGCACCAGCGTGGAAGTTCTTCCGGTCGAGCGATTCGAGCCGGGAACGCGCTGCTCTCATGCCCTTTCGATATCCGAAGCCGATCATGAGGCACCGCCGACCACGAACACGGACGATACGAACTGGCGCATGTGGGACTCCTTTCGAGGCCGGAGCGAATGCCTCCGCCTCCCACGATCGTCGGCGTCGAGGCTCTCGCTGCCCAGAGCACATGGTCGGATTCCTTCATCTTCCGACTCGGACACGTCTTGTTTTCGTCGCAAAGCTCGGCCGACTCGTGTGGAGACGCGTTCTCGTCGCGTCAGTGCCGTTCGGTGAGCTCGATGGCCTCTGGTTCGTCGATGAGGCGGCCCCCGCGCACCGTCGCACCGATCACGATGCCGGCGGTGGCGAGCACGACGTTCTTCAGGATGTACTGACCCTCGAGCGTCGGAACCATGAACTCGGTCCAGGTGAGCTCCGGGAACAGGAAGAGCGGCGTGACCGTTCCGAGCATCTGGCCGGCCAACATCAGCAACGTCAGGCGCAGGACCTTTCCGAAGATGAGGCCCAGCCCGATTGCCGTCTCGAGCACGGCCAAGCCGAGCCGTGCCAGCGTCGGAGGCAGCAGGCCAAACGTGAGGCGGTCGATGGTGTCGAGCGCCAACCCGTCGGCAGGGCTCAGGCCCGGCCAGAACTTGAGCACACCGAACCAGAAGAACACGACCCCGATGCTGATCCGCAGCAGTGTGATGCCGTGATCGGCGAAGAGCCCGGTGATACGGCGATCGAGGTCGGCGAAGCGGTCGAGATCCATGACTCAGACGCTAGGGATCCGTGCTCCATATCGGTAGCCCGGTCGCCTGTCTCTGTGACCAAGGCTTCATTGCCAGCCGTCGGAAGCGGGACTGTCCGACGGCCCGGTCGCGAGGGGGGCCGCATGGTCACGGTCGGCTGGAGCTTCTTCGTCGGCGGTGAGGTCGACGAACACGTGCGGTCCGTCTTCCTGATGGCTGACCGTGTCGGGGTAGAACTGTCGAGCCCAGGTTCGATATCGGCCGATCGGGCCGTCACCGACCGCCAGCCTCGGCCGCTCGATGTAGGCCTTGTTCTCCCAGACCGGGAAATCGTCGGAGGCATCGCCGGCGAATGCCTTCAACGTCGAGCGGGCAACGAGCCGTTCCAGCAGCGAGCGAGGCACGAGTCCCGCCAAGGGATGCAACGCTCGCTTCCGCGCGATCGGATGGAGACCGAGGGCGAGTCTCAATTCGACGTGCTCACCGTCAGTCGGGGTCGGCAACACGTGGAGGTCTGCTCTCAGGTCCATCGAAGGAACCGACACCTGCACCCGCGAGACACCGAGTCCGTCGACCTGCGGTCGGAACTCGAACTCGATCGGTCTGCGTGACCATGGCATCTGCCGGGTGGCTCGGTACCCGATGTGCAGAGACGGTCCATCGATGGAGAGCGGTTCGATGATCTCGACCGATCCGTAACCGTGGATGTGGGCGAAGTGACCCAGGTCCACGCTGTTCTCCGTCGTTTCCTGCGGGTGGTCGCGGATCACATGCATGGTGTGGATGCGCCGGGCCGGCAGGGACGCGGACGGCGTCACCTCGAACGTCGGCGCTGAGTCCGAAGGGTGGTGCCAGACGAGCATGATCCCGTCGACCTCCCTGAGTTCGAACATCTCGGCGGCAAGTGACTTCGGCGGCGCCGTTCCGTACCCGGTCGATACACACGCGCCCGTCTCGTCGAAGCAGAAGCCATGGAACGGACAGCGCACCGTCTCGCCTTCCACCTGCCCGCCCACACCGAGGTGTGCCCCGAGGTGGGGGCAGTGTGCAGCCATGGCGACTGCGCGACCCGATGTCGTCCGGAACACGACGATTTCCCTACCGCAGAACGTCATCGACTCGAGCGAGCCGGGTTGCAGATCGTCGCTGAACGCAACCGCATACCATCCCGCGGGAAACGGCGGCAACGACGAAGGTCGTGTGGGGGCGCGCCGCGGCGCCCGGTCGATGTCGAGGAGATGACGAGTCGAGGGGGCGCCTCCCCAGCCGGATTCGAAGATCGCTTCCCGCTCCTCTCGAATCTGTGCACGGTCGAGGGGAGTGTCGAACTCGAGACCGAGATGTCTCACCGACGTGTCGTACAACCACGGGAGGAACAGGCGGAACGGTATGCCCGACGCTGCCTCGGCGACGATCCCGACGAGCGCGGAGAGCCCGATCGTCGGTCGAACACCGAGATCCTCCAATGGCACGAATCCATAGGTCCCTGAGACTCCCGGCGGGATCGGCTCGCCGGCGTGCCCGACCACCCGCCAAACGGCAGTGACCAGGATGACCGCTGCCGCCACCGCAACAGCACGCGCATCGCCGAGCCTGTCGACGGCCACGACAGCCGTTGCGCCCACGGCGATCCACGCGGGAATCGCGACCCTGGCGAAGCGAGGGTCGTCGAAAGACCAGATCTGCAAGCCGGCGACCAGTGCCACCAGCACGAATCCGGCAGGGCCCAAGACGACGGTGATCAGTGCCGTCCAGGCGACTGCGTCGATGAGAAGGCCGGTGTGCGTGAGATCGGCGAGGAGCGTGGTGTGGAAACTCGCATATGTGGTCACCTGCATCCGCAACGCCCGTGGGCCGAAGTTCTCTCGGAGTCGGAACGCGTATGGCATCGAGATGATCCGCACCATGGACTTCGGGACCACGTAGCAGGCTACGAACAGCCCGGCCATGAGTACGGAGAGCACTGCGAACATCACGATGGATCGATCGACGGTGATGACGGCCCAGGAGAGCACGGCGAGAGATGCCGTAGCCACAACTGCCTCGAGTGTCTTGCGCGCTGTCGGATTCATCGTGCAACGCTACCCGTCAGCCTTTCGTCAGGCCCTGCGGAAGCAGACCGCCGATGGATCGGAGTGAACGTCGCCTCCGTGACATCCGCCTCTTGCTCCGGCGAGGGAGTCGAGGCGACGATCACAGAGGTGAGCGTCTCGACTCGCAAGGGCGTATCCCGCCGATTCCCGGCGGTGACATGTGGCCTCGTCGTTGCAGTGCTTCTGGCGGCATGTGATGTCCCGGTGGAGCCAGGGCCATCGGACATGGCCGATGTCGATGCGCACCTGGATCTGACCGTTGCCTACATGCCCACAGGCTGTGCTCCAGCCGGGCTCGACGGGGACGGCCGAGGGACGATCGTCGGGGCAGGCTTCCAGTGTCCGGACGGCACGACGCTGCGCATCCAGCGATTCGATCGGGACGTCAACGACGACCCGCTCCCTGCGACGCCGGCGGAGACGAGTGCGGGTCGCGTCGAATGGAGGGACGGATCCACCGGCGATGCGATTCGGGTTGCCTCCGACGATCTCGACGTCGAGGTTCTCCTCCGGGTCGCCGAGTCCATCGAAGTTCGCGATTGAAGGGAGGTACGGCGATGACAGTCGCACCACCCACGACAGCAGTTCACAAGGAGCCCGGACAGTCTCTGAAGGTCGGTCTGCTCTGGTTCGTGGCACTGGCATACGTCATTGCGTGGGGGTGGTCGGTGCCTTTGGCGATCGCCGGCGACACCGTGGAGCAGGGTCGAGGGTGGCCGACGCATGTCCCCTCTCTCGTCGCTCCTCTTCTTGCAGCCCTCGTGGTGATCGGGTTCATCGACGGTCGCAGAAGTATCGCCGGTCTCGTTCGGAGGATGGGTCACTGGCGCTTTGCCCCGGTGTGGTGGTTGGTCGTCGTCAGCCCCGCCGTGGTGCTAGGCGTGACGCTGGTCGGCATGAACATGGCAGGCCAGGAGCTTCCGGACTGGGGTGATTTCGCGGACTTCAACGGTCTCCCCGCTCTCGGGACGGTGTCGACCTTTCTTCTGGTCTTCGTCCTGAACGGGCTCGGTGAGGAGACCGGATGGCGCGGGTTCCTGCAGGATCGTCTTCAGCGTAGATTCGATCCGCTCCCGGCGACCTTGATCGTCGCCGCGATCTGGGCGATCTGGCACGCCCCGTTCTTCTTCATTCTCTCCACCTACACCGGGTTCAACCCGATGACTCTGGTCATGTTCCCGCTCGGGCTGGCGTCTGGTGCCGTGATCCTCACCTGGCTGTACAACCACACGGGTCGGAGCATCCTGGCAGTTGCGCTGTGGCACACGCTCTACAACATGGCTGTCGCCACCGGTGGAGCCACCGACCTGATCCAGGGAGTGGTGACCGCTGCTGTGATGGTCGCGGCCTCTGTCCTCGTGCTCACCGAGATCGCCCTTCGGCGCAGAGGAGGGCAGTCGGTTCTCGGGTCCCAGACACCCTGAGCCATCGAG
>CBDTXZ010000213.1:0-5210 GCA_965364515.1 uncultured bacterium
AGGATCACGGCGGCGGAGCGCTGCTCCGGCGATAGTCGCGAGTGAGCCGCAGCGACCTGCTCGACCATCTCGGGCCAGCCGAGGGTCTCTCGTAGCTCCCCGGTGGCGTCGAACGCTTCAAACGTGCCTTGCGGCAGCACGGGCAATGCGATGAGAACTCCGATCGCTGCACCGGAGGCGGCGGCTCCGGCCATTACCCTCCGCCCGGCAATGCCGAGACCGGCAAACCACAGAGCTCCTGCGGCCAGCAGCGCCGAATTCATCGGCGCCAGGTAATAGGCCTTGCCTCCGGTCAGCAGGAAAGTGATGAACAGCAGGACGTATACGATGGCGATCGGCCGCCACGTGGCCTGCCCGGGAATGAGGATGTCGCCCCAGGTGAAATCGATGTACTCGTGGATCGAGAGCGCGAACATGTGGACGAGCGTTGCGAGCACCGCTCCGACCGCGAGCGATTCGTGGAACCACGCCACGGGCTTGGCCTTCGCCCAGGAGCCCAACACCTTCGTGGTGAGCAGCAGCCCCCAGATCGTCGAGCCGGCGAGCATGGCGAACGCGACCATCCCCGACCCTCTGATCAACATCCATTCGACACTCATACCGCCAACTCCAATCCGTTCGTCGCGAACGCCGATCCGTCGTGCCACACCACGAGAGCGGCTTCGATCCAGTCCTGGCGCTCTGCCCACTGGAGCCCATCGGCTCCGAGAATGAGTACCGCTTTCGCCCCGGCCTCGGCAGCGGTGGCCGTCTCTGCGACGACGGTTGCCGAGAGGACCGGCGTCTGGGCAGGAGCGAGCGTCCTCGGGTCGATCACGTGATGTGCCTCACCGGACCCGACCGGCCAGCGGCGACGGGTGATCGAACTGGTGGCCAGCGCGCCCACTCCCAGAGCGATGTCTGCAACCGTGTGCCCCCATGGATCGAGCACAGGAACTCGCGTCGCAGGGTCCGCCGACCTGATGTCGCCCCCGGCCGACACGACCCTCGCCCAGCCCGACTCGACTGCGACATCGCACGCCCAGCCCTTTCCGACCCCACCGAGATCCATCAACGTGCCTGCGGAGCGCTCGAGGACTCCACCACAGACGCGCCACACCGAATCGCCATCGATGATGGGCGGCCTGTCCCTGCCCATCACCTCCGAGAAGGACGTGTCGTACCCCCATGCCGACACCACTCCGCCGAGACCGGCGTCGACCAATCCACCCGTCAGCGTGCGAGCGTGGTCGGCTGCCTCGATGGCAGCGAGCAGCAGTGGTGACAGGCTCACGGTTGGTCCGGCGGCACGGTTGACGATGCTGAGCTCACTGTCGGCGAGGAAGCGGCTACAGGTGCGCTCGAACCGGGAGAACCAATCGACCGAGACCTCGAAGAGCTCCTCACACTCCGACCACACCTCGACGATCGTTCCCATCCCAGGGAAGCTGCCGTATCTCACGAGCCCGAGCTCGGCGGGGCGGGCGGCTGGGTGGTCGGCGTCGAGACCACTGCCGGCGGTGGCGGCGGCGGTGCTGGAGCTGCCGTCGGAGCCGATGTCGGCGCGGCCGTGGCCGTCGATGCCGAAGCGGTGGCGGTCTTGGAGGTCGAAGCAGCAGACGGTGCGGCCGCCGGACCCGCCTGGACCTGCACGTACCTGGTCTTCACGATCACCTGTTGAGGCGGAGCGGTCACTGGCGTGTATCGAAGGATGACCAATCCGGCATCAGGAGGGTTCGGGAGCGCCGATGTCACGACGTCGAGAGCGGTCGTGTCCTCGGTGGGGGGTGGGGGTGGTGCGGGTTCGGCGGGTTCGGCAGCGGCGACCCGGACCAGCACGGTCGTCGTCCCCCACGCGACAGCCGCGCCGGTCCAGGCGCCGATTCTGGCGAAACGGGATGCAGGCATGCGACTCATGGCTGGGATCCGCTGACATCGACGGTGAGCGTCACGCCGTAATACCCGAGCACCTTCACGATCGAGTCCGGCAACTCATCGGTGCTGCCCGCCTCCACGCCGTCCGCAGACCCATTGGCGTACAGCACGCGGCTGAGCCTCGGGTCGAGCCCTTCGACCGTGGGCGGGTCCACCTCGATCTGCGTGGTGACCGTCTCCGCGACGGCGACCGGGACGGCCTGAACCTCAGGTTGTGTCGGCCCCTCCGACTCGATCAGGAGCAACCCGAGCGGGACGAGGCCGAAGAGGGCGACGGTCAGCCCGGCGATCACGGAAGTGGATGCACTGGTCGCCATCAGTCGTCGTCGCGCTCGCCGACGGCTTCACGCGCCTTCCCGATCGCCTCGTAGGCCTGTGTGGTGGCACCTTCGTACTCGCCGTTGGCGGCGAGGCGCTCCGCCTCGTCGAGCTTCGCTCGGGCCTCTGCGATCTGTTCGAGTGAACCGCCCTCGGCGACGGCATGGTCGATCTCGGCAACAGCCTGGGCATGGACCGCGGTGTATCGCTCGAGGGACCCCATTGCCGGAGCAGACGGTGGCGGTCCCTCGGACGAGTGATCGTCGCCGCCGGCGGGAGACGAAGTCATCGTGGCATCGGACGGAGCCTCCGAGGAATGGTCTTCCGAAGCGCTCTCGTCGGCTGATGCGGTGAGGTCCTCGGCCGGCACCGCAGGTGGCGGGGGTGGTGCCGGAACGGCCACGGTGACCGTTCTCGTCTGTGTGATCGGTGGCGGTGCGGCCTTGCCTGGCAGTGGTGTGCCCTGGCCCTCGCAGATCCCGCGCAGGGCGTCGAGCGCAGCCTGTTGGACGGGAGTGATGGCACCGCTGGTCTCGGCATCGACGAGCCAGAGGCCGCCCTCTCCGCAGGCGTACTCGAGGTCTTCGGTGGTGGCACCGACATTGGCGTAGACGATCTCCGCAACCGCCGGAGGGGGCTCGGTCGCCACCGTGGTGGTCGTCTCCTCGGCCTCCGCAACCGGGGCCTCGTGGTCGGTGAGCATCACCGCCGCTACCGCGCTGATCGGGATCAGCATCATCCCGACGATGATCGACAACGTGAGCTTCGAACCGCTCGGCTTTCCGGTACGCCTCGGAGGTGTCTTGGCGGGCATACTCACACCTCCACGTAGATGCATTCGCCGGGGCACTCCTCGGCGGCGTCGAATGCGAGGTCGATGAGCTGTTCGGGGAGGCGAGCCCGCCCGGCATTGCCCTCGGGGGCGGTCACCCCGTCGAACACCTTCGTCTGGCCGAAGAACCTGGCATCTTCCTTCACCGCCCAGGTTCCATCGCTCCGGGCTGCGAAGATCTCGGGCGCCACCTGCTCGCAGGTGCCCGCTCCCATGCATTCGTCGGTGTCTATCCAGATGATGGCCACTGTCGCTCCTCATTCGGTTGGCCGACACGATGACCTGTCGACCCCTAAGACTGCGCTAAGCGACAGAAAAGCCACTCTCAGTGGTCTGCGGAGACTCGGCCACCGTGGCGTTGAGCGGTCGGGTGGCCGCAGCTCAGGGTCGCGATGATCGAAGATCGCAAGAGAGGCAGTTGGTCTCTTGGCGCATCGGGGGGCGATGGCGCACGATGGTGACGGCGGTCGAGAGGTGGGTCGTGGACCCGATCGATGTGCACCGCAGCTGGGAAGTCCAAGGCTCTCGTGCCGTGAAGGTCGAAGGCTCAGAACCCTCCATCAAGACCAGGCGCCCTCTTCGCAGGGGCCCGTTGGTGGCCGGCGCCGTCGTGCTGATCGTTGGAGGTCTCACATTGTCACGGGATTACGGCGCTCCACCTGCTTCGAACCCAGCGGAGCTCTCCGACATGGCTGAGCCCCAGGCGCCGACCGTGTCGACTTCCGCGCCGACGAGGACCGTGACGACTGCGCAGGGATCGCGACAGGATTTCCAAACCTCGTTCCGCAAGATGACACAGATCACCGACGTCGCAGTCGCAGCCGACGGGTCCGTGATCGCGGCCGGTCCTTTCGGCGTTGCCAGACTGGACAGGGCGGGCAACTGGATGTCGATCCCACTGTCGGGCCTCCCCTCGGGAACCTGGTCAGACCCGGCGCCGACTCAAAGGATCGCACACGTCGCCGTCGCACCAGATGACACCGAATGGCTGGCGGGATCGACAACATCTGAGGTCGACGACGCTGATGGGTGGTGGGGGGTGAAGCAACAGAGGTGGATCGCCTTCCACTGCCCACTCTGTGGGGAATGGCATGCGTTCACCTCCGAGGAGGAGCCCGAGATTGAAGAGGAGATCGGCGATCTGGTCGTGTCGACAGATGGGCTCGTGTATGCATCTGTCGGAGAGAACCTTCTGATGGCGTACGACGGCGATCGATGGAAGGCCCACGAAGTGCCCATGCCGGGCTCGTACTCGGTGTCACCGTGGTCGAGTTCGATGGCGGTTGGGAACGACGGCGTCGTGTGGGCTGCCATCGACTTCATCGGTGGAGTGTTCGCCTTCGACGGAGACGGATTCACTCGATACACGACCGAGGACGGGCTTCCGAGCGGCGCCGTGCGCCAGGTAGCCGTCGGTGCAGATGGGACGATCTGGGCCGCGACAGACCGGTCGGGGATCGTCAGCTTCGACGGCACGAACTGGACCACCTACACCACTGACGATGGGCTCCTGTCGAACAGCAATGCCACGGTCACGACCGGAGAGGATGGAACGGTGTGGGCGATCCACTTCGCATATCCGCCGTACGGGTACTCCCGGTTTGATGGGGGCGAGTGGACGTCCTACCGCTTCGACTCGCCGGTTGGTGGCTCCCGTGCAGCCGTCGACGCCGACGGGACCGTGTGGACAGTCGAGTCCGATGATCAGCCACCCATGTGGTCGAGCTCGACTCTCGAGAACGATCTGGTCAGCTTCGACGGCACCGCTCGCACGATTCTTCCGTCACCGCCCCTCCCACCGGACGGATCCCTGACGTTCACGCCCGTGCAATGGGCGATCATGCTCGATGAGGTCCCCCGTGGTGCGGGCGTATACACCGCGTTCATGATCGTCGACGCCCGTCCGCTGACCGCCGGCGACCTCGAAGACCTGTCCGGCAGACTGATCTGGAACGAAACGGCCGTAGACCTCTGCGGCATCGGCCTCAGATTCGACGGAGCGGACTTCGTCCACGTCGGCGACATCTTCCAGACCACCGAAGGGTGTAGGCCACATCCAACTGCGATGCAAGACGCCTTCGATGAGTTCGGCGTGCCGGAACTGGGGTGCGTGACGGTCAGGTCCGGGTTCGGGGACCACGAGTTC
>CBDTXZ010000214.1:0-5198 GCA_965364515.1 uncultured bacterium
GACCTTGGTCTCTTGTGCCGGCATCCCAAGAGGTGTCCACTCGGGAGTGGAGGCGTATGTCTCCGCGTCTCCCTTGACCAAGAAGGAACAGAGAGTGAGGGACGCATGAGACGAGCGATTTCGATGCTCGCCGTCTTGGGCCTGATTCTGGCTGCCTGCGCAACCGATCCGACAGCCTCGGAGCAGTACCAGGACCTGGAGCAACAGTTGGCCGAGGTCGAACAGATGCTGGAACAAGTGACCGCCGAGCGTGACGCTCTGGCCGCCACTTCAAGCGAACCGACGCAACGATACGAGAAAGCGCTGGCCACTCAGGAGGCCGTCGAAGACATCCTCCACAACCCGGAGTCGTATGGCGGCGAGGACGAAGTCGTCGATCTGTTGGCCTCCTACGCCACCGTCGATGCGGTCATGGACGATGCCGCGTTCGGTGCGGTGCCGATCAGGAACGCCTGGTACTACACCCTGTACGAAGGGACGATGGACTCGGAGATCCACAACTACTACCGGTGGCTGTCCGATGATGGGTCACAAGGTGGGGCTCTTTGGATGTGGCGGGGAACCAACCAGGCTGGGAACCCCTTCGAATTGCCTGGTGTCTCCCTCAACGAGTACGACGAGAACGGTCTCCTCGCCTACCAGTACGTCGTGTACCCGTTCCCCGACGAGTACGTCTTCGAAGCCGTGACCGGAAGTGGAAACGCACAGCCTTCGGACTCCAACGCGATCGAGTCGTTCGACTTCGAGACCGACGACCTGTGCACATGGATTTCGGCCGAAGAGGTGGGCGGATTCGTGGCGGAGGCGTACGGATGGGATGTCGTCGCCGTCGACCTGGTCACCCCACCGTCCTCCGATGGTTGGGACTGTCAGTGGAAACTCACAGGTTCCGACGGAGCGCAAGGCGAGGTGGCTGCAGAAGAGGTCGACTGGGAGACATTCGGAGGCGACCCCTACGACATCCATCAGGCGATGACGGACGACGTCGTCGACTTCGCCGAGGTCGACGAGGCCACGGTGCCGATCGGAGCGACGGTGGTGGGACACCCTTCGATGGGCGACGGGGTGGTCGTCCACAACGGCGGCTTCGGGCAGTTCGCCTTCGGTGTGCCAGCTCGGGACCAGTATCTCCAGGTCTCGGTGATTCTTCCCGATGAGGAGGACTGGGCGGAACACGAACCCAAGTTCCTAGCCGTGGCGAACCGCATGCTCGGAGCCCTCAGCTGGCTGCAGGACTGAACGCCACTGGTGCGAGCCGCAATCGGTGCTGGCCCCACTCGGGTCGGGCCATTCCTGGACCGACCCGGCTCGATCAGGGACTGACGACCTCGACGATCTCGTATGCGGTCAGTGACATCTCGAATCCGTAGAGTCCGTCGACGATCCGGTACGTGCCCGGAGCGACATCGGGGATGAGGACCGGGTATGAGTTGGGTATCCGCAGACCGAGATCGGAGACCTCTTCTCTCGGGTCGGAGAGATCGATCACAGAAGGCTCGAAGCCGGTGCCTCGCACGAGGACGTAAGCGCTGACCCATTCGCCATCGCTCCAACACTGCCAGGAAGCACCCACTCCTCCACCGAGCCCTACGAGCGGTCCGTCGTAGTCGACCGAGAGCGTCGCCTCACCGCCGGCTGGGACCGGATTCGGCGACAGCTCGACATCGAACTCTGACTCGACCACCAGCGCCTCGGCCGGAGGCGCAGAACATTCGACGCCCGACGAGGTCGTCGTCGATGGCTCGCCCGCAGACGTGCAGCCAGCAACGAGAAGCATGACCGCCCCGACCAAGCCGGCAATCCTCAACCTCGTCTCCTCCGGTAGCCGAGGTCGTGAACTCTACGGATGGCGACCGATGACCGACGACTGACGACCGAGAACGCCCGAGGCGAGGCGCAGCCGAGCCAGGGCTACTCGAGTTCATCGACCGTCGAGGGCCAGTCGTCCTTGAGCAGTCGAGAGAGGGACCGGTCGGCGAGGATCTTGCCCCCGGTCTGACACGTCGGGCAGTAGTTGGTCTCGTTCGACGAGTACACGATCCGCTGGATTGCCGTGCCACACCGCGGACATGGCTCCTTGAACTTGCCGTGGGTTGCCATCTCGGGGCGGAAAGCCGTCACCTTGGACGGGAAGTCGTCGCCTGTCTGCTCCCTGAGCAGATCTGTCCAGTGTTCGAGGGACGTCTGGACCGCCGCGTGGAGCCGGGCGAGCTCCTCGTCGTCCAGCTGCTTGGTGCGCTTCACCGGGGACAGCTGCGCTTCCCAGAGGATCTCGTCGGAGAAGGCGTTGCCGATGCCCGAGAAGATGCGCGGGTCGGTCAGAGCCCGCTTGAGGGTGCGGTTCTCGGCGGTGATCGCATTTGCGAATCCATCGAGGTCGACTTCTAGCGGCTCCACTCCCCCACGGTTCTCGGCATCGACCGACGCTCGATCACCGAACACCCAGATCCCGGCTCGCTTCTTGGTTCCCTGTTCGGTCAGAATGAGCGTCCCCTTCGGGAAATCGAGCGCTGCGAGACCGACCTTCCTCGGGATGGGCTTCTTCGGTTGATCGAACCACCGGAAGCGCCCGGCGATCATGAGATGGACCACCAGCCAGAGGTCGTTCGTCAGCTCGAACACGATCCGCTTGCCGATCCGATCGAACCCGGTGACCATCTCCCCCACCACGGCGGTGTACATCGGGTCGTAGGTGCGAAGAACCGCAGGCGATGCAACCCGGAATCCGGTGATCTCCTCACCGAGCAGGCGCTTCTCGAGGGCCTCGATGTAGACGACGATGTCGGGCAACTCGGGCACGATCGAACCTTAGATCACGGCACGTCTTGCCAGAGCGTCTCAGCGATTCGCCGGGGAGCAATCTGGAACCGTCCAATAGTCGAGCAGGCTGCAGCTCGGAGCGACGTTCCAATCACTCGGGTGTCTCGCCCGGAGGTCTGAGCGCTGCAAGGGGGCACAATGTTGAGATGGGCCATAGGGCGGGCACACCGAAAGGTCGACAGCGTCGACGCCGTCGTACTGCAGTGCAGTCGCCGCAAGTACATCCACGAACATTGCGACGTCTCCGAGAGAGCTCATCATCTGGGTGGGCGGCTGCCATTCGATCCCGTCGACGTTGGTGACCCGAATAGTGGCAAGCCGGTCCTCAACTGCGACATCGATGTTCAGCAACGCTCGCTCGCCTTCGAGAACGAAGTCGAAACCACTCCACAAACCCAACTCTGCGGCGCGGTCGCTCTCACCGCGAACGATGAACGCGATCGCGCTCTCGAGGTCGTCGTCCCCACCGAACCAACGAAACGGTGCCGGGTAGAGCGGGTTTACGTACGGCTCCCCGCACACCAAGAAGAGGAATGGCCCTTCAGCCGGATCCACGGGCACGGAGGGAGCATCGCAAGTCTCCGGAGGTGTGAAGTCGTCGATCGTACCGACGACTGTCGCGCTGGGCCCGCCTGCCGAGCACGACGAGATCGCAACAGCCGCGATGAGCACGTGAATGAGGGACCTTCGGCTCGTCACGGGCTGACCGCTCTGACGTCGGTGACCGGCAGCCGATCGCGACCTTCCTGGACGCCCATCACGATCAGTCCAGACGCAGCGATGCCAACGGACGCCGCCACCGCCAGACCCTGAAACGAGCCCGCGTCCACGAACGCCCCGCCCATGACCGGACCTCCCGCTCGACCGAACGCCATCAACGCCTGCGCATCGCCGGCTCGCTCGTCGCGAGCCAGGCTGCGTTGGGCCAGCATCTGCAGCACTCCCGGAACGGACATCCAGAAGGCGAAACCCCACCAGAACATCCCGACGAAGAACCACAGCGGAGATCCACCCCAGATCGTGAGGAACGCACCGATCGCGATGCTGGCCATCCAACGCCCGGGCACCACGTGTTTCCGAGAGAATCGGGCACCCAGCAGCCCTGCAGCGGCGTTGAGACTGAACGCGAACGAGGTCGCCGTGGCGGACATCCCGAGGACCTCGGTTGCGGCGACCGACTCGTAGACGAAGAGGCTGGCTCCCGAGAACGTCATCAACGCCAGGGCGAGCAACAGCACACGGTTGGATGTCGATCCACTTCGCTTCGAGGTGGGCCGACTCACTCCCACCAGTTCGAGCGTCGTGAACAGTCCTGGAACCGCCACGAGCGCCAAGATCGTGTAGAGGGCGTCGACACCCCACTGTGCGACGAACGCGAACAGAGGGGCACCTACGAGGGCGGTGATCGGACCGATCGCGGACACGGCGGCCATCGACCGTTCATGCCGCATCGCATCCGCCCACGCAAGCCACGTCAGCACCCCTGCGCCGCCGCCGGCGAACGCCCGGAACACCAGGAGGAGCCAGAACGAGCCCGTCCAGGCACTCAGGAGACCGGACACCGCCATTGCCCCCAGCGAGAGCCGGAAGAGTCTTTGACTGGGTGTGACCAGACGAGGCACCAACAGGTTCACGACGGCGAAGACACCGACCTGGACGACGGAGATCGCACCAGCGAGACCCCGTCCCACACCGAACTCCTCGGACACCGGTTCGAGCAGGAACGGCGTGGCCGAGAACATGAGAGTGGAGGCCACCATGGCGAGCATGACGGCGACCGAGGCCTGACGACCGACCGAGTAGAGCGAGCGAACCGGGCTGAGCACCGGAGCATTCTGGCACGTCGTCGAGTGCACCTATCCAAGGCTGATTGCTCCCCACCGGACGGCCGATCGACGATGATCCGCCATCGACCCGATGTGATCGGATCTGCCGTCTCCTGGCAAGATGGCGTCCATGACATCCCGCATCACCGTGTACACCGATGGCGCTTGTTCGGGCAATCCCGGCCCGGGTGGCTGGGCCTGGATCGTGCCTGACGGCCCCTTTGCCGCCGGAGGTGAGCCGATGACCACGAATCAGAGGATGGAGCTGACCGCCGCGCTCGACGCCGTCCAGTCGTTCGACGGACCGTTGGAGATCGTCAGCGACTCCGCCTATGTCGTCAACTGCTTCCGCGATGGCTGGTATCGAGGTTGGCTGAAACGCGGATGGAAGAACAGCCAGGGAAAGCCGGTGGCGAATCAGGATCTCTGGCAGCCGTTGATCGAGGCGTTCCTCGCCCGCAAGGACACCAAGAACGACATCCGCTGGACATGGGTCAAAGGGCACAGCAACGACACGTGGAACGACTACGCCGACCGGCTGGCGGTGGAGGC
>CBDTXZ010000215.1:0-5181 GCA_965364515.1 uncultured bacterium
GACCTACGACCACGGCGGCTACAAGTACCGCAGCCCCTTCGGGCACCTCCCCGACGACCAATACATCGCTGCGTGCGTGGCCGACCTCGAGAACATGCTGGAGGTTGCGACCTCCGGTGACGTCGCCGCGATGATCGTGGAGCCGATCCAGGGTGTCGGCGGATTCATCACTCCACCCGACGGGCTCTTCGGGGCCATGAAGGAGGTCCTCGACCGCAACGGCATCCTGTTCATCTCCGATGAGGTGCAGACCGGGTGGGGGAGGACCGGCGAGCACTTCTGGGGCTACCAGAGCCACGGCATCACTCCCGACATCATCACGTTCGCCAAGGGGCTCGGCAACGGGCTCGCCATGGCCGGAGTCGTCGCACCCGCCGAGCTCATGGATTCTCTTCCGGCCAACTCGATCTCGACGTTCGGCGGCAACCCACTGTCGACTGCGGGTGCACTTGCGAATCTCGAATACGTGTTGGAGCACGACCTCCAGACGAACGCCTACAAGGTCGGCAATCACCTTCGCAACCGCATCGACGGCCTGGCCGAGCGCACCGACAGCATCGGAGAAGTCAGAGGCAAGGGGCTGATGATCGGAATCGAGATGGTGGAGCCCGGAACCAGGCGCGCCGACAAGCACGGCGCGGCGGAAGTCATGGAGCAGGCGCGGCGACGCGGTCTGCTCGTCGGCAAGGGAGGGCTGTACGGAAACGTCCTGCGCATCGCGCCGCCACTGACGCTCACCGAAGAGGAGGCAGACGAGGGCTACGGGATCCTCGAGGCGGCAATCGACGCCGCGGCACAGATCTGACGAGGAAGGAACCCAATGAAGACACTCATCGAGAACGGCACCGTGGTCACGCACGCCGGGAGAATGGCCGCCGACGTGCTCATCGAGGGCGAGACCGTCGTGGGGATCGCCGCTTCGGGAGCACACGAATGGACGGCCGAGCGTGTCATCGACGCCACCGGCAGATTCGTGTTCCCCGGAGGCGTGGACGTCCACACCCACATGGAGCTGCCGTTCGGCGGGACGTTCGCTTCCGACGACTTCGAGTCCGGAACGAGGGCGGCGGCGTGGGGTGGAACGACCACGATCGTGGACTTCGCCGTCCAGACCATCGGGGAGCCGATGATGGACGGCTACGAGGCGTGGCGGCAGAAGTCGGACGGGAACTGTGCCATCGACTACGGCTTCCACATGATCGTCTCCGATGTCAACGAGCAGAGCCTCAAGGAGATGGACATCCTCATGGGCGAGGGGGTGACCAGCTTCAAGCTGTTCATGGCCTACCCCGGCGTGCTCTATTCCGACGACGGTCAGATCTTCATGGCGATGCAGAAGGCGGCCGAGAACGGCGGAACGATCATGATGCACGCCGAGAACGGCATCGTGATCGACGTACTCCGTGATCAGGCGATCAAGCGTGGCGAGACCGACCCGATCTTCCACGCCGTCACCAGGCCACCCATCACCGAGGCCGAGGCCACCCACCGGGCGATCGCGTACGCCGAACTGGCCGGCTGCCCGCTCTACGTCGTGCACATGTCCGCCGACGAAGCCGTCGCAGAGGTCGCCTTCGCACGCGACCGCGGGCTGAACGTCTTCGGCGAGACCTGCCCGCAGTACCTGTATCTCGACTGGGACAACCTGCGCGAGCCCGGCTTCGACGGAGCGAAGTACGTGTGCTCGACCCCCGTCCGGCCCCGCGAAGACGGCCATCACGAGGCCCTCTGGACTGCGCTCGCCACGAACGACCTCCAGGTGATATCCACCGATCACTGTCCGTTCTGCATGAACGACCATCCAACGCTCGGCACGCAGAAGCGGCTCGGCGAGGGCGACTTCACGAAGATTCCGAATGGCATTCCGGGAGTCGAAGAGCGCATGCGACTGATCTATGACGGGGCAGTGTCGGATGGCCGAATGTCGCTCGAACGATTCGTCGAAGTGTGTTCGGCGACACCGGCGAAGATGTTCGGGATGTACCCCAAGAAGGGGACGATCGCCGTCGGGTCCGACGCCGACATCGTCATCTGGAATCCCGACGTCGAGACGGTCATGTCTGTGGACGTGAACCACATGGACGTCGACTATTCGGCCTACGAGGGCAAGACCGTCCAGGGGAAGATCGAACTGGTGATGTCCCGTGGGCGGGTACTCATCGAGGACGACACGTATCACGGATCCCCGGGCGACGGAGACTTCGTCGTTCGCGACACCAACCAGTACTTGATCTGATGGGCCACTCCGGCGAGTTGACGTTCGGGGCCGTTCTCCAGGCCAATCCTCCCGCGAGGAAGCTGGTGGAGCGGATGCAGCTCGCCGAGCGGAACGGATTCACCCACGGCTGGACCTTCGACTCCCACGTGCTCTGGCAGGAGCCGTATGTGATCTTCTCCGAGATCCTCTCGTCGACCGAGGAGATGATCGTCGGGCCGATGGTGACCAACCCGGGGACTCGCGACTGGACGGTCCTGGCGTCGATGTATGCCACGCTCAACGAGCTGTACGGACCGCGCACCATCTGCGGGATGGGTCGCGGTGACTCTGCCCTCCGCTACATCGGGAAGAAGCCGACCACCCTTGCGACGATGGTCGAGTCCATGGCAGTCATCAAGGGCCTGGTCGCCGGTCGCGAGGTCACCTACAACGACAAGGAGCTCCGGTTTCCGTGGCTCCACGGCGCCGGGTGGGACCTGCCGATGTGGGTCGCCGGGTATGGTCCCAAGGCGCTCGCCACCGTCGGCCGTCATGCCGACGGCTTCGTCCTCCAACTCGCAGACCCTCAGATCCTCCAGTGGACGGTGGCAGCGGTGCACGAGGCCGCACGCGAAGCCGGTCGGAATCCGGACGACATCACGATCAGCGTCGTCGCCCCGGCCTTCGTCGGCGACGACATCGCCGACCAGCGTGAACAGCTCCGGTGGTTCGGAGGGATGGTTGGCAATCACGTCGCCGATCTCGTCAAGCGCTATGGCGCCGATGAGTCGATGGTCCCCAAGGCACTGACCGACTACATCGCAGCCCGTGAGGGGTACGACTACGACCACCACGGCAAGGCGGGGAACCCGTCGACCGATTTCGTGCCCGATGAAATCGTGGATCGGTTCTGCGTGCTCGGCCCGGTCGAGGCCCACATCGAAAAGGTCACCGAACTTCGTGAACTCGGGGTCGACCACTTCGGCCTGTACCTCATGCATGACGACATCGAAGGAACGATCGCGGCCTACGGCGACCAGGTCATCCCGGCGATGCGCGATCGGATCTGAGGTCTCGGGCGCAGCGACATACCATCGGGCCATGGCTCAGGTCACCGTCGGGTTCGACGACTACCAGGCGGGTCGTTTGCCCGACGTCTGTGTGTTCACCGGTGCCGAGACGCGAGAGCGGATGGTCGTTCGGACGCCGATCGGACCCGAGGCGGTGGGTACACGTCAGGCGGGCCGACTGCTCGGCTCGCTCGATCGACTGGTCGTCGCGCTCGATGCGCGTCGACCCGAACAGATCCTGGTGGGGCGCCTCCCTGTCGACGCCGATGTGCTTCGGAGACGGCGCCTCGCACTTCGGGTCTCGAGGATGGTGGGGGTGGCCGCCGCGCTCACACTCGTGTACTCGGCCTGGGCGGCAGCCGTCTGGTCGCCTGCAGCCGCCGTCGCCTCGATCGCGGTGTTGATCGCTGCACTGATGCGGCGGGCGTCTCTGCGCCGGAGGGCCCCGAGGCCGACACTGATCGGTGCTGGAACCAGAGTGCACCTCGACAACGTCCACCAACGGTTCGTGACGGCCGTCGAGTCCGCGCGACCCTGACCGAGTCGTCGGCGTCGTCGGATGCGGCGGCGCCGGTAACGTGGCGGTCTCATATGAGGATGCGTAGAGAGCTGAGCCAGAAGCTTCGAACCGTCACCACCACCAGGCGAGTTGCGAGCCTCCTCGCAGCGGCGTTGATCGTGGCCGGCTGTGCGAGCGACGAAGAGTCCGTCGTGGAACCGTCGGTGACGGCGTCGACGTCGAGTTCGACCAGTACGACCGTTCTCGAGCCGGTCGACGCCCCCTACCTGGACCCGGAGCTCTCGATCGAAGAGCGGGTTGACGACCTGATCGGGAGGATGACGCTCACCGAGAAGCTGGCCCAGATGTCGCTCGTCCAGAAGAGCGCCGTCGCCGAGAAGGATCTCACCGAACTGGGGATCGGTGCCCTGCTGAGCGGTGGCGGGGAGGCACCGGACGACAACACGCCCGAGGGTTGGGCGGCGATGGTCCAAGGCTTTCAGGACCGGGCGATGGACTCGCGTCTGGGCATTCCGGTGCTCTACGGAATCGACGCCGTCCACGGCCACAACAACGTCCCCGGAGCGGTGATCTTCCCCCACAACATCGGGCTCGGGGCGGCCAACGACCCAGCGCTGATGGAAGAGATCGGGCGCATCACCGCCCTCGAGATGGTCGCGACCGGGATCTACTGGAACTATGCGCCTGCGGTCTCCGTTCCTCAGGACATCCGGTGGGGGCGGACCTATGAGGGCTATTCGGAGAACACCGAACGCGTCACCAGCCTGGCCACCCCCTACATCCGAGGGCTCCAGGGCGGTGACCTGTCGAGCCCGACCAGCGTGCTCGCAACGCCGAAGCACTTCGTCGGAGACGGTGGAACCGTGTGGGGAACGTCGACGACCGCGAGCTACTGGATCGACCAGGGCGTGACCGAGGCCGATGAAGCGACGCTACGGGCGGTTCACCTGCCGCCCTACCCCGCAGCCATCGACGAGGGCGCCCTGAGCATCATGGCGTCCTACTCCTCATGGGGCGGCGAGAAGATGCACGCACAGGAGTATCTCCTCACCGACGTCTTGAAAGGTGAGCTCGGGTTCGACGGGTTCGTCGTGTCCGACTGGGCTGCGATCGATCAGATCTCCGACGACTACTACGAGGCAGTGGTCAGATCCGTGAACGCGGGTATCGACATGAACATGATCCCCGGCAACTATCCACTCTTCATGTCCGAGTTGGCTGCGGCGGTCGAGAACGGAGATGTCTCCGAGGACCGAATCGACGACGCGGTCAGGCGCATCCTGAGGGCGAAGTTCGCCCTGGGCCTCTTCGAGCAGCCGTATGGCGACGACTCGCTGTTGTCCGAGGTCGGTTCTGGCGACCATCGGGCGGTGGCACGGCGTGCCGTGGCGCAG
>CBDTXZ010000216.1:0-5121 GCA_965364515.1 uncultured bacterium
GAGGAGTGAGATCATGACTGCCGTACACCTGTCCGCACACGACATCCACAAGTCCTTCGGTGAGGGCGACGCCCAGACCAAGGCACTCCGAGGCGTAGACCTCGACATCGACCGCGGCGACTTCGTCGCCATCATGGGACCGTCCGGTTCCGGCAAGTCCACATTGCTCTATTGCCTGAGCGGGATGGACCACGTCACAGAAGGAACGGTGACACTTCATGACAGTGGATCGGGCTCCGTCGAGATCACCGCACTTCATCAGCGAGACCTGGCGGCACTCCGGCTGACTCGCATGGGCTTCGTCTTCCAACAGGTCCACCTGCTCCGCAACCTGACGGTCCTCGACAACGTGGTCTTGCCCGGCTTCACCGCCACGCCCGATGATCGCAGTTCCGTCATCAGTCGAGCACAGGAGCTGCTGAGCAGGGTCGGGATCGGTGAACTGGCTGATCGCGAGATCACACAGGCGTCGGGCGGCCAACTCCAGAGGGCCGCCATCGCCAGGGCGCTGATCAATTCGCCGGACCTGGTCTTCGGTGACGAGCCGACCGGCGCACTCAACGCAGCGACCGCCGCAGAGATCATGGATCTGCTGACCGAGGTCAATCGAGACGGACGGACCGTGGTGCTGGTCACGCACGACCCGAACGTCGCGGCTCGAGCCCGCCGAGTGGTCGTCCTCCGAGACGGGGTCGTCGACGGTGATCTCAGACGCAACGGCTCTCAGACCGACGACGAGTGGGCCGAGTCCCTCGCCGGCTGGCTCACCTCGCACGGCACATAGCTGCGAGAGGTTGGGAGTAAACCGGCGTCGCGTACCAGGCACGCTCGAGCACTCGGCCGTGGATGCCAACAGAGAGCTTCGGCAGGAGACGGCCTGCAGTCTCAGATCGGCTCCACGATGCCGGCGCCGCCGTCGATCCGGACCCTCTGACCGTCTTCGAGTCTGGAGGTGGCGTTCTCGACTGCGAGAACCGCCGGGAGCCCGTACTCGCGCGCCAACGTTGCGGGGTGTGACAGCGGTCCACCATGCTCGGTGACGATCGCTGCGATCGAGCCGAAGATCGGCGACCAGGCCGCCACCGTCGTCGGACACACGACGACGTCACCAGGTTGGATCTTGTCGAATTCGGCCATCGAACGAACGACACGGACAGGGCCGGTCGCCATACCGGGTGACCCGGGCGTTCCCGCCAGTGCTCCCTCCGGCGCGACACCAGTCGAGGGTGCGGACTCGGCGGCGCCGGCCGACCACAGCACGGCGCCGACAGTCGATCGATACCTGGCAGGGACCGCCTTCCACGACGGCGCCGGCGCCGGATCCGGACCGAGATGATCCGGCGCCGGATTGGCCAGCGCCCACCGGTATTCCGCCTTGCGCCGGTCGAGCACGGGCGCAGGCCGAGTGGGGTCCCGCAACATCGCCTCGAGCTCCGACACGTCCAGGAAGAACACGTCTGCGCCGTCTCCGACCCGACCCGCGCGAAGGAACCGTCGACCCGCCTCGAGGGCGATCGGCCTCAGGAGGGTCAACGCGTCGAGTGTGGTCAGCTCGGTCTCGTCGTTGTAGGGCCTTCCGCGCCGCGCCAGCGACAGCAGCCGGCTGAACTCGGCGGTCCGTTCCTCGGGAAGAGCGGCGAGAGCCTGGGCCTCCAGTTCGGCGGCAACACGCTGTGGTGTGTCGCGCCTATCCGGCCGATGGCGATGGCGCCGGAGGTGGTCGGCGATGCGGGCGGGATCTTCGGCCTCGGTCCGTTCGGAGAGGTCGACGTTGATCCGGTGTCCGTGCCGTTCGACATAGGCGGCGGCTTCGGGATGGCTCAGCAGCGACGTGGGATCCGAGATGGCACGATCGAGATCGTCGGGCCCGAGCGCCTCCGCCAGCAACCCGACGGCGCGGCCGTGCTCGGTCGACGACTCGCCGTGACCGCCGAGCAACCCGACAACCCGATCTGGTGTCCATCCCAGCGTCTCCTCCAGGAAGATCCCGAGTCGACCGGTGGGGATCATCTGGGTTGCGAAGGCCAACTCGAAATGACGTCGAGCCGTTTCATCGAGATGGACCCGCACGTCGTCGAGGTGGAGCGCCAAGTCCTCGTCAGAAAGGGTCGACACCGGACGCGACCGGAGCTCGCGCGTCCGCCCAGTGATCTCGGCCCTGCCCCGTGATTCCCACGCATCGATCAAGTCGTTGATCGATTCGTCGCCAGCCCAGGCCCTGGCTCGCGCGAGCCGGCGTCGCATGGCCGGAACCGAACTCATGAGCAGTTTCAGCACCGGTTCCGGTGGCGCTGGACCGTCCTTGCCGCGATCCATCAACGGGACCATTCGCCCGTACACCCGCCCGAGATACTGCCGGTTGTCGAGCCGGTCGACCGGTAGCCCGAACTCCGCGAACAGCTCCGAGAGGATGCGGCCGTGGGCGGGCAGCCACGCCGTGAAGCTCAGCGGATGGAGGGGGCGATCGAAGCGGGCCTCTCGGATGTAGGTCTGCTCGGCGGGTGGCCGCTCGGAAGGCTCGATCGGAATGACCGTGATCGGTCTGACCTGGAGGAGATGGAGGAGACCGTCTTCGACCCCCCATTCGATGTCGACCGGGGTCCCGATCTCGTGGGCGAGCCGGCGGCACAGTGAGCCGATCTCGACCGCGGTCGACGCATCGAGGGCTCCGTTCCCGTGGGTGCGCCGAGCCACCGAGCCGACCACCCATCGTTCTCCGTCGGCCGTACCGTCGAGCAGGTGGTCTCCGAGCCCCGAGACCGCTTCGACCACCACCTCGTCTGCCCCCGTGACAGGATCGACGCTGAACGCTACGCCGGCAGCTTGGGGGTCGAGCATCCGCTGGATGATGACCGCCATCGACCGGTCGGTGTGGCGGAAACGGTCCCCGTACTCGACGGCCCGCACACTCTCGGCCGAGGAACGACAGTGTTCGATGGCAGCCTGCAGACCGGCGACCGAGTCGACGCCGAGTACCGACTCGAACTGGCCGGCGAACGACGCGTCCCTGCCGTCCTCCTCCACTCCAGACGACCTCACGGCCACGGATCCGCCCAATCGCTGAAGCAGGCGGCCCAAGGCCTCGGAGTCGGGCGTAGCCGCCGACACGCCCAACACGAATCCTTCGGGAACCCGATGGCCGACGGAGATCGCTTCGGCCAATCCGGCCGCCTTCCCGCCATATTCGTGGACATCGCAGGCCTCGCCGAGATCGATGAGTGAGATCGCCCGGCCGGTCATGGGCGCCAGTCCGACGTGGGTCGCAGTGGACCGTCGACGTTGGCGGCTTCGCGCAGCAGCACCTGGATCGCCCACTGCACGGCGTGGCCGGCTGAACGCGAATCGAGTGCGATGTCCTGCTCACTCATCCTCATCCAAGCGTCGGAGCTCATCAAGGTCCGGACCAATGCGGTCACCTGGTCGAGTGCCTCCGCAGGGACGTGCGGCTCGAGCTCGGCGCGTACTGCGTCCGTTCGTCTTGCGGACGCTGCACTGTCGAGACCTGCGGTTCGAAGCATGCGAGCTGCCGAGATCAGATCGGCATGCTCCTCGAAGACAGCGAAGTTCTCCGCCACGAGCTCCGGGTTGGCCAGATCGCCCCGGTCTCCGACCCGACGGCCTATCTCCTCGTCGAATCGGAGGATGTCTTCTCCGATCACACCTTCGATCAGCGATTCGCGGTTCGGGTAGTACCGGTAGAGGGTCCGCTCGGAAACCCCGGCTGCCGCTGCGACTTCGGAGAGTGGGAACCCGTTTGGCCCGCGTTCGACGAGGAGGCCAGTGAAGGCCGTCCGTATGGCGTGACGGACATTCTCGGCCTGACGCTTCCGCAGACTCGGTTCGGATGGGCTCATTCGGCTCCCTTCAGGAATCGTTGCACCGATGCTGCCACGCGCTCGGGGAAGTCGAGCCATGGAAGGTGGCCTGCATCTTCGATCACCTCGAGGCTGGCATGCGACATACGGGCAATCAGAGCCTCGGCGTCTGCTGTGGAACCAAGCGTCTCATCGCCACCCCAGATGACGAGCGTCGAGCCCTGTGCGGCCAGGTCGGCGTCGCCGACCTTCAGCTCGGGCGCGTAGTCGAGGCCACGCCCCTTGAGCGCCGGGAGCATTCCGATTTGATCTGCATAGGTCGTGGTGTCGCGCATCAGTGCGGCGTACCAGGCCCAATAGGCGTCGGGAATCCGGCCGGCTGCGATGCTCTTGCGGTGGCCGATCGACTTCATCATCGAGACCTGCATCCTCGGTCCGGGGGTCATTGCGCCGAGCAGACGGTGCACACCGGGCATCAACATCAGTCTCTCGGCACCCGGGATCGGCATCCCTTCGACCAGACCGGGGGCACCGAGGTGAACCGCTCGGTCGATCCGGTCAGGCGCCCGTGCCGCGGCTTTGAACGCAAACGCCGACCCCGACGAGGAGGCAACGACATGGGCCTGGTCGACTCCCATCGCATCGAGGAGCCCGACGAGCGTGTGATTCAACATGGTCGCGGCGTTTTCTCTCGTGACCTCGAACGTCGGAGACAGGCCTCCGGGTGGCAGGTCCGGGATCAGGCACCGGAGGCCGAGAAGCTGCCCCGCCAGCGGGGCGAAGGTCGTGCCACTGGTGGGCGACCCGTGCAGGAACACGACGGCGTCGCCGCTGCCCACCTCCTGGACGCGGATCTGGGTGCCGAGGGCGGCGAGCTCGACGAAGTGTTCTTTCGGTTCGACTCCGTACGTGCTCCAGAAAGCCAGTTCGGCTTCCCGGTATGTGGCTTCGTTCATCGTCGCTCCGCTCGGGCCCGCTGTTCGATCACGTCCGTCACCGTTCGCCTCCTCGTTCGTCGTGGGCCCAACTGCCCAAGTGGCAGTTACTATGCCATAGTGGCAGTATTACTGTCAACTGTGATGTTCCGGTTCTCGGATGAGGAACCTCCGATCTTCAAGCCGGAGCGAACGCGCCGACCGTCACAGCCCACTGCCGAGGAGGCCGACAAAGTGAAGGCGAGCAGCTCATCGAACGACGCAGCCCCAAGACGTGCACGTCGGCAAGAGCCCAGGCAGACGGGCTCGACTGACGCTCGATGGCTCAGGGTGTCTGGGACCCGAGAACCGACTGCCCTCCTCTGCGCCGA
>CBDTXZ010000217.1:0-5080 GCA_965364515.1 uncultured bacterium
TTGGGGGCTCGAGACGACATCGGAATGCCCCGCCTCTGCAAGCGCTGGACGATCTCGGGGATGACGTCACCGTGGCTGACCATCACGATCTCTGCTCCGGGACGCGCCGCCACGTAGTCGAGGAAGCCCGTCCCGTTCGAGCCCTCCTCGAGGAAGCCGACCGTCTTCACGTCGAGGCCGAGGCGGGCCGCGAGCGGCTCGCCGGTCTGCACGCATCGCACGTAGGGGCTCGAGACGATGAGCGACGGGGCGCGCCGGCCGAGAGTTTCGGCGATGGCCTCGGACTGGAGCCGTCCCTTCTCGGTGATCGGTCGTTTGCGGTCGTCACCTTTCCAGTCCGACCGGCTTCCCGCCGCGGCGTGCCTGACGAGATTCACCCGGCCTGTCGCTTCGAGCTTCTTGAGCGAGGCGCGTTCGAGGAGTTTCCGGTCGTGCGCGTAGGTCAGCCGTTTGCGTGCCTGCTTCTTCGAGAGCCACTCGATGCGGTCCACCTCCGAGTTGGGCTTGAACTTCGGAGTGCCGATCGCTCTGACGCCGAAGTAGGTCACCCGCTTGAGGTTGTCGTTCGGCGTCGTGTAGACGACGTCGGCCAAGCGAGTGACGATCCGGCCGAGAACGTTCGTCTCTTCCTCGATCTCCCTCAGTGCGGTCGCTTCATCCGATTCGCCCTCGTCGTGCTTGCCTTTCGGGAAGGACCAATCGTCGTAGCGCGGGCGGTGGATCACGAGGACCCGACGCTTTCCGTCGATGGTGGCGAACACGAGCCCGCCTGCGGCGGTGATCATGTCGGTCACCGTGGGCTTGGTGTGCTTTCGGGGCGCTCGGTGAACAGACTCGTGTCTGGCGCAGGATCCTGAGCGGTCAGGTCGATCGAGACGTGTGAACAGTGGACGCAGATTCGCCTGATGATTCCTGGGCCGACCCGCTGGGCGGCACCGAGTCGGTGCGCGTCGACCTTGCATGGCGCGGGGATGCGACGTGGCAGAAGGTTCACGATGGCCAGCATAGGAACCGGTTCAGGGTCTGGGCGGTAAATCGAAGCGGTCGATTGCGATCTCGGCGGCCTCCGACATCGAGTCGACGCATGTGACCAGGCTGGCGTCTGCGCCGAGCTCCTCGGACAGATGGTCGACCAGCCGTCGCCATCGCGGGCCGACGGCGATGTTGAGCTTCGGCCTCTGTCCTGACAGCGGTGCGACGAAGCACGTGTTCCAGGCCACGATGAACTCGGCAGTCGTGCCGAGCGATCCCGGGAGGGCGATGGTCGCGTCGGCTGCGTCGACCAGATGGGCGATCCGCTGGCCGACCGTCTCGGTTGCGATCTCGCTCGTGATGGCCGCGTTCGGGCCGGCCCGGTCCGGGAACACGTTTGGAGCGGTCACGCCGATCACCGTGCCCCCCACTTCCGCTGCTCCCTCGCCGGTCGCCTCCATCAGCCCGCCGTAGCCGCCGTTGGCGATGATGAACCCGGCTTCGGCGAGCGTCCGACCCAGCTTGAAGGCGTCTCGGTACAGCGGTTGATCACTGGTCGCTCGCGAAGATCCAAAGATGGCGATCGTGGGGCTCATGGGCGAGGAACGTTATCCGACGGCAGCGGGTCCTCGGAATCGGTGGCCAGACGGTCGAGCACCGCGCGGTGAATGGTGTGCCGCTCATGATCGAGCAGGGCGTTGTGAATCGACGATTCGAGCCAAACGAGGCGGGTCCCCGCTCCGAACGCTTTTGCGAGCATCGCTCCGCTGCGCGGATCCACCGTTTCGTCCGTCAGGGATTGCACCACCAGCGCAGGACAGCCCACGTCCGGGGCCGTGCGGAGCGCCTGGCGTGAGATCGACACGAGTTCGGCCAGGGTGTTGGTCGGGAAACCGTTGTACGTCACGTAGAACGGCGCGACCTCTTCGTCCAGTTCCGGCGGATCCTCTTCCGGCCATCGGACTTCCGGTCTGAAGGGGTGCATCAGTCGGGCGAGGTAGGCCTTCTTGTCGCGGATGGAGATCGGGCTGTTGATGGTCGACACGCTTGCGGCTCTCGTCTCGGCGGCGACGAGAATCGAGAGGAGGCCGCCCATCGAGAGACCGACGAAATGCACTCGTTCATGATCGGATTCGACACTGCGATGAGCGTGGCGCACCGAATCGATCCAGTCGTGTCGATCGGTCGAGGCCATGTCCTCGATGCTGGTCCCGTGCCCGGCCAGCAGCGGGGCGAAGACGGTGTAGCCGGCTCGTGACAACACGTCGCCCATCGGTCGGAAGTGGGCGGGTACGCCGGTCCACCCGTGGACGAGGATCACCGCCTCGCCGTTCGAGCCCTCATGGCGGAACGGACCAGCGATGGGATCGATGAGTTCGCTCATGTCGCCGCCGGGACCTCGTCGCCGATCGTGGCTGCCTCGTCGTATCGCGAGAACACGACGGCGGCTGCCAGACAGAGAACGAATCCGACCACCCCGGAGAGACGGATGCCGAGGTCGTCTCCGACGTCTCGACCGAGCGTGGTCGACATCGCGAAGATCACCACACCTGCAGTTTGGCCGACCTTCTGCATGAGCGTCCGGGCGGCGAAGAACATGCCCTCGCGGGCTTCACCGGTCCGTCTCGCATCCGCTTCGGCGATGTCCGCCAGCACGGCATTCGGCAGGACACCCAGCACCGCCAGCGGCACCGACAGCAACAGCACGAGCCCATAGCCCTGCGCAGTGGGATCGATCGGCAGATTGCCGAGGGTCGGTACCCCGGCGAAGACGAGAGCCATCCATGCGAACGATGCGACCATCAGGCCCTTCTTGCCGACCTTCCTGGCCACCAGATTGACGATCGGATAGAACACGAACGATGCCAGGACCAGCACCGTCAACAACAGGGACGCCAGCGTTTCTTCCTGTACCAGGAGGACAGTCACGTAGTAGAGGATGCCTGTCTGGACGATCGTCAGACCCGTGAAGTAGACGAAGTCGGCGGTGACGAACTTGCGGAATTCCACATTGGCGAAGGTCGCCCTGACCGCGTCCTTCAGCGGAACATTGGTCGGCACGCCCCTGCTGTACCGCTTCTCGTCGATCGTCAACACCGGCACGTACATCAACACTGCCGCCAGACCGGCCAGACCGCCGATCGTCACTTGGAACGCCCTCAGCGGGCTGAGGCCGGTGGCACCCTCCACAGCGGAGGCGATTCCCGGCACGAGTCCCGCCAGAATCAGGCCCAGTGCGAAGGTGATCGAGATCCACGTCGACAGGTTGAGACGCTCGCGGGGATCGTGGCCCAACTCCGGGAGCAGCGCAAAGAACGGCGTCAGATACACGGTGAGCGTGACATAGAAGAGCGCCTGGAACACGGTGAGCCACACGATGTTGACGACGGACTGCTCGGACACCGGGGGAACGAACATGAGGAACAGGAACACCGCGGCCGGGAACGCACCCTTGGACATGAATGGGATCCTGCGCCCCTTGGGATTCTTCGATCGGTCGCTGAGCCCGGCGATCCAAGGATCGGTCACCGCATCGAGCAACCGGCCCGAAGCCAGGATCAACGTGATGGCGTTCAGCACCACGAGGAACGTCGCCGTGGTGATCAGCGTCGGGAGCCCGGACGAGTCGGGCGGAAGATAGAAATACACCAGGTTGATCCCGACGATGTTCACGAGTATCGACCAGCCGAGCTGACCGGTCGCGTATGCGAGCTGTTTGGCGATCGGCAGAGATTCGACGGTCGCGGGAGTTGACATGGCGCCGCATGCTATGCGCTGTGCGGTGTGCACGATGCGGTATGCGCGGTGCGTCGAGCGCGACACCCGATCTCCAACGAGTCCTGGCACTGGGAGTACCGCGGCTGATCGATCAGTGCAGTGCGAACTCGAATCGCATCCGGTGTTCGTACAGTTCACCGGGCCGCACGATGCTCGATGGAAAGTGGCCCTGATTGGGGCTGTCGGGGAAGCGTTGCGTCTCGAGCGTGAAGCCCTGGAACGGCCCGTACACGGCGCCGCTCTTGCCCTCGACACCATCGAGGTATCCGCCGGTGTAGATCTGGACGCCGGCCTCGTTGGTCCAGAGCGTCATCCGGCGCCCGGTCGTCGGCTCCTGCACCGAAGCGCAGGGGCGCATGGAGCCGGCCTGACCGCGAACGACCCAGTTGTGGTCGTAGCCGGAGAATCCTGCCGGACTCTCGCGGCCCGCTGCGGCCTGTTCGACATTGCGGATGTGGGCGCCGAGCTCGGTCGGCCGTCGGAAGTCGAACGGGGTGTTGGCGACCGTTCGGATCTCGCCGGTGGGGATCAGCTCGTCGTCGACGGGGGTGAAGAAGTCGCTCTCGACGGTCAGCCGATGTCCGAGAACGTCCCCGTCGTCGTGTCCACGTAGATTCCAGTAGGCGTGGTTCACCATGTTGACGACCGTTGGCTCGGACGCCCGTGCCGTCATCGTGATGTCGAGACTCGACTCGCCGAGAACGTACTCGGTCGTCGCAGTCAGGTTCCCAGGGAAACCTTCGTCCCCGTCCGGAGAGAGCATCGAGAACTCGACGGCATTGCGGTCCTCGTCGGCCCTCCAGTCCCACGATCGTCGGTCGAATCCTCTCGCTCCACCGTGGAGGTGGTTGGCGCCCTCGTTCGTCGTGACAGATACCTGTCTCCCGTCGAGGATGAACGACCCACCTCGGATGCGGTTTGCGTATCTGCCGCACGTCGCGCCGAAGTAGGTGGTGCTCGAAGCGTTCGCCGAGAGGTCCGGGTGGGCCAGCACGACGTCGGCGAGGTTCCCGTCGCGGTCGGGCAGGTGCAGTTCCAGGAGCCGGGCGCCGAAGTCGGTGAACACCGCGACCAGCCGGCCGGATCGGAGCGTGATGCGGTGGCCGGCGATACCTTCGTGTGATCCGTAGGCGTCGATCTGCATGAACACTCCCGATCGTCCGACTTCGAGCGGCCGAGCTCGCAGTCTCGGCTCACCGTTGCAGCCTACGCGCTGGCCGAGGTGGCACGGCGCTGTCAACCGGTAGCCTTGCCTCATGATCCGAGTCCGGCCCGACGTTCGCTCCATATCTCCGTACCGGCCTGGACGGCCGATCGCCGAGGTGGCCCG
>CBDTXZ010000218.1:0-5035 GCA_965364515.1 uncultured bacterium
GTGGGGGCGTCACCTGCGGCCATCGCAGCTCGCCAGCCCACCCGGACGTTGTCGAGCTCCGCTTCCATCATTCGCAGAGCTGCCAACTGGTCCCCGGAGTGGAGTTGCTCCTCGGCGGATGACACGATGCCGGCGTAGAAGCGTGCGTGTGCCGTGGTGGCCGCCTCGAAGCGGGGCCGGTCGGACTCGAGTTCGGCCGCCGCGTAGTACCGCAGAAGCTCGTGGATCGAGTACCGGCCCGACTCCCGATCGGCGGTGATCAACGACTTGCCGCTGAGGGTCGCGAGCGTCCGGACTGACGCGCCCGCAACCGCCTTGGCAGATTCCCTCGTGAAGCCACCCCGATGCACCGACAGGGCCGAGAAGGTGTGTTGTTCGTCAGTTGTCAGCATTCCCCAGGAATAGGCGAAGACGTTTCTGACGCTTCGGTGGCGGGCGGGGATGTCTCCGAGCTCGCTCTCGAGAAAGTCGGCACTGGCGCCGATCTCGGCGGCGATGTCGGTGATCGGGAGCACATCGACCCATGCTGCGGCGAGCTCGATGGCGAGCGGCATGCCGTCGACGAGACGGAGGATCTCACGTAGCGGCTCGAGGTCGTCCACCGACAACGAGAACGTTGCGTCGGCTCGTTGTGCGGCGTTGACGAACAGTTGCACACCGCTCGTCTCCATGGCCTCGGTCGGGCTGTCCCAGTCGATCTGGAGTCCCGGGAGAGACAACACGGTCTCGCCGGTCACCCCGAGCCGAGCCCGCGATGTGACGATCGCCTTGACGGCCGGGGCGCCCCTGAGCACGGCGCTCGCGACGTCGGCTCCGTCCAGCAGATGCTCGAAGTTGTCGAAGACGAGGAGGAGCGTTCGGGGCCCGAGGTAGGCGAGAAGCTGCGCGAGAGGATCCTCATCGGTCGACAGTGCGATCCGCAGCGATTCGGCCATGGCCCGAGTGATGTCGTCGATGGTCGAAAGCGGCGCCAGATCCACGAAGAAGACGCCGTCAGGGAAGTCCGTGGAGAGGTCGGCTGCGAGCTGGATCGCCAGCCGTGTCTTCCCGGACCCGCCCGGTGCCAGGATCGTGAGGAGTCGGGTCCCGGCCAGGGCCGAGGCTGCGTCGGCGAGATCCCGCTCGCGTCCAATGAGGTCCGTCAGTTGCGTCGGGAGGTTGGTCGGGACCACTCCGGTGGAGGCCAGCGGCGGGAACGTCTGCGGCAGGCCGTCGATGTCGAGCTGGTACACCTGTTCGGGGCGGGTGAGCCCTTTGAGCGCATGTGTACCGAGATCGGTGACCGCCGTTCCGGGCGGCAACGCATCGCGAACGAGTTCCCACGTCGCAGCCGAGATGAGCGTCTGCCCGCCATGGGCGAGCGAACGCAGGCGGGCGGCTCGATTGACCACCGATCCGTAATAGTCCCCGACGTGGATCTCTGCGAGACCCGTGTGGATCGCCATCCGAACGGCCAGAGGTCTTGGGAGCTCCCACCGAACCGCAGCCAGTCGACGCTGCATCTCGGCGGCGGCGGCCACGGCATCCGACGCCCTCGGGAACACCACGAACCGGCTGTCACCCTCTCCTCGCGGTCGGATGGTGAGACCATGGTGCTCTTCGGCGGTGCCCTCGATGATCGCGTCGTGGCGGCGCAGGGCGTCCATCATCGACTCCGGTGACTCTTCCCAGAGGGGAGTACTGCCCTCGATGTCGGTGAAGAGAAACGTTACGACGCCGTCTGGGAGAGCCATCGTCCGGCAGGCTACCGCCAGGGATGTCGGTGGATCATTCGAGCCCTGTGGTTGTTGGCTCAACCCGTTGGGAATCTCGGTCGCACCGGCGAAGAGACGTCGAGATCGAGACTCGGTCAGCGGTCGGATGACTCTTCGCGGAGGAGTGCGTGCAGGCTCGCGGGCGACAGATGTCGGCCCCGCGCCCACACGGTATCGAAGGATTCGCCCAGTGCAGCCCTGCCCTCGGAGATGACGCGTCTCTGCTCGTACGACCACGGCTCCTGATCGCCGAGCATGTTCGCAAGTAGCTGAGTTGCAGCCTGGTGATCGCCGACTGCCCGCAGGTAGTCGGCGGCGGCGCAGAAGGGATCCGACGTCTCCTGGCCGGAGTGCTTGATGTCGAGGTCGACCAGTCTCATGACGGTTTCGTACGCTTCATCCAGGCGATTCAGCTCGATCAACGAATGAGCGCGTTGTGTTTCGAATCCGAAGACGAGGGAACCACGGATGCCCTCGATCGAATCGAGGCGCTCGAGGGCTCGTTCCGGATCGCCGAGCATGCGATCGCATTCGGCGAGATTGAGAGCCCCCACCGCGTAGTTGTGGCTCGAGGGACTCAAGCGACGGGTGACCTCTTCCAGAAGTCTCGTGGCAGTTGCGAAGTCCTCGCGAGCGGCGGCGTGAGCACCTCGCCCGAAGAGCATCCCCTCCGGCTCCCACCATTCAGTCTGTTTACTGTATTCCTCGGCAGCCGCTTGGAGTCGTTCGAGTTCTGAAGGCTCGACGCGTGGATCGACCGAGACGATTCGCAGCTCGAGGGCGTCGCAGGCCGCAGCGAGATACCCGTCCCCGACGGTTGCGGCTTCGTGTCGCAGCCGTTCAACGATGGGTAGCGCGTCGGGTTCTCTCCCGCATTGG
Organism: uncultured bacterium; assembly: GCA_965364515.1. Lineage (GTDB taxonomy): Bacteria > Actinomycetota > Acidimicrobiia > Spongiisociales > ZC4RG35 > JAHEDH01. The sequence goes on from CBDTXZ010000218.1 coordinate 2,634, forward strand.
TCGAGGCACCATGCATGCCGGAAGATCGACCATCGATGATTCGCAGCCTCGTTCCAGAGGAGGGGCAGAGCTCGATCGAGGATGTCTAGCGCCTTCCTCAATTGGTGCTGATGCACTCCCCACTGACCCGGCAGAGCGAGGTAGAGCTTCTCGAGTCGTTCGAGGTCCTCGGCGTCGACCAATGCTTTCGCGGTCTCCAGGATGTCCTCACGAGCGACGGATGTCTCCTTCTCCCAGCCGGCCCCGTCACGTGGTGCGAGCCGGCCGGCAATGTCGGCGATCTCGTCGAGCACGAAGTCGGTCCGTCGATCCCTCGCCGCCTCGAATTCCTCGGCAAGGGTGAGCCGGTCGAGGGCGAATTCCTTGATCGGCGCCAGGAGTCGAAACCGATCCTCGACTCGATGGATGAGCGACCGCTCCGCCAGCGAGAGAATCGTGTGCGCCGGCACCTCTCCGACGGTCGATGCCGCTTGGAGGGTGAACGCCCTCGAGAACACCCCAAGCGCTCGGAAGGCGCGTTGTTCTTCCGGCGACAGCAGGTCGTAGGACCACGCCAGCGCATCACTCGTGGTGCGGTGTCGGTTCGCGACGCCCCTGGCCGATAGCGAGGCGATTCCGTGATCGCGGAGCGATTCGACGAGAGCCTCCGGAGGGACTCGGCCGACGTGGGACGCGACCAGCTCGAGCGCGAGCGGGACGCCGTCGGTGGAGGCGACGAGCTCGGTCACCAGTGACTCCGGAGTGTGCCGTTCGCCGGAGCGCTCCATCAGAAGCTGGACGGCCTCGGTGTCCAATCCCAGCGGCGGTACCTCGATCACCCGTTCGCCGGGTATCTGAAGTGGCTCCCTCGAGGTCGTCAGGATGCGAAGCCGTTTCCCCGCTCTCAGAACGCCCGCGACGGTGTGGGCGACGTCGTCGATGAGGTGTTCGGCATTGTCGAGAATCAGGACAGCGTTACGCGCTCCTACCTTCCGTTCCCAGCCGTGGCTCGGGTCGAGTCCGAACAAGCTCGTCACCAGGGGGACTACATCCCCTCCCGACACGAGCTGGTCCAGCTCTGCGAGCCACACCTCTCGGTCGGCCTCCGCCGAAGCCGCTGAGAGTCGGGCGCCGCACGAGACGGCCATGGAGGTCTTGCCGATCCCGCCCGGGCCGACGAGTGTCACCAGCCGGTGGCTATGCAGTATGCCCATCAGGTCGTCGAGCAACTGCTCCCGACCGACGAGCGACGTGTATCGCTCGGGGAGGTTGTGGCGCTCGGGGTCGAGCGCACGGACAGGCGGGAACTCCCGGTCGCCTACCTGATGTATCTCCATAGGTTCGAGCAGGTCGGGCAATCGGTAGCTGCCGAGCAGGCGGGTGGCAGCTGGGTCGAGGTGGGCAGCTGCCGCCGAAGAGACGAGGATCTGTCCGCCGTGGGCCGCCGATGCGAGCCTGGCGGCTCTGTTGACCGCAAGCCCGAAGTAGTCGTCATCTCGCGCCTGAGCGATGCCGGTGTGGATGCCCATCCGCACCGCCAGAAGATCGTCGCCGACGGTGAGGTCTGAGAGCGCATCCTGAATCGAGAGCGCTGCTGACACTGCTGTTCTCGGGTCCGGGAACACGACCCCGAACCCGTCGCCGCCACCTGCGAAGACGTAACCGTGCTCGGCTTCGGCTTGGTCTTTGATGATCTTGTCGTGACGCTCGAGCGCTGTGTGCATGCGATCGCCATGGCGCTGCCACATGCTCGTGCTCCCGACGACATCGGTGAACAGGAAGGTGAGCGGTGTGTCCTGTGAAAGCATGCGGCGTGCCCCGGCCGAGAGAATGATGCTATCGGACCTCTTCGAGGCCGGACCGAGCAAACGACCGGTACCTGTTCTCGGAGTCGTGTGCATCCGGTCTTCAGCAGTCCAGGAATCCGACCCTTCGGCAAACGCCGACTCCGATCCGAATACCGGGTCAGGATTTCGGGCTGATCCGGGGCGGGGCGGGCCGATTGTCGCGCCTCGTCACTCGTGTTTCATGCCACCCGCGCGTTGCGGTGGTCGGACAGGTCGATCAGGCCATCTGTTCGCAGCCGCTGGACCGATCGGAGGGTCGGTTCTCGGCTTTGCCGAATGGTCGTTCAGTGAGGTGATCGTCTCAATGGGACGGATGCGTGAGGATGTGCTCAGGGGCTGGCCGGTTTGCCGAGACCCGGCTCGGTCCCGACACCCTCGAGCTCTGCAAGTTCGGCATGGGCCATATCCAGGAACGATCGGCGCATGGACGCATCCACGATCCGGTTGCCCTGCTCGGAGACGAGGTTTCGGGCGAGTTCGAGGCTGGCCGCAGCGTCATCGGCGCGCCCTGCCGCAGCGAGCGCACCGGCGAGCGAGGCTCGGAGCCGCCATTCCAGACCGATCATCCCCATCCGC
>CBDTXZ010000219.1:0-5016 GCA_965364515.1 uncultured bacterium
GGGGATGGGACAGGTCGGCGAGGCGCTGCAGCTCCTCCGCCTCGTCCCAGATGATGCCCAGGTACTGGCAGACCCGGTGCACGAAGCGCCGGTTCGGCTTGCCCCGGTGGCCGTGCTCCAGGGCCGAGAGGTAGGCCGGCGAGACGCCGAGGCCGGCTCTCCGTGGGAGCACCGGATCGATCTTCTCGCACACCCGCCGCCGGCTCGCGTAGACGTCGGTGTCGGAGAGGCTCCCGCTGCGATAGAGCCTCTGCGGCCAACCGTTGTCGCAGCACTCGAAGTATCCGGGGTTCCGGCGAGCCCTGCCGAAGTGGATGGCTTCCTCCGCCAGCTCGAGGGGCTGGTTCTCACCTCTGCCGAACGGACGGCTTCCTCGGGAGCGATCTCGACCGCCCGTGCGGCACTCACCACCGTGATGCTGGCGGGGGCCGCCGGGCTGGTCGTGTTCGGTGCAGCTGCGGTGCGGCTCAGCGAAGACCGATCCGTCATGATGCGCTCCCTGGCGAATCGCCTGCTCGTGTCGTCGCTCACCTTTGCCGTCTTCCTGCGTATCGGCGCCTGGGCTGTCGACCCCGGTGGCGGCAGATCACCTCTGAGAGAGAGCGGCGCCATCCTCCTCGCCAGCAACACCCGAGCCGTCCTGGTGATCGCCGCATCCGGTCTCGTCGTCTCGGGAGTCGCCTCCGCTGTGATCAGAACGGTTCGGGGCACTCGACGCCGGCCCGATTCGACACGCCTCGGTCTGCCCGAAGAGCTCACATTGCCGGCGGAGAGCCCGGACGACCCGGCTGTCCCGCCGCAGCCAGCGTCCGGGCCCGCTCGAACACGTCATCCAGCATCTGCTCGGTGAGCCGGCCGGTGAAGGTGTTCTGCTGGCTCGGGTGATAGCTGGCGACGAGCGACAGGCCGGAGGCAAGCGCGAGCTCGACGCCGTGCCCGAATCGGGGCTTCGGAACCGGCACGGCCCAACCTCTCTCCCTCCCGATCCGGAGGATGCGATCGAACCCGATACCGCCCAGCGCCACGATGACGCGAACGTCCGTCAGGGCGTCGATCTCCTGCTCGAGCCACGAAACGCAGTTCGCCTGCTCATCGGCGGTCGGCTTGTTCCCGGGTGGCGCACAGTGGACCGACGACGTCACGTAGCACCCCGACAGTCGCAGACCGTCGTCGGGTGCGAGCGATTGGGGTTGGCTGGCGAATCCAGCCCGATGCAATGCCCGAAACAGCCAGTCGCCCGACCGGTCGCCCGTGAACATCCTCCCCGTTCGATTCGCTCCGTGCGCCGCCGGCGCCAGGCCGACAACGAGCACCCGGGCTCGTGGATCACCGAACCCGGGTACGGGCCTTCCCCAGTAGTCCTCGTCGGCGTAGGCGGCCCGTTTCTGGGTTGCCACCTGCTCACGCCACTCGACGAGACGTGGACACCGCCGGCACTCGACGAGCCGAGCGTTCACGGCACCGATCGCGGTCAAGGAGCGGGGTCCAGTGCCCCTTCGGACACGTTCGAGAACGGGTTCCACAGCATCCAGCCCAAACCGTGCTTCTCCGCCGAATCGATCTGCGCCCGGACCTGATCGTCGGAGTAGGCCCAGTCCTGGAGCCACGGTCTGATCACCGCCCCGGAGTCGAGCCGCTCCAAGCCGTCGGTCAGGGCGTTGTCGACGATCGGACCGGGATGGTCGAATGGCCGCGGATATCCGTACCAATCCGGCCCGTAGAGCGCCGGGTAGACCATCGGGGAGACGACGTCGAGGGCATCGGTCACCGAAGACCACTTCTGCCCGATCCCTCCGTCGTCCTGTGCGGTGGTGATGAAACCGAAGATGTCCGCAGCGACGGCGCATCCCAGCGGGTGAAGCACCGAACGTGCCTCCAGCATGAAGGACTCGATCGTGGAGATCCGAGCGTCCTGGTTCGCTCGCATCTCCGTACCCGTGCCCGCATCGAAGACGACGTAGTCGGGGAATCCGTCCGGAAAACGGATGTAGTCGAACTGGATCTCATCGACGCCTGCGTTGCACGCCTCCACGGCGAGGTCGAGTGCGTAGCCACGCGCGTCGACGTTGCTCGGATCAAGGAAGTACTGGCCCGCCTTCTGATACGGGCGGCCGGTGGTGGAGTCGAACACCGCCAGATCGGGGAACGCCCTGGCTGCCCTGGGGTCCTGGAACGTGACGATTCGGCCGATGACATACAGGCCCTGCTCGTCGAGCGTCCCGACCACCTCCGCGAGATCCCAGTCGGCGAGCACAGAGCCGGCTTCCCTGGCGACATCGACCTGAGAGTCGTAGAAGATGAGGCCGTCCTCGTCCTTGAGGTCGAGCATGGCTCCGTTGAGCTCGGTCGACTTCGCCAACTCGAGCTGATAGTTCCAACGCTGCGGGTCGGCCGGGATGTCACCGGCAACGTGGACGGCCCGCACGACCCTCGGCTCGATCACGACCGTGGTCTCCCCCGGGCTCCCGTCCCACTGATAGTCGGCGGGCTGCCAGGCGGGTCGAAACACCTCCACCGGTCCCGGCTCGGCGAGTTGAACGAGGAAACGGCCGTCCGGTCCGGTGATGGATTGCCCGTACCCCGACGCCACGTAGACGCCTGGGACGGGACGCCCGTCGGTGTCCTTGACGATTCCACGCAGCCGGCGCGTCTCGATACGGACCGTCACCGGATCTGCCGGCGGCTCGAGAATCTCGATCGTCTTGTCGGTGTAGCCAGGCGCCTGAACCGTGAACGATTCGGTGCTTCGTGACCAGGACACCTCCACGTTTCCAGACGCGTCCGTGGCGGCGAGCTCTCGATCACCCGCAAACACGACGGCACCAGCCACCGGCTGGCCATCCTCATCGACGACATTCATCGCAACCGCGCCCGAACCGGCGCCGAAGAACCAGAGCATTCCGAGGAGCCAGACACTGCTGAGAGCCAGGAGCAGGCGGAGTTGCTGCTTCCGCTTCATTCGAGGAAGTGTACGGGGGGCGAACGACTGTAGAACATCGGACAAAAAGCCATTGCCACCATCGACGCGCGCTGATACGTTCATTGTTCGGAAGCAAGGGGGTTTTCGTTTGGGTGTGCGTAAGCGTCTGAAGGCCAGTCCGGCGGATCCGGTCGGCCTCTATCTCGACGAGGTGTCCTCTCACTCACTCCTGACGGCCGAAGACGAAGTCCGGCTCGCCAGGGCGATGGAAGACGGAGCCCTGGCTTCCCGTCGCCTCGAAGAAGAGACCGGTCTCGATGCGCTGGAGGTCCGGCGTCTCGAGTCGGCCGTCGCCGAAGCCGAGGCGGCCAAGGCGGCGTTCATTCGGTCCAACCTGAGACTCGTCATCTCGATCGCCAAGCGCTACTCGGGACGCGGCCTGGACCTGCTCGACCTCGTGCAAGAAGGGAACCTCGGGCTGATCCGGGCGGTGGAGAAGTTCGACTGGCGCAAAGGCTTCAAGTTCTCCACCTATGCCACCTGGTGGATCCGCCAGGCCATCACACGCGGCCTGGGCAACGGCGGGCGCACGATCAGGCTCCCCGTTCACATGGTCGACATCGTCCGCACCGTCACCGAAGCCCACCACACCCTTGCCGGCGAGCTCCAACGGCCGCCCACCGCCGAGGAGATCGCCGAGCTCAGCGGGCTCGACGTGTCGAAGGTGATCGCCGCTCTCGAAGCGCCGACCGACACCGTGTCGCTCGACAAACCCGTCGGCGAAGAAGGCGACTCCGACCTCGGCGAGTTCGTGGTTGACATCAGGATGAAAGACCCCTACATCGCCGCCGCAGAGACGATGCGCCGCGAGCACATCGACGAGGCGCTCGAATCACTCGACCCGACCGAGCGCACCGTCATCTCACTCCGGTTCGGAATCCACGGAGACGACCCCTGGACGCTCTCGGCAGTGGGCAAGCATCTCGGGATGACGAGAGAGCACATCCGCCAGATCGAGAGCCGGGCACTCGCCCGCCTCCGCCACCCCGCGAATCTCGCCGACTTCTCGAGCCTCATCTGAGCACTCGATGCCCCAGCACCGGAGTGCTGGGAGCGGGACCCGTCATCGGCTAGATTGCGCGTCCATGGGAAACATCGATGCGGCCACCACCAACGCCATCCTGCTCGTCGCCGCCGCCGGCGCCATCGCAGGCCTGGTGGGAGGCCTGCTGGCATCGAGCCGGGCGAGCATCGTCGGCTCGATCCTGATGGGAGCGATCGGTGGCATCACGTTCGCCACGATCCCGGCCATTCTGAGCATCGACCCGATCTTCGACGCCGGCCAGGGCTTCTCCTACCTGTACTCGGCGATCGGCGGCCTCCTCCTGTCGCTGGTGGTCGCAGCGTCGAACAAGTAGGGGTCGGCCTGGCGGCCTCCTGCTGTCGGCTGTCGGCTGTCGGCCTTCGGCTTCACGGGGATCGGAATCAGTTTCAGCGTGGAGTTCGTCCCTTCGAGCTGGAGCGCCATCGTGCTAATAGCGATGTCGGCGTCCGCGGGGGACCCACTTCATCGGAAACCGGGTCCACACGGAGTTCGCCGGGGTCGCGCCTGGAGGTGAGCGACGGGTTCGACGTTATGCGCCGCGGGCAGGGCAAGCCCAGCCCCTACCAGTCACAGCCATGAGGCAGTGAACCCCGATGCCGCAATATTGAACCGACCCGAGCATTTGTGAAACCCGGGACGGTTCACCGATCTGAGGTGCGAGTTCAACCGGATGCACGAGCATGGCGGTCCCAGCCCCATCCAGTCACAGCCATGAACCAGGGGAAGAGAATGCCGGTCACCAGTCAGCCGAGACCGCGCCTGGAGATGAGCCACAGGTTCACCGGGGTGCACCGCCGGCAGGGCAAACCCTGCCCCAACCAGTCACAGCCATGAGGCGAAACCCCCGAAGGCACGACATCGGTCACCCGATCGATGCCTGGAGACGAAAGACGGGTACAACCGGATGCATCCGCGGGCAAGGCAAACACTGAGCCCGCTGTGGCGGCTCCGGGCCGACAGCCGACAGCCGACAGCCGACAGCCGACAGCCG
>CBDTXZ010000220.1:0-4991 GCA_965364515.1 uncultured bacterium
GCGAGGATCTCGCCAAATCGGGCTTCGGTCGCTTCGGTGACGACGAGGGGAGGGGCTGTGAGCCCCGAGCCGGGCGGTGGCGAACCTGGCCCATCGAGTGGAGTGAGGAGCGGCATCCCCCCGATGTGGCCCGTCGGGCGACCGGTCTCGTCGAGGGTGAAGGAGATCCGCACTCCGTCGAACTGGCCGCCGCGAACCTCGTACTCGTCGTCGGCGACCGACACGAGACTGCTCTCGTACCCAGGGGGCGCCTCCGGGAACGCAACGGCGAGACGGCCATCGATCTCGACGACATCGAGTTCCATTCCGGCCATCGACCAGCCACCCAAGAGATCCGTGGGACTCATGGCGACAGCTTATCCGCTGACGAGAGAGCGTTCCGGCGGTCCTCCCTGCGTCGCACGATCGATTTCCGAACCTCTTCGACCCAGAGCACCGATGACGAGAGCGCAAGGGCGGCGAGCCAATCGCCGAGTGACATCGGTGCCGTGTCGAATGCCTCGTTGAGGAACGGAGCGTGGACGACCAGCACCTGCAGCGCAAACGTCAGGACGGCCGCACCGGTGAGCCACCGATTGCTGAGCGCTCGCGTGAAGGCGCTCAACGAGGAGGACCGGGAGTTGTAGGCGTTGAAGATCTGGGCGAGCACAACCGTCGTGAAGGCATGGGTACGGGCATCGGTCAGGTCGCCGGTGCCGCCGAGGAGGCCGCCGGTGAGCTCGAGATCGAATGCGACGAGAGCAGAGAGTGCGACGGTGAGGCCGGTCAACCCGACGACCCTGCCCATCTTCGAGTCGATCATCCGGTCGCTCAGGCGTCGCGGCGGCGAGGCCATCAGGTCGTCGATCGTCGGGTCGATCCCGAGCGCAAGCGCAAGCCCGCTGTCCGTGAGCAGGTTGATCCACAGGATCTGCGTGGCAAGCAGCGGGACGGCGAGCTCATCGATGCCGGCTTCGAGACCGATGAGACCGGCGCCGATGACGCCCAGGAACACGACCAGCACCTCGCCGAAGTTCGACCCGAGCAGATAGCGGAGGAACTTCCTGATGTTCTCGAAGATCGCCCGGCCTTCACGGACGGCGGCGACGATCGTGGCGAAGTCGTCGTCGGTGAGGATCATGTCCGACGCCTCCTTCGACACCTCGGTTCCAGTGATGCCCATCGCAACCCCGATGTCGGCCCGCCGGAGCGCGGGAGCGTCGTTCACGCCGTCCCCGGTCATCGCCACGATGTGGCGCTGCCGCTTGAGCGAGTCGATGATCCGAAGCTTGTCTTCGGGGGCGACCCTGGCGAACACCGAGGCCTCTTCCGCCGCCTCGTCGAACTCCTCTGAGTCCATACGGGTCACCTCGGCACCGGTGACCGTTCGGCTGCCCTCGACGGCGATCTCGAGATCCTCGGCGATCCGTGTGGCGGTCAAGGGGTGGTCACCGGTGATCATGACGAGCCTGATACCCGCACGTTTGGCGTCGTCGATGGCCGCCCGGACCTCCGATCTCGGAGGATCGATGATGCCCACGATGCCGACGAGGACCAGATCGCGCTCGAGGTGGCTCTCCTCGACACCCTCGATGTGTTCGGCGCGGCGGTAGGCGACTGCCAGTGTCCGCAACGCCTGGTTTGCGAGACGGTTCACCGACTCGAGGATCTCCCGGCGGCGCTCTGGCGTCATGTCGACCTCGTCGCCCGCCCGGTACTCACTGGTGCACCGGTCGAGGAGCACGTCTGGGGCGCCCTTGGTTACGATCAACACCCCCTCCTCGTGACTGTCCTCGTCGACCGTCGTCATCATCTTCCGCTCAGACGAGAACGGGATCTCGGCGATACGCGTGTACCGATCGACTCGGGCCTCGGTGATCCCGAGCTTCCGCTCGGCCACCAGGAAGGCTGCCTCGGTCGGGTCGCCTTGGATCTCCCAGCGGCCCTCGTCCGTCTCTCTCGTCGATGCGTCGTTGGCCAGGCTCCCACCTCGCAGGACGAGATGGACCTCGTGGAGCAACGGTCCGGGGTCCAGCGGCGCGTCGGCTACGACGGCCTCCCCGGTCGGGACGTACCCGCTCCCTGTGATCTCCACCTCTCCGGAGGCGGTGACGACGCGCTCGATCGTCATCTCGTTGCGAGTGAGTGTCCCCGTCTTGTCGGTACAGATGACCGACGCGGATCCGAGCGTCTCGACCGACGAGAGCTTCTTCACCAGGGCATTGCGGTCCGCCATTCGCTGGACGCCGAGGGCGAGCACGATCGACACGATCGCCACGAGACCCTCGGGAATCGCCGCTACGGCAAGGGACACACCAACGAGCAGCACGTCGATGACATCGGAGAGCGTTTCGATGCCCGAGAGCAGCAGCACCGAGCCGACGACCACGGCCGAGAGCACAAGGACGATGACGCCCAGCACCTTCCCGACGCGTGACAGCTCGACCTGGAGAGGGGTCGGATCCTCTTCCGACTCCTCGAGCATCGACGCGATGGAGCCCATCTCCGTCGACATGCCGGTCGCCACCACGACGGCGATCCCGCGTCCGGCGGTGACCACCGTGCCGTTGAACACCATGTTCGTCTGGTCGGCCAGGACGACATCGTCCAACGGTTCGGTCTGTTTGGACACCGGTTCGCTCTCGCCGGTGAGCGACGCCTCGGCGACCCGCAGCGACTCCGACTGTATGACGCGGGCATCGGCACTCACCGCGTCTCCTTCCGACAGAAGAAGGATGTCGCCGGGCACCAGCTCGGACGACGTCACGCTCAGGCGCTCGCCGTCCCGCCACACGGTTGCGTGCGTGGCGGTCATCTTCTGGAGCTCGGCGACTGCGTTGTCCGCCTTCAACTCCTGCCACAGCCCGAGGGCGGCGTTGGCGACCAGGATGATCGCGATGACGATCGGCTCGTACGGCGTCTCGCCCCCTCCCTCGTAGGCCCAGGCGGCGAGGGAGATCAGCATCGCGACGATCAGCATGATGACGAGCGGATCCGAGAACTGTCCTGCAACTCTGTTCCAGATGCTCGGGCCCTCGGTCGCCTCGAGCATGTTCGGCCCGTACTCGCCGAGCCGTCTGGCCGCCTCCTCGCCGTCGAGCCCCGACTCGGCGTTCGTCGCGAGCGACTCGAGGACGTCCTCGGCCGTCTGCTGGTGGGGACGTTCGGTCGTGGAGGAGATCGTCATGCGAACTCCATTATCGGCGCGTCGTCATGTCGGGGCAGGAACGAGGCGGTCAGCGATCGGCCCTCTGGCATGAGGAGCGAGCCATTGTGAGCGAGCACGTTCTGTGCGGTCACCATCCCGGATGCCACCGTGGCGGCGCCGCACGAACGGGTCCATGGTCGAATCAGGGGACGCGCCTCACGGGTGGGCCGACGGCGAGGTCGGCCCATCCGCCGGCCACCACGACAGCGAGTTCCAGCATCGTGTCGAGATCATCAGAGATGTGACACAGCCCCGACGCTCCACCCCTTGGCGGGACTCGGCCTTCGCCCCACACGGCCACGATCGTCGGCGCAGAGAGCGGTCGCGGCCGACCGGTCGTCGAGATGACGATCTGATCGCACAGGTCGGTCATCTCTGCTTCCGGAGCCTCGGATGTTCCACAGTCGATCACGGTGAGGGAGGACGGCGCGTCCCTGAGCAGCTGAACGCACGAGACAGCCGGCTCGAGCGCCGTGTGCTCGCGCGGTACGGCGAGACTGCCGCGACGAGTCCGACCGAAGTGTCCCTGACGCTCGATGCTCGACAGGTCGCTTCGTCGGAGCGCCGATTCGACGAAGCCCGCTCCCGATCCGGAATGGTGCAGTCGGCGCGAGAGGGCGCCCGACGGGCTGGCATCGACGAGGACGACCCGCTCCAGCCGGTTCGCCGTGAGCGTGTCGGCCAGGGCCTCGGAGACCTCATCGGATCGGTGTCCGGTCACTCCGATGGTCACCGGCCTATCGATCCGGGGACGAGACAGCAGCCATTCGAGACGCCGCCGGTGATCCGTCCATTCCCACGCCCGGGCGGCCCGGTCGAGCGGTCCGACGGCGCCGGCTGGGCGGAGCGTGCCGACCAGGGCACGTACGGCGATCGTGAGGCGTTCGTGAGTCGACACCCGATCGGGTATCGCACGGGCGGCGTGGTTGGCCGCGGCGACTCGAGGCGCTGGTGCGGCGGCAGCGTCCCCGGCGGGAGGTCCGGTGGTGGCTCCGGAGACGAGGGCAAGGCGTGTCCCGTCGAGGACTCCTGCCTGCTCGAGAGTCTCGGATCCCTCGATCGGAGGACCGTGGCGCCTCGTCAGGCGCCATCCCCGGGTATGTCCGTCCACGTGCGGAGCGAGCAGCTCGAGCAGATCGGTGATCGCCACCCGAGCGGGGACCGAGAGGTCCACCGGTCCGGCCGGCGTTTCGATCGTGATGAGCACGTTCGTCATACCGGTGCGGCTGCTTCGAAGTGGGCGACCTGAACGAGAGCCGTTCGGGATCGGGAGACGTACAACCCGCGGCCGGGCGGTCGCCGAACCGGCCTGAGCGTCCCGACCACGGGTCCTTCGGCCGGGTCGCCGTCCATCACGAACGTGGGCGTCTCGGCTTCACGCAGACGCTGGAAGACGGGATCGAAGGAGGTTCGAGTCAGGCCGGTGATCTTCCGGGCGACGACGAGGTGGAGTCCGAGATCCGAGCCGCGTGGTAGGAGATCGACGAGCGAGTCGATTGGGTTGAAGGTCGAACCGGCGACGAGGTCGTAGTCGTCGACGATCAGGACGAGTTCCCCCCGTTCTTCGGTCGGCACTGTGTCTTTGGTCGGCACTGTGTTCGCTGTTCTTCGGGAGGTGATGTCGTAGATCCGCTCGGCGATTCTCGATGCCTCGTCGGGGGTGGTTGCGTGGCCGATGCAGTGACGGGCAGGCACGTCGGATCGGAGCCGGCCGCGATAGTCGACGACCCCGATGCGCACGGTGGGTGATCGGACGACGCTTCGGATCATGCCGCGCAGCGCCGTCGTCTTGCCGCACCGTCCG
>CBDTXZ010000221.1:0-4982 GCA_965364515.1 uncultured bacterium
CGACCTCCACGGGGTGACGGAAACGCGACACCCCGTGGAGCCGACAGCCGACCGCCGACAGCCGACAGCCGATAGCCGACAGCCGACAGCCGACAGCGGGAGGCCGCCAGGCCGACCCTCCCAGGCCGACCTCACCCGGTATTTCGCATCCCGGCGGCGATGCCGTTGACCGTGAGCAACAATGCGCGACCCGTCTCGGGATCGTCGTGGTCGCTGCGGCTGCGCTCCAGCAGCGCGATCTGGAGGAAGTTGAGCGGGTTGAGATAGTTGTCCCGGACGGACAAGGTTCGCTTGAGCACGGGGAGTCGCTCCATGAGACCGCCACCCGTCAGCCAGGAGATCTGATCGACGGTCCGGTCGTACTCGTCGCGGATCACGTCGAACAGATGCTGGTGCTCTTCCGGCACCAGCTGTTCCACGTACCGTTCGGCGATGGTCATGTCGGTCTTGGTGAGGGTCATTTCGACGTTCGAGACGAAGGTCTGGAGGAACAGCCACGTGTCCATCATTTCGCGCAGCGCGTCGTCGCCCTGCTCCTGGCGGAATGCCTCGATTCCGGTTCCCACGCCGAACCAGCCCGGAATGATCTGGCGAGACTGAGTCCAGCCGAACACCCACGGGATCGCCCGCAGGTCGTCCAGACCGGTGCCTCCACCTCCCGGCCTGCGAGAGGGGCGCGAGCCGATGTTCATCTGCCCGAGCTCCTCGACGGGTGTCGCCGACAGGAAGTAGTCCACCAAGCCGGGGGACTCGACGAGCGAGCGATACTTGGCGAAGGCAGCGTCGGACACGGCCTCCATCGTCGAAGTCCAACGGTCGAGGACGTCATTCGGCTGTCGAGACACGCGGTGCAACAGCGACGCTTCGAGCACGGACGAGAGCGCCAGCTCCAGGTTTCTGGCGGCGATCGGGGGGAGGCCGTACTTGTCTGAGATGACCTCGCCCTGTTCGGTGACCTTGATCGGCCCGTCGATGGTGCCGAACGGCTGGGCGAGGATCGCCTGATGCGTCGGCCCGCCGCCGCGGCCGATCGTTCCGCCGCGGCCATGGAACAGTCGCAGCGTGATCCCATGCTTCTGGGCAGCGTTGCGGAGGAGGCGTTGCGCCTTGTAGATCTCCCACTGAGACGTGGTGATGCCGCCGAACTTGTTCGAGTCGGAGTAGCCCAGCATCACCTCCTGGACGTCGCCGCGTAGCGCCACGATCTTCCGGTACGGCTCGGAGGACAGGAGCCTGTCCAGCAGGTGACCGGCCCGTCGCAGCTCTTCGATCGTCTCGAACAGGGGAACGAAGCCGACGCGGGCGATCCCACCGTGCAAGTCGATGAGCCCCGATTCTCGACCGAGAACCGCAGCCGCGAGCACGTCGTCGATGTCCCTCGTCATGGAGATGATGTAGCTCTCGATCACCGTGTCGCCGTATCGGTCGAGCGCCTCCGTGATCGCCCGGAACGAGTCGAAGGTCACTTGGGCCCGCCCCTCGAGCACGGTCGCAGGTGACGACAACGGTCTGCGGCTTCCCAACTCCTCTTTCAGCAGTTCGGTGCGGTCCGGGCGATCCAGGTCTCCGTAGTGGATGTGGACCCGCTGGAACAGCTGATCGAGGACCTCGTGGTGACGCTCGGCGTGCTCCCGAACGTCCATCGTCGCCATGTGGAACCCGAACGTCGAGGCCGTCGCCGTCACCCGGCGAAGCACGCCGTCTGCGATCAGCTCTCCGCTGTCTGCAGCCAGCGAGCGGTGCATGACCTCCAACTCGTCGATGAGGTCCTGGGGAATCCGATAATCCTGTCCGGGGACGTGCTTGGCGCCGTCGGCGATTCGGCGACGGGTGTTGATCAGCCGCTGATGTATGTAGGCGCACTTGAGACGGTACGGCTCTTCGGCGTTGAGCGTCCGAAACCGTTCCCAGACGGCCGGCAGTTCCGCGCGATCCGCTTCGAGGCTCTCGGCGAGCTCATCGGTGATCGATCGGATCGCCGAAGAGGTGGAGAGCTCCTCGGCTGCCTTCTCGATCATCTCGATCAGGTTGCGGAGACCGTGATCGTGGTGCATCTCCAGCACTCCGAGAGTGGTCTCTCCGGTGACGGAGGGGTTTCCGTCGCGGTCGCCGCCGACCCAGGTGCCGAAACGGACCGGGACACCGAACTTCGACCGGGGCCGACCGAGCCGTTCCAACTGGATGCTGATGTCCTCACCGAGCCCGGGCAGGACATCGGTCTCGAGTTGGTCGAAGTAGAAGAGCGCGGACCGTGCCTCGTCGATGGGCTTCGGCCTGGCCGATCGAAGCTCGTCGGTCTGCCAGATCTGGTCGATGATCTCGGCGATCCGGCGGTCGATCCGGTCGAGCTCGGCCTCGGTCCGGCGCGGGCTGAGCCGGTCATCGAGGAGCTGCGCGATGGTGCCCAGCTTCGTCAGCAGCGTCCGGCGGGCGGCCTCGGTGGGGTGGGCGGTGAACACCGGGCGTAGTTCGAGTCGATCGAGGACGCCGGACACCAACTCGGGATCGAGGTCTGCCTCGATCACCCGGTCGACGGTGGCCGCCAGCGTCCGATCGGAGTCGAGCATGGTCAGGTCGCCGACGCGGTGAGTCTGCTCGGCGACGTTTGCGAGGTAGAAGTAGGCGGAGAAGGCTCTGACCAGGTTGATCGTCTGATCGATGTCGAGCGATCGCAGGAGCTCGTCGAGCTCGTCGAGCCCGCCGCCGTCCGATCGCCCTTCCTTCGTGAGTGACCTGACTCGCTCGACGAGTTCCAGGAGCTCCGGTCCGTGTTGACGGATGAGGGCGTCGCCGAGCTGGCTTCCCAGTCTGCGGATGTCGGCTCTCAAGAGCTTGTTGGTGTTCTGTGCGCTCATCTCGGGCCTGCCTGTGCTGGATCGTGTGGACCCGCCGACCCAAGAACATCGGCAGGAGCTGCGGCCAGACGCCGAGGGTCGCACAGGCGCGTCGTGAGCTTCGTTGGTGGTGAGGGCGTTCTTGTGACGTCGACTCTGCCACGTGGTCGGAAGGGTCCTCGTCTCCGGGCTTGCGGCCTCCGTCACAAGAACGGTCCTCCGCTCACACTGCGTTGGAGTCGCTGCCGCCGCGTCTCGCCCGGGTTTCCCTCTGTTCTTGCGTCGTCACCGAGGTTCGGTCCTCCTGTGTGTCAGAGTTGGATCGTGTGGACCGGCCGACTCGAGAACATCGGCAGGAGCGGCGGCCCGGCTCCAGCAGCGTCGTCGAAGCGCGTCGTGAGTTTCGTTGGTGGTGAGTGCGTTCTTGTGACGTCGACCCATCGACGTGGTCGGAAGTGTCCTGGTCTCCGGGGTTGCGGCCTCCGTCACGAGAACGTCCTCGACTCACACTGCGTTGGAGTTGCTACCGCCGGGTATCGCCCGGGTTGCCCTCTGTTCTTGCGTCGTCACTGGGGCGAGGCCTCCGGATTGCCTGTGTTGGATCGTGTGGACCGGCCGACTCGAGAACATCGGCAGGAGCGGCGGCCCGAAGCAAAGGGTCGCAAAGGGCGCATACCGGATAGCGGATAGCGGATAGCGGATGGCGGACAGCGCCCTCACCAGCACTACCGTTTCCGCCGACATGTTCGACACCCTCACCGATCGCTTCGATGGCGTCTTCACGCGGCTGCGCAGCAAGGGCAAGCTGTCGGAGGCCGACATCGACGCCGCGCTCCGCGAGGTCCGCCTCGCCCTGCTCGAGGCCGACGTCAACGTCGGCGTCGCACGCAACATGCTCGCCCGCATCAAGGAGCGAGCCCTCGAAGCGGACGTCCAGAAGAGTCTCACGCCAGGTCAGCAGGTCATCAAGATCGTCCACGAGGAACTCATCAGGACGCTCGGCGAGGGCACCGCAGAGCTCAACAAAGGCCCGAAGCCACTCACCATCCTGATGGTGGGGCTCCAGGGCTCCGGCAAGACCACCTCTTCTGGCAAGCTCGCCAAACGGCTGAAGGGTGACGGCAAGAAGCCACTCCTCGTCGCAGCCGATCTGCAACGTCCCGCCGCCATCGACCAGCTCGAACGACTCGGCGAACGGATCGGTGTCCCCGTCTACACCGAGCGGACCTCCCGGCCCCGCAAGCTCGTCAAGAACGCCATGAAGGAGGCGGTGCGCCAAGGCCACGACGTGGTGGTCATCGACACTGCTGGGCGGCTTCAGATCGATACGGATCTGATGAAGGAGCTCGCGGACATCGAGAAGGAAGTGACTCCCCACGAGGTGTTGCTGGTCGTCGACGCCATGACCGGTCAGGATGCGGTCAACGTCGCCACCGGCTTCTCGCAGCAGACCAAGGTGACCGGAGTCGTGCTGTCCAAGCTGGACGGCGATGCTCGCGGGGGAGCGGCCATTTCGGTGAGAGAGGTCACCGGGGTGCCGATCAAATTCGCCGGTGTGGGTGAGGGTCTCGACGACTTCGAGCCGTTTCACCCCGAGCGGATGGCGGGTCGAATCCTCGGCATGGGCGACGTGTTGTCGCTCATCGAGAAGGCCGAAACCCACATCGACGAGGAGGACGCCGAGAAGTCGGTCAGGAAGATGGCGAAAGGCGAATTCACGCTCGACGACTTCCTGCAGCAGTTTCAGATGATCAAGCGGATGGGGCCCCTCAAGGACATCCTTGCTATGCTCCCGGGCGCCGGTTCCGCGCTCAAAGATGTCGATGTCGATGATCGGGATCTCGCCAGGGTCGAAGCGATCATCCGTTCGATGACCCCGGAGGAACGGCAAAAACCAAAGATCATCGGCGGAAGCCGACGGCGTCGCATCGCGGACGGCTCGGGAACGAAACCCCAGGACGTCAACCGTCTGCTCAAGCAATTCGCAGATGCACAGAAGATGATGAAACAAATGGCCGGAGGGAAGGGCCTCCCCGGAATTCCCGGGCTCGCCCCCGGTCGACGAGGCAAGAGGTGAACAGATGGCCGTGAAAATGCGCCTGACGCGCATGGGGAAGAAGAAATCCCCGTACTACCGAATAGTCGTGA
>CBDTXZ010000222.1:0-4898 GCA_965364515.1 uncultured bacterium
CGTCGATGTCGCGGATCCGGGTGGTCCTGAGGTTCACCACCTCGACGACACCTGATGCCTCCCCGACGTCGATGACGTCGCCGACGCCATATTGGTCCTCGAGGAACATGAACAACCCGCTGAGGAAGTCCTTCACAAGGCTCTGAGCTCCAAATCCGAAGGCAACGCCGACGATGCCGGCACCGGCGATCAGAGGTCCGAGGTTCACCCCGAACTCCCCCAGAGCGATCCCGATTCCGATCAGCCAGACGAACGCCGATGCGAAGCTACCGACGACGTTTCCGACGGTCTTCGTCCGCAAGGTGCTTCGCTCGGACGACTCGCGCAACGCCAGGGCTCTGGTGATCGCTCGCTGCTGCAGGTTCGGGCGGCGCTCGGTCCTCGCCTGGTCTTCGGCCCGGGCGACGGCCTTCTCCGAATCCTGACGCTGCCTGGCGAGAACCTGGTCCACGGTGCGCTGGAGGAACTTCCGCAGCAACGTGTTGGCGAGCCATGTGACTCCAAGGATCAGCGTGGCATTGAGAGGTCGAGCGATCCAGTCCGACGCCTGTGCCAAGCCATCGCTGCCGGTGACTTCGAAGATGAGCCAGCAGAACAGGCCGGGATCTGCACCGCAGGCCTGAGACGCCGAAGCCTGAGCAAACACCATCACGTACAAGGGTTCCATGGATTCTCCGCGGGTCCGATCGTTCCGGGAACCTACTCCGATCGGCGATACCGCGAGTGTCCCTCCGGATCATGGGACTCAGCGCATCGGTCCGGCCGCCTCTTCGGCTACCGTCGCCGACGGCGAACCGTGCTCGACTGCCTGGCTCGCCGACCGGGCGACTCCATGAGCGCCTGGCGGACCCGACGCCCGAGCGTTTACTCGATCTCGAAGGAGTTGTTCTACATGATTCGGATGCTGATCTCAGCCGGTCTCCATCTGGGAGCAAACGCCGTTGGCCTCGCCGTGGCGGCCCTGATTCTCGATGGCATGTCAATCGACATTCTGTCGTTCGTCATTGCCGTGTTGATCTTCACGGCTGTAGAGGTGGTGAGCCGGCCCTATTTCACGTCTCTTGCCATGAAGGGAGCGTCCTATCTCCAGGGGGCCACAGCACTCGCCGCCACACTTGCGGGCCTCATCATCACGACGTTGGTCTCCGACGGCCTCCAGATCGACGGACTCTCGACGTGGATCTACGCCACGCTCATCGTGTGGGTCGCTGCGCTCGCCGCCGCCATCGTCCTCCCGGTGATCTTCGTCAAGAGCAAGTTGGAGGAACGCGCAGCCTGAGTCCGCACCCGGGCCGGTGACGCCGGCACGCAGCGTCGCACCACGACTGCCTCGGGCAAGGCCCAGGCCATCCTCAAGCGCCAATAAGAGGTCACGGGCGGTCTGCCGGCGCAGCGCTCGGATCGACGTCCGCGTTCGAGCGTCCATGGCATTGCGGACCGGAGAGCGTCGTTGTCCCCCGGGGATCCGGCGGCGGGTGGCCGCGGATGCCTCAGGCTGAGCGGACGAGGTGCTCGGCGACGTCGACCGTCATCGGACGAGTACCCGGCGCAACCGCCACACCGCCAGGACGCCGAGCATCGCCGCGAACCCCACGAGGACCAGGAGGAACAACCAGATGTCCCCCAACCCCCCATCCTCTGCGACCAGCTTCTGGAACGCCTCCAGCGCCCATGCGTGAGGGGTGACGTGGGCGACCCGGTACACGGTGTCCGACAGGAGCTCGAACACGGCGAGTGGGAACATGCAGCCTCCTAGTGCGGCCAGCCCCAATCCGAGTGCGGTGGAAACCGACCCGGCCTGTTGCTCGTTGCTCACCAGCGAGCCGAGCAGCATGGCACCGGCAGTCGCCACCATCGAGAAAGCGACGATCGTGAGGATCGAGCCGAGCGGTGATCCCCATTCGACTCCGAAGATCAGCCACGTGCCGACGAAGATGAACCCTCCCTGGATGAGGGCGAGCGTGAAGCGGCTCAGCGCCTCGCCCGCCAGCATCGTTCGGATGGATGTGGGAGTCGAGTACATCCGGCGCGACACACCCAGCTGGCGCGAACGCACCAACGTGACGGCGCCGTTGAGCGTGGTGATGAAGATGAACAGCACGAGCATGCCCTGGGCGTAGATGTCGAACTGCCCGAGCCCCGCCAGAACGAAGGGCTCGCCGGCGATCGACGCAACGACCTCCACTGGCGGCAGCGACTCCTGGGCCATCGTTGCCACGGCGAGCGCATCGTCGAAACTCCCGGCACCGGTCTCTTCTGCGAAGCGGGCGGTCCGCAGGAGCGTCGCCTGTTGCGTCACGGCAGCCCCGATCACCTCGCTGATCCCCTGGATCTCCTGGCCCGCTCTGGTCACCAGCCTGATCTCGACGTCACCACCCGAACGCAGCGTCGATTCGTACGCACCGGGGACGATGACCGCCGCCCTCAGCCCGCCCCGCTCCACCTGCCGAACGGCCGAGTCCGCGTCGTCGAGCTCGACGACTTCGAAACCTTCGACACTCTCGAGGATGCCGAGGAGCTCGGCGGTGAGTGAATCGCCCTCGGCCACGGTGAACCCGAGTTTGGGTGTCGACGCCCCGCCCTGCATGGCGCCGAGGAGCAGCACGATCAGCATTGGGAGCAGGAAGACACTGAAGATCGCCTGCGGATCGCGGAAGAATCGAACCAGGTTGACCCGGGCGATGGCGATTGGCTTCATGGCCTGAGCCCCTTTCGCAGCCGGCTGATCCCGACGGCTCCCGTCACCAGGCCGAATCCGAGCATCGCAAGCACCGGAACGACGACGACCGCCAGGTCATCGGATCGGAGATCGGCGAGTCCCTGCATGAACCAGCCGTGCGGGGAGAGGAAACGCAGCGAGGCCAAGAGCCCGCCCGCCTGAGAGACGTCGAAGAACGTTCCGCCCAGGAAGCCGAGCACCATGCCGACCATCGAGCCGAACGCCGTTGCCTGCTCCTCGGAGCGGGCGAACCCTGCGATGATCGAGACGATGCCGATGGCGGCGACGATGGCTGCGAGGACGAGCAACGCCACACCGAGCGGCGGGCCCCAATCGGCGTCGACGGCGAACGTGGTCGCCACGAAGAGCACCAGCATGCTCACGAGACCGACGAGGAAGGCGCTCAGCATCTTGCCGCCGAGCACCGACGTGCGCGAGATCGGCGACGACAGCAGCCGGGACATGGTCCCTGTCCGTCGTTCTTCCAACAGCCCGGTGATGCCGGACTGAACCGTGAAGAACAGAAAGAAGATCGCCATGCCCGCTGCATAGAACGTCACCCCGTCGAGTTGTTTGGTCGAGGCGGTGTCGTCCCGAACGGTCACCGGGTTGGGTGTCGCCAGCACCTCGACGCCGGTGGCCAGCCGGTCCACCTCGGTACCGACCAGGTTCTCGACGGTCGCCACTGCGATCCGCACGGAGGTCAGTTCGCTCGCATATCCCTCGACGATCGCAACCGCGATTCCCGCCTCGGTCTCGGATCCCTGGTTGCCGATCACGTCGATCGTCACCGGGCGCTCAGACTGGACATCGGCGCTGAACCCTGCGGGGAAGATGATGGCGGCGTCCGCCGTCTCGGTGCCTTCGGTACCGCCGAGCGGCGAGACCTCGGTGTCGACCAGCTCCTCGGCCTCGGCGACGGTGTCGACCTCGATCACCTCGATGCCTTCGGCGCCACCGAGGACGTTCTCGACGAAGATGCGAGAGACCGGGCCTCGGTCCAGATCGGCAACCGCATACCTGCCTTCGAACTCGAAGCCGGACAGGGGGTTGAGCACGAACCCGAAGACCAGCGCCAGACCGAGCGGCGCCACGATGCCGATGATGTAGGCGGACCGGTCGCGAAGCCGCTGCTTCAGGTCCTTGCGAGCGATGGTCCAGGCGGCTCCCACGATCACTCCCGCAGTGCTCGACCGGTCAGCTTGAGAAACACCGATTCCAGGTCGGCCGAGTCGACATCGACGCTCTTGACCATCGAGCCGGTCCGTCCGGCGATCTCGAGGATCTGCGGAAGGTGCTCATGAGCCCGATCGACGATGAGCACGATCTCCTCGCCGGCCACGCCGGCGTCGTCGACCGCCTCCAGCTCACCCAGCGCAGCAGCCGTGGCCGCCAGCGATCCGGTGGCCGTGAGCGTCAGTCGATCCCGCTGCCCGACGATGCGAACCAGGTCGGCTTGGGTGCCTTCGGCGATCAGCTTTCCTTGGTCGATGATGCCGATCCGGTCACAGAGACGCTCGGCTTCCTCCATGTAGTGGGTGGTGTAGAGGACAGCCATCCCCTCCTCCCCCAGTCGCTCCACGCTGTCGAGGATGGCATTGCGGCTCTGTGGATCCACCCCGACGGTCGGTTCGTCCAGGATCAAGAGCGCCGGACGGTGCAGCAGGCCCACTCCGATGTTGAGCCGGCGCTTCATGCCACCCGAGTAGTGCTCGGTTCGATCATCGGCCCGGTCCGTCAATTCGATGATGTCGAGGACCTCGGCGACCCGACGCTCCAGCTCGGCGCCCTTCATGCCCTGCAGTTGACCGAAGAACTCCAGGTTCTCGGTGGCGTCGAGGTCGGGATAGATGGCCAGGTCCTGAGGGACGAGCCCCACGAGGCGTTTGGTGTGGGTCGCGTCAGGGCTCATCGGCTCGCCGGCGAGCCGGATCTCGCCGACGTCTGGCTCCAGGAGCCCGGCGATCATCGAGATCGTCGTGGTCTTTCCGGCCCCGTTCGGGCCGAGCAGCCCGTAGGTCTCACCGGGGGCGACGCTGAACCCGAGCCCCGTGACGACGGCATGGTCGCCGAACGACTTGCCGATACCCGAGCACTCGAGCACCGGCCCACCCGGGGGCACGTTCATATCGATCTCCAGTTTTGGTTCCCCACCCTCAGACAGGGCAAGGAGTCGCGA
>CBDTXZ010000223.1:0-4822 GCA_965364515.1 uncultured bacterium
GCTGTCAGCCATGGGCTCCACGGCTCGCGACAACTGCGCTCGACGAGTTCGAGTGCATTGTGTCGATAGAAGAGCCATGTTCTCGCCCTCGTCCGGCAGATAGCGGATGGCGGACAGCTGACAACACATCTGGGCCCAGCAACGGTGAACCCGCTCGAGATATCGGTTACCTCTCGTTGGGTGTGCGTTTCGAGCCCGTGAGATGGGCACGGATGGCGCCGGTCAGGTAGAGCGATCCGGCCACCAGGATGCCGTCGCCCTCGCCTGCGAGCGTTCGGGCGTGTTCCAGCGCTTCTGCCGGGTCGGCCACCACGGTGACCGGCGTGTCACCGACGAGGGACTCGAGCCGGGCACCGAGATCTGCGGCAGGTCGCGCTCTCGCCGCATCGGACTGGGTAGCGACGACAGCGAGCAGCCGCGACGCGATCGGACTCCACATCGCCGCCAGGTCCTTGTCCTCCATGGCCGCCGTGACCACGACCCACCTGGTGGTCGGATACTCCTCGGCCAGCGATTGGGCGAGTGCGACGAAGCCGTCTGCGTTGTGGGCGCCGTCGAGAATCAGCGGTGGATCGGTTTCCATCAGTTCCATTCGGCCGGGGTTCGTGACGACCGTGGCGGCATCGATCACCGCATCGGGGTCGAGGGCCCGGTTGGTCAACGCCTCGACGGCGGCGATCGCGACTGCGAAGTTGATGGTCTGATATCGACCATGGACCGGGAGGAAGATCTCCTCGTACACACCCTGGGTGCCTTCGATGTCGATCTGCCATCCCCCAACACCCTTCAGCGCCCCCTCGAGACGGAAGTCCCTCCCATAGAGCCTGAGCTCGGCAGACCGTTCACGGCAGACCTCTTCGGCGATGGCGACGACGCTCTCTGGGAGCGGGCCGGTCACCAGGATCGAGCCTTCCTCGACGATCGCGAGCTTCTCCCTGGCGATCGCCTCGATCGTGTCTCCGAGATAGTCGGCATGATCCATCCCGACGCTGGTCAGCACGGCAACGCTCCCCCGCGCAGCGTTGGTGGCGTCGAGCCGTCCACCGAGACCCACTTCGATCACACCGACATCGACCGCCTGGTCCGCGAACCACGAGAACGCGAGTGCGGCTGTCACCTCGAAGTAGCTGAGCTTTCGACCGGTCCGCTCCTCGTAGATGTCTGCGAACGCCTTGGTGTCCATGACGGCCTGGGCGAAGTCGCCAGGGTCGGTTGGCTCGGCATTGATCGACACCCGCTCTTCGACGCTTTCGAGATGGGGCGACGTGAAGGTCCCGGTGGTGAGCCCGTGGGCGACGCACAGGAAGGTCACCATGCGGGCGACGGAGGTCTTGCCGTTCGTGCCGGCGATGTGAACGATCGGATACGAATCCTGCGGATCGCCCATCAACTCGAGAAGGCCCGAGATCGTCTCCAATCCCGGGTGCATACCGCGACCGATGTGTGCGTTCAGATACTCGACGGCATCCGAGTAGGTCAGCACGTCAGAGCAGATCCAACTGAGCCTGGATCTTGCCCACCAGGTCGGTCAACTCGCGTTGCTTGCCCCGCTCCTTCTCGACGACCTCGGCCGGAGCCTTGTCGACGAACGCAGGATTGCCGAGCTTCTTCTCGACGCGATCCAGATCCTCTTGGGCGGCATCTCGCCGCTTGGTGAGACGGTCACGCTCGGCGTCGGTGTCGATCACGCCTTCGAGCGGGATGAAGCCCTGATAGCGCCCGGCGACGATCCTGGTGTGGCCGTCGGTTGGCGGATGCTCGATCGACTCGACCGTCACGGCTGCGAGATCGCCGAGCAGGCGGGCAGACCATGGCTCGAGTCCTCCACCTCCCTGGACTCGCAATGCCAGTTCCTGACGTGGCGAGATCCCCTGCTCCGCTCGGAAGCGGCGGACCCCGGCGATCAGGTCCTGGACGTCGCCCATTGCTTCGGGACCTTCGTATGCGGGGATCTCGGGCCAGTTCGCTCCGGCGACGAAACCGTCGCCCACCACGTTCATCCAGAGTTCTTCGGTCAGATAGGGAATGGCGGGGTGGAAGAGCTTGATGACGTCTCTGATGACCACCCCGAGCGTCTGACGGGTAGCCGCAGCGGTTGCCTCATCGGCAAGCGAGCCCTTCGACATCTCCACGTACCAGTCGAAGACCTCGGACCAGGTGAACGAGTACAGAAGCCCGAAGGCGTCCGAGAATCGGTATTGATCGCACAGTTCGTCGAACCGGGAAGCCACCTGGCCGAGCCGGGACAGGATCCAGGCGTCGATCTCACCCGGCTGCTCGGGATAGCCCCCGTCGGCAGGCACCGAACCGGGTTCGACGCTGCGAAGAACGAATCGAGTGCCGTTCCAGAGCTTGTTGCCGAACTTGCGGGTGCCCTCCACCCATTCCATGTTGAGCGGAACGTCCTGACCGGGGTTCGCCGCCTGGATGAGGGCGAGCCGGAGGGGATCCGCGCCGTGCTGCTCGGCCACTTCGAGCGGGTCCAGGGTGTTTCCACGAGACTTGGACATCTTCTGGCCATCGGCGTCTCGGACGAGGCCGTGAATGATCGTGTCCCGGAAGGGGACTTCATCCATGAAGTGGATGCCCATCAGCATCATCCGGGCAACCCAGAAGAAGATGATGTCGAATCCCGTGATCAGGATGTCGTTGGGGTAGAAGCGCCCGAGGTCCTCGGTGTCTTCGGGCCATCCGAGCGTCGAGAACGGCCACAGCGCAGACGAGAACCAGGTGTCGAGCACATCCGGGTCCTGGGTGATGTCTTCGGAGGCACATTCGCCGCAATTCGTGGGATCGTCCCGTGAGACCGTGACGTGACCGTCAGGGCAGTACCAGGCTGGAATCCGATGGCCCCACCAGATCTGGCGGCTGATCGTCCAGTCGCGGATGTTCTCCATCCAATGGAAATATGTCTTCTCCCACCGCTCGGGGACGAATCGATTGTCACCTTTGCGGACGGCGTCGATGGCCGGGGCCGCCAGGTCGGCGACGGCGACGAACCACTGATCGGACAGGAAAGGCTCCACCACCGTGTCGCATCGGTAACAGTGGCCGACGTTGTGACGGTGCTCTTCGGTGGCGACGATCGCGCCCTCGGCTTCGAGCGCCTCGACGACGGCTCGTCGGGCGTCGAAACGATCGAGTCCTTCGAATCGCCCGCCGGCCGGGGTGACGACTGCCTTGGCATCCAACACCGGAATCGTTTCGAGCCCGTGACGCATTCCGATCTCGAAGTCGTTGGGGTCGTGGGCGGGCGTCACCTTCACGGCACCTGTCCCGAACTCGGGGTCCACCACGTCGTCTGCGACGATCGGGATCTCCCGCCCGACGATCGGCAAACGGACCCTCTTGCCGACGAGATGCCGATAGCGGTCATCGTCGGGATGCACGGCGACTCCGGTGTCGCCGAGCATGGTCTCGGGACGTGTGGTGGCGACGGTCACTCCCCCGTCTCCGTCCACGAAGGGGTAGAAGATGTGCGTGAGCGTCCCGTTGGTGTCCCGGTATTCGACCTCGATCTCAGCGAGGGCGGTCTCACATCTCGGACACCAGTGGATGATCCGGTTCCCCCGGTAGATGAGCCCTTCTTCGAAGAGACGGACGAAGACTTCGCGGACGGCAGATGACAGGCCGTCATCGAGGGTGAAGCGCTCCCTCGTCCAGTCGCACGATGCGCCCATCCTGCGGATCTGCTTGGTGATGCGATCGCCGTAGAGACGCTTCCACTCCCAGACGTGGCGAATGAACTCCTCGCGTCCGAGGTCGTGTCGGTTCATCCCCTCCGCCGCCAACTCGCGCTCGACGACGTTCTGGGTTGCGATCCCGGCGTGGTCGGTTCCCGGAACCCACAGCGCAGCGAATCCCTGCATGCGCTTACGGCGGATGATCGTGTCGTGGATCGTGTGGTTGAGCGCATGGCCCATGTGGAGGGCGCCGGTCACGTTGGGAGGAGGGATCACCACCGCATACGGCTCGCCATCAGGGCGGTACTCGGGACGAAAGATCCCGGCCGCCTCCCACTTGGCGTACCAGTCGGCTTCGACGTCGTTGGGTTCGTAGGTGGGGTTCATCACAGGTCCGTGAGTATGGCGTCAGCCGTCGACAACAGGTGGTTGATTTCGACGAGCCTACTGGCGCCACAATCGACCCCCGGATCGATCGATCCGGGGGTCGATTCCACCCATCGTGCGGTTCAGTGCTCAGTCCAACGGCCGGTCGGAGTTCCAGAGGATCTCCGATTGGGACGCAATCCGGCCATCAGCAGGGTCACGAAGCCGGCCATGGCCAACGTCGAGGCGGCGACGAGGAGGTTCGCACTGTCGGCACCGGTGAACGGCAGCGTCTCGAGCGTCACCGGCTCCACCACCGTCGTAGTCGTCGCTTCGATCTGAACGCCCAGCACCTCCACCACGATGCCGGCGTCCCACGTCAAGTCGATTTCGCCAGAGGAAATCGAGATGAGTCCGGTCCTGCCGATTCCGTTGCCGAGAGGATCGACATCGCTGTTGGTGGCCGCCGAGATCCCCGGTGCCCGCGGAATGGTGTACGTCGCACCCCCGTACACGACCTGAACCCGGTAGGTGCCGGCCTCGAGGTCGTCGAACAGATATAGACCGTCTGCGCCCGTGACCTGCGATGCCAGCAGCGTGCCATCAGCGGTCAGCAACTGGACGGTCGCTCCGGCCACCGGCTTCTCTTCGTCGGGCGGACCCTGGCTGCCGTCACCGTCGAGGTCGAGCCAGACGTAGTCGCCGATCGCACCGAGCTGGGGCGCCGTGGTCTTCAGAGCGGTCGCGGTGGTCTTGGTCGTTGGTGTGGTGGT
>CBDTXZ010000224.1:0-4816 GCA_965364515.1 uncultured bacterium
TCGGCTGTCTCCTCACCGGCGAGAATCCTGAGCAGGGTCGTCTTGCCGGCGCCGTTCAGCCCCATGATCATCACATGCTCGCCCCGCTCGACTGCGACGTCGACATCGACGAAGACGACGTTGTCGCCGTACGCCTTGGCGACACCGGTGGCCTCGAGCGGAACCCGGCCGGACTTCTCGGGCTGAGGGAACTGCACCTTCACGTTCCGGCCCCGCTTCTGGACCTCGACGAGTTCGGTCTTCATTCGATCGACCCGGGTCTCCATCGATCGCGCAACCCGCGCCATCTTCTCGGATGAACCCTTGAACCGGCGAACGTTGGCTTCGAGACGGGCGATTTCTGAGTCCTGTTGCTTCCGTTCTCGTTCGCGTTGCTCCCTCCGCGCCTCACGTTCGATCAGATAGGACGAGTAGTTGCCTCGATAGGTCTCAACGGTCTGGTGCTCGAGAGCGAGCACCGATGTGATGCCGTCGTCGAGAAGTGGGAGGTCGTGGGAGATCACGAGGAGCGCACCCTTGTAGCCGATGAGATAGTCCACGAGCCATGCCTTGGCATCGAGGTCGAGGTGGTTGGTCGGCTCGTCGAGCAGCATGACGTCGGTCTCGGAGAACAAGATCCGGGCGAGCTCGACTCTTCGCCGCTGGCCACCAGACATTGTCGCAACGGGCTGAGCGAGGTCCTCGTTGTCGATGCCGAGGTTGGCGGCGGTTCGCTTGGCTTCGGCTTCGGCGACATACCCGCCCTTGGCGTCGAACTCGTCTTGGAGACGGGCAAACCTGCGGATCATGGTGTCGCGCTCGGCCCCGGTGACCGCCTCCATCTTGCGACGCGTCTCTTCGATCCGATGCTGCATGGCGCCGATCTCTCGGGCTGCGAGGATCCGCTCGAGAGCAGTCATGTTCGGATACTCCAGCCCGGGAAGCACCGCCTCTTGGGAGAAATAGCCGACATGGCCGGTCCGTGTGATCTTGCCCTCGGTCGGCTCGATCTCTCCGACGAGCGTTCGCATGAGGGTCGTCTTGCCCGCCCCGTTGCGACCCACGAGTCCCATCCGGTCGCCTGGCTGCACGCTGAAGCTGGCCCCGTCGATGAGGACTCGGGGGCCGGTTTCGATCTTGAGGTCGCGCACGATCAGCACAGGGACGGTTCTCCGGGTGGAAGCGGTGCCTTCGACAGAGCTGCGGTCGGCGGTCGGCCGTCCGGCTCTCGGCATCCGGCTGATGAGAGGCTAACCGTCTCGCCGGTCTTCAGCCATCTGTGTGACCAGACACCGATCCGCGACCCACCCGGATCACGATGGTGGCGAGCTCCGTCGGGCCGTCGCCGACTCGAAGACGGCCGTCGTCAGAGACCACATGAGCCTCGAGGAGCGGCCGCAGTGCGGCACGTTCCGCCTTCGGGACGACGAGGCGACGCCCGTAGTGGTCGAGCAGCTCATCCCAGCTCTCGTACCAGACGTGACCCTGGCGTTCCCATCTGTGCACGACGGGCTCCTCGCCTGTCATCTCGACGATCACGGCCACCAGATCATCCGCCGTCGGGCCATCCGGACGATCGAGATGGTGGACGTCTCGATACAGCGGAGCGAGGTGCGCCCATGGGTGCCGGTCGGTGAGCTCGAGCACGGCAGCGATCCTGGCGTGGTCGATCATCGCGCCGATGAACGGGACGATGTCTGCAACGTTGTAGACGACGTTCGCCGCCAACGCCACGTCTGCGACCGGTACCTGCGTGGCGACGTCCGGCCATCGCCCCTCGACCGTCTCCACGTGCATCGATCGCTCCCGGGCGTCCTCTGAGAACCCGGTGAGCATCTCGAGGCTCTCGTCGACGCCGATCAACCGATACCCACTCTCTGCGATCGGCAGCGACGCTCTCCCCCGCCCAACGCCGATGTCGAGCAAGGTGCCCTGCTTCGGCATGAGCTCGGTGACGATGCGAGTCGTCTCCGGCGGTTCGCCGGTCGCTGCGATCGCGCTGCGGCGCTTCCACAGATCTTGGGACCAGCCGTATGGCGACTCTTCGGCGGTGTCCAACAGTTCGTCGGGAAGCGCCCATGCTTCGAGCTGATCACGCCAGCGAGCGGCGGCGTCCAATTCAGCGGAGCCCTGTGAAGAGATCCGTCTCCTGGGCGGGTGCACCGACTCGGTCGAAGATCTTCACGAACGACTCCCTCCCCAGCAGGAGCGGCTTCATCTCTTCGGGAACGTTCAGGAGGAACCAGTCTTCGGGGATCTGGGTGCGATGGGCTCGCAACGCCTTCTCCTTGACGTCGAGGACGTCGGACACGTCGATGAATGTGGAGATGTGCTCGTCCGGGGTGCCGGCGTTCTGCATCCTCGCGTGGTCCGCTTCGTCGATCATGCCGGCCTCGAGCCGGAGGTCGGCGAACGCACGCGCGCGGCTGCGGGGCCAGGTGGTCCAGTAGAGCTTCTGTGGTTGCCACTCGGTCTCGCCCTCCAGGAGCGGAAACCGTGACAGATCGGGAGAACCGGCGTAGGCGGCCATGCCGATGCGATGGACGTTGATGTGGTCGGGGTGACCGTACCCGCCGAACGGGTCGTAGATCGTCATGACTTCCGGCGTGTATTTGCGGATCAGCCTGACCAGCCTCTCGGTCGCCTCCATGAAGTCGGCATTCCAGAAGGCCTCGGGGTGCTGGTTCGATGGCTCTCCCATCATCCCTGAGTCGCGGTAACCGAGGAATTCCTGGTGCTCGACCCCCAAGACCGACATCGCCGCAGCCATCTCGTCGCTTCGCATCTCGGCCAGACGCGGCTTCAGCGACTCGGGGTCCTCGTAGTTGTGGATCTCGCCTTCCGCCCCGTCGGTGGCGGTGATCACGACGACCTGTTCGCCCCGACCGACATAGGTGTGCAGCGTGCCACCGGTGCTGCTGCATTCGTCGTCGGGATGCGCGTGGAAAGCGAGAAGTCCGGGCATGGGGGCAACGTTAGTGCCGGGTGCGAACCATGCCTCCTCGACGGAGGTTTCACCGCACCGAGGCACTCCGTTCACAACGCGGCAATCTCGGCTGCCTACCTTTCCGAGTGTCGAAGGCGGACATCGAATCGTCGAGACATGCAACCCACTCCTCCTCCGGGTCTGCAACGAATCGGGGTTGGCGAACCGCGGGGTCCGCCGGCCCCGATCTCGCGGGCGGACTCAAGCGAACGTGAGTCGGGCTTCGATCTCGCCGTCTACGACCTCTCCGGTCGGCTCGAACCCATACGACAGGTAGAACGGCTCCGGAGTCCCCAACCCGGGGGCCCAGCTGGTGAGGAGCGTGTCGGCTTCCCACCTCCGGCACTGTTCGACGACCAGGTCCAGGATGCGGCTTCCGATCCCTCGGCGCTGATGGAGTCGATCGACCAACAGACGCCACAGGTAGGGCTCGGGATGGGCATCGGTGACTCGGGCGAGCATGACGAACCCCGCCAGGTCGTCATCGGCGTACACCGCACGCATCCAGGGCTCGAGCGGGACGCCCTCGACGATCTCGGGGAACAGTGCGTCGGTGAACGACCACTCCATCGGGGCGACGAACTCACGCTGTGTCCGATGAGTCTTGAGCTTGTACACGGCTGCCTCGTTCGACTGATCCACAGGCACCCAGGTGACGGACCGAGGGCTGTCGCGCGGCCGATCGACCCAGGCCCGATGATCCTCCGGCGTCATGCCGTAGATCCAGTCGTCGGAGTTCTCGTCACCAACCCAGAAGGAGTTCCGGGTGTGTCCCTCGAACAGCATGCCGACCCGCTCCAACACCCGGGCGGATGCGGTGTTGTCGGGATGGAGCATCCCGAACACTCGGGTGATCCCGGGTTGCTCGAACAGGTAGTCGACGATGGCGGAGGTCGCCTCGGTCGCGTAGCCCTTGCCCCATTGTTCGGGCGTGAAGGTGTAGCCGACCTCTGCACACCGGCCCTCCCACGTGAGATGAACAACGACCTCGCCGATCACTGCGCCGCTGGCTTCGATCTCCACAGCCGCCATCCACCACTTCTCGTTCTCCGGCCCTTCCATCTCGACGAGTTCGGCGACCATCTCCTCGGCGCGCCGCAAGGGAAATGGGAGGGCCCAGGTCTGATATCGAGCAACTTCTGGTTCACTGCGCCTGGCGGCGAGCGACCGGGCGTCATCAGGGTTCATGTGGCGGAGCAGCAGACGATCGGTGTGAATCGGATCGAACTTCATCCGTCAAGCATGCCACGGACTGGAGTGGGATTTGGGCACGTCTGCGGGCTGCTGCTTCAGGCATGAGTGGCACCGAGAGGTCAGCCGGGATCGTCCCTGCGGGCACAGCCCGTCATGCCGGTGGCAAAGGGCACGAATCCCATGAAAGTGAAGAGGGTTCCGAGCTCGGAGGTGAGGATCTCACCTCATCCAAGCACCAGCAGGAGGAGGAGGCCCGATGCCGACACGCAACGCCCGGTCCCCCTTGTACTTCATGTGGCATTCCCTGTCGTTCAGATCCACACCCCAATGACGAACGACACCGCAGAATGGATACAGGGACTGCTGGCAGCTCGCGCGATGTCGGAACCTCGTCGCGTTCGTGGCTCAGATTCTGCCTGTGGCCAAGTTCGAGCTTCTCGGCAGCCACCCGCGATCGGCTGCGGCGGCTTGCCTCCGAACGTATCCTGCTCGACGTGCCGTCAGACATCTTCCGACACAGCGCTATCACCGAGATTCCGCCGACGTCGGTGTGGGTTCAGCTGCAGAATCCCGACAAGTGGAAAGCCATGGGTGGAATCGACGAGATCCATGAGCCACGATTCGAGGCCGACTTGTTGAAGGGCTTCGACTTCACCT
>CBDTXZ010000225.1:0-4762 GCA_965364515.1 uncultured bacterium
AGAGACTGAAGCGGATCAGCCGTCCCAACGCGTCGAGGATGCTGACGTCGGAGGTCTCACCGCACCGCGCACAGTCGATCTTGATGGGGCCGTTGCCGGAGGAGTCGTGCGAGTAGAGGGCGTCTTTGCCCTCTCCGGTGGGCTTGGAGCCGGAGCGGCCACCGGAGAACAGGCTCCGCTTGCCGTCATCTGCCATCGTCCACCTCCTCTGCGATCCGACGATAGGCGTCCGCCGGCTTCGATGTCGACGCATGGGTGAGGACCGACAGGCCGCGTCCGGGGGCCTCCGCCACCCTGACGGACTTCGGGATGGGCGGCTCGAAGACACGGAGGTCGTGGGTGGCCTTCAGGGTCGCAACCACCTCCTGGCCGAGATTGGTGCGTGAGTCGAACATCGTGACGACCACGCCACCGACACGGAGGTCGGGATTGGTGAACTGCTTGACCTCCTCGACCGTCTCGAGCAGCTGACCGACGCCCCGGTGCGAGAGCGTCTCGGCCTGCACGGGGATGATCACCTCGCCGGCCACCGTGAGCGCGTTGATCGTGAGGATGCCGAGCGACGGCGGGCAATCGATGAAGATGTAGTCGTAGTCGTCGAGGTGTGGTCGCAGGGCGCGTTGGAGCACGAACTCGCGGCCGGTTCGGGTCAGCAGATGGACCTCGCTGCCGGCGAGGTCGATCGAGGACGGCGCGAGATCGATCTCGTTCGATTCGTAGAGGATCTCGGCGATCTGGATGCGTCCCATCATGACGTCGTGCATCGACGGTTCGGGTTCCTCGTCGACGCCCATCGCGAAGGTGAGTGAGGCCTGCGGGTCGAGGTCGATCGCCAGGACCGAACGGCCGCGTTCGATGAGTCCGGCGGCGACTGCGTGAACGGTCGTCGTCTTTGCGACGCCGCCCTTCTGGTTGGCGACGGCGATCACACGTGCGGGCATGGCGTGAGTCTAGGAAGCGCCCGGAGACACCCGATCAGGCCCCCGGCGTCGCCTCATCGGTCGGCTCCGGTGGCAGCGGCCGCACCTTGATGCGGTGCCTGCGACGGCTCTTCTCGGGGACGAGGTGACGCATCGACCCGAGTTTCCCGAAGCACAGAAGCCGATCCTCCGCCTCCAGCACCCGGTCGTTTCGGGGGTTCGGGATCACCTTGGTGCCGCGCGTGAGCGTGAGGACCGTGATGTCCTGTTCGCGGAGGCCCGAGTCTGCGATCGAGGTTCCGACCAGGTCCGCGCCTTCGCGAATCAGCAATTCGGCCACCCCGTACCCGGTGCTGACGGACAGGCGTTGCCGGACGTCGAGCTCGGGGAAATCCACCTGATCGGCGATGTAGTCAACGATCGACCCGGCGATGTCGAGCCCGGTCGCCGTCTCGATGCCTTCGAGCCCGGGTGAGGAGTTGACTTCCATCACGAGCGGTCCGTCGTCGCCTTCGAGCATGTCCACGCCTGCCACTCGCAGCCCCATGATCTGCGCTGCCTGGACGGCGACCCGTTCGAACTCCGGTTCCAGCGTGATCGACTCGGTGGTGCCGCCCCGATGGACGTTGGAACGGAATTCGTCCCCCTGGGCCTTGCGGCGCATCGCGGCGACGACCCTGTCGCCCACGACGAGTGCCCGCACGTCGCGCCCCTTGGATTCGGCGATGAACCGCTGGATCAGGACGTTCTGGCGGGCGCTCTGGAGGGTCTCGATGATCGCTTCTGCGACCTTCGTGTCGGGCGCGAGGATCACGCCGATTCCCTGCGTGCCCTCGAGCAGTTTGATGACGACCGGGGCCCCGCCGACACGGTCGATCGCCGCCAGCACGTCCTGGCGGTCGCGGACGAACGTGGTCGCCGGGATGCCGATGTCGTGTCGGGAGAGGATCTGGATCGAGCGCAGCTTGTCGCGGGAGTTGGCGATGCCTGCGGCGGTGTTCGGGGTGTACACGTCCATCTGTTCGAACTGGCGAACGACGGCGAGACCGAAGAACGTGATGGATGCACCGATCCGGGGGAGCACCGCGTCGTAGTCGCTCAGTTGCTTGCCTCGGTATTGGAGGGCCGGCTCGTCCCCGGCGAGATCGATGGCGAAGCGGAGCGTGTTGAGGACTCTGACCTCGTGGCCGCGGTCGGTTGCGGCTCGCTTGAGGCGTTGGGTGCTGTAGACGTTGGGCGCTCGGGACAGGATTGCGAGTTTCACATGCCGGCTTTCGTGGCGAGCGCCCAGCATATGCGACGGCACTCGGCCGGGTCTCGGTGGTCGCCCTCGGAATCTCAGCCGTCCAGGCGACGTTGGAACGCCCAGACGACGAGGAGACGAAGATGACCGAACGAGGACGGGTCAGGGTCGAGCCCAGCCAGAAGCGGGTTCGTGGAATGGTGGCAGGGCACACGATCGTGGACACCGACGCGCCGCTGCTGGTGTGGGAGAAGCCCTACTACCCGACCTACTACTTCCCGGCCGAGGCGGTCAGCGAGGATGTGCTGGTTGACACGGGCGAGACGAATCGCACGCCGTCACGTGGCACTGCGCGGGTGTATTCGATCGTCACCGACGACTTCGAGATCGAAGGTGCGGTACTCGGCTACGAGGACTCTCCGGTCGAGGAGTTGAACGGTTTCTATCGGATCGAGTGGGCGGCGATGGACCACTGGTTCGAAGAGGACGAAGAGGTCTTCGTCCATCCCAGAGATCCGTACACCCGGATCGATGCGCTCAGGTCGAGCAGACACGTGGTGGTGTCGATCGACGGGGTCGAGATCGCCGATTCCCGCAGCCCGGTGGTCCTGTTCGAGACGGGGCTGCCGGCCAGGTACTACCTGCCGAAGACCGACGTGCGGATGGACCTCCTGATGCCCTCCGACACATCGACCGAATGCCCCTACAAGGGGACGGCCGAGTACTGGTCCGTGGTGCTGGACGAGACAACCCACGACGACATCGTGTGGAGCTACCCCTTCCCGGCCAGGGAGTCGGCTCCGATCGCCGGCATGGTCTGCTTCTACAACGAACGGGTCGACATCACGCTCGACGGTGAGAAGGTCGAGCGCCCGAAGACCATCTTCTCGTGAACCGGGAACGGTCCTGATCGGACCGATTCGGGGCGAGCCGACCGCCGGAGGCGACAGGTCGATCAGCCTTGTGACGTGGTGCTCTTGTCGGTGCGGTCATCGTGTCCGATCGTGCACCTGAGGCGCGATCGAGGAGGTCACAGTGCCGACGATGGACGAGGCCGCCGGGAGATTCCTGGCGAAGAAGCGCATTGCCGTGACCGGGGTTTCTCGCAACCCGCAGGGACATGGCGGCAACGTGGTCTACCAGAGACTGCGAGACCGCGGGTACGAGGTGTTCGCCGTGAACCCCAACGCCGATTCGGTCGAGGGTGATCCGTCCTACCACAGCCTGAGTGCGATCCCCGGTGGGGTCGACGCCGTGGTGATCGCCACGAATCCCGAGCGCGCCGGCGCCACGATGAGCGAATGCGCCCGGCTCGGAATCAAGCACGTGTGGATGCATCGGGGACCCGGTGGAGGCAGTGTGGACGCATCCGCGGCTTCCTTCGGCAGGTCCGAGGGAATCGAAGTGATCGACGGCGGGTGCCCGTGCATGTTCGGGCAGACCTCTGATGCCGGCCACAAGGTCATGAAGTTCTTCCTGTCGCTCACCGGCAACGTCCCGCGGCGAATCCCGGAGCCTTCTTCCTCTCGCCACGCCTGATCAGGGGGCCGCAAGAGGTCACTTTCTGTCACAGGGCGTCGGTATCGTGCTCGGCATGGAGAAGCCCATCGGAGAGGACGTCGAAGATCTCGCGGACGAATCGCGTGGTACGTCGACTTCGGCGTTCGGGGTCGGCCGTCGCGAGAACCACGATGCCAGCGCCTTCTACGCACGGTTTCCCGCCCCCGTCGTCTCCGACGACGACGTGTTGGGGCCACTCCCGAGCGAACTGCAGCTTCCCGATCCGCCGGTGATCCTCGGCGACTCACGAGCAATGACCCACCTGCCCGACCGTTCGGTCGCGCTGGTCGTGACGTCACCGCCCTATTTCGTCGGGAAAGAGTACGAGCAGGCGGTGATCGAGACCGGTGAGGGCGAGGCGGAGGTGCCGTCTTCCTACATCGAGTACCTCGAGATGCTGCGCGACGTCTTCGCCGAGTGTGCGCGGGTACTCGAACCCGGTGGGCGGATCGCCGTCAACGTCGCCAACCTCGGACGCAAGCCCTACCGCAGCCTGTCCGCCGACGTCATCCGCATCCTCCAGGACGATCTCGGTCTGCTGCTCCGTGGTGAGATCATCTGGCAGAAGGCGGAGGGCGCAGGCGGATCGGTCGCATGGGGATCCTTCCGGAAGTCGGCCAACCCGGTGCTGCGTGATCTCACCGAGCGGGTCGTCGTCGCCTCGAAGGGACGCTTCGACCGGGCCCGAAGCGCCCAGCAGCGCGCCAAGGAGGGGTATCCGCACGCCAGCACGATGCCGGTCGACGAGTTCATGGAGGCCACCCTCGACGTGTGGCGAATCGATCCCGAGTCCGCCCGGCGGGTGAACCATCCGGCTCCGTTCCCGATTCCGCTCGCCAAGCGCCTGATCGACCTCTACTCCTACGAGAACGATCTCATCCTCGACCCGTTCGTCGGCTCGGGCACCACGCTGGTGGCCGCCGAGCGCTCAGGCCGCCGCTCTGTCGGCTACGACACCGAGCAGACCTACGTCGACATCGCGGCCGGACGGCTCGAGGCAGAGCGGAATCGTCCGCGCTATCACAACTACGACGCCTTC
>CBDTXZ010000226.1:0-4705 GCA_965364515.1 uncultured bacterium
TCGCGGGCAAGGCAACGCCGAGAGGGCCCCGGGCCGCCTCGGCAGCCCATGGCCGACAGCCGACAGCCGGCAGCCGCGGACGAAGTCCGCTACCCGATCGCGCCGGCTTCTGCCATGTTCAGCTCGATGAGGCGGTTCATCTCGACGGCGTACTCCATCGGGAGCTCCTTGACGATCGGCTCGATGAATCCGGCAACGATCATCGACGTCGCCTGATCCTCGGTGAGACCGCGGCTCATCAGATAGAAGAGCTGCTCCTCGCCGACCTTCGAGACGGTCGCTTCGTGACCGATCTCGGCGTCGTTCTCCTCGATCTCCATGTACGGGTAGGTGTCGGAGCGGCTGTCCTCGTCGAGAATCAATGCGTCACAGCGGACGAAGCTCTTCGAGTTCTCCGCTCCGGGCTCCACTCGCACGAGACCGCGATAACCCGCTCGCCCGCCGTCCTTGCAGATCGACTTCGCGACGATGGTCGAGGTGGTGTTCGGTGCGACGTGCACCATCTTGGCCCCGGCGTCCTGATGCTGCCCGGCACCTGCGAATGCGATCGAGAGGACTTCGCCGTGGGCGCCTTCCTCCATCATCCAGACGGCGGGGTACTTCATCGTCAGCTTCGAGCCGAGGTTGCCGTCGATCCACTCCATGGTGGCGTTCTCGTAGGCGGCGGCTCGCTTGGTGACGAGGTTGTACACGTTGTTCGACCAGTTCTGGATGGTGGTGTAGCGGCAGCGGCCACCCTTCTTCACAACGATCTCAACAACCGCCGAGTGCAGCGAGTCCGAGGTCCACACCGGAGCCGAGCAGCCCTCGACATAGTGGCAGTAGGCATCCTCGTCGACGATGATCAGCGTCCGCTCGAACTGACCCATGTTCTCGGAGTTGATCCGGAAGTAGGCCTGAAGCGGCTGCTCGAGATGGACACCCGGCGGGACGTAGATGAACGAGCCGCCGGACCAGACGGCCGAGTTGAGCGCAGCGAACTTGTTGTCGTTGGGCGGGATGATCGTGCCGAAGTACTCCTGGACGATCTCGGGGTACTCGCGCACCGCGGTGTCCATGTCACAGAACAGGACGCCGAGCTCTTCGAGGTCCTCGCGATTGCGGTGGTAGACGACTTCGCTCTCGTACTGGGCGGTCACGCCGGCCAGGTACTTCCGCTCTGCCTCGGGGATCCCGAGCTTCTCGTAGGTCTCTTTGATCGAGTCGGGGACCATGTCCCAGTCCTTGGACTGACCTTCGGTCGGCTTGACGTAGTAGTAGATGTCGTCGAAGTCGATCTCTTCGAGCGCCCCGTCACCACCCCAGGTCGGGAGTGGCTTCTTCAGGAAGCGCTTGTACGCCTTGAGCCGGAAGTCGAGCATCCACTGAGGCTCGTCCTTGATCCTGGACATCTCGCGGATGATCTCTTCGTTCAACCCCTTCTGGGGCTTGAACACGTAGTCCTCTTCGGAGTCGTGCCATCCCAGCTTGTAGGAGCCGAGATCGATATCGACGGTTGCCATGGTTCAGTCACTCCTCGAGAGAATTTCCACTATGACCGTAGTGTAATTACCCCTCGGCGCCTATCAGAAGTGCGCATACCGCACACCGCACAGCGCACAGGTCAGGCGTCGACTCGCGTCTCTCGGGTGCTCGTCTCCGTGATCGTGATGGTCCGGCTGGCGCGCAGCACCCAGAATCGATCGACCTGTCGATCCCAATCCGACAGGATCTCGGCGGCGACGGGCGAGCCCGTGAGCCGGTGATGCTCCTCGATGAGGGCCTTCAGCTCGAGCGCATCCATCTCACGCAAACGCTGATTCGAGGGGGACGTGTCCGCCATGTAGCGATTCAGCCTCACCGCCGGATCCCAGATGTATGCAACGCCACCGGTCATGCCGGCCCCGAAGTTGCGGCCGACCGGGCCCAGCACGACGGCGGTCCCGCCGGTCATGTACTCGCAGCCATGATCCGAACACCCCTCGACGACGGCGGTCGCACCCGAATTGCGCACGGCGAACCGCTGTCCGACCGATCCCGCCAGGAACGCCGATCCTCCGGTGGCGCCGTAGAGCACCGCATTGCCCCCGGCGTGGGGAACGCCGTCGACCCGGCGCGGCTTCACGACGATTCGACCGCCGCCCATGCCTTTGCCGACGTAGTCGTTGGCCGGTCCGTTGAGATCGAGCGAGATCCCCCTGGAGAGGAAGGCCCCGAAGCTCTGCCCGGCAACGCCTGAGAGCCGGATGTCGATCGTCCCATTCGGGAGCCCCTCATCACCGTATTGGGCGGCGACCAGGCCCGAGACCCTGGCGCCGATGGTCCGGTCGACGTTCGAGATCGGGTACGACAGCTTGATCGGACTTCCGGTCGAGATCGCGTCGGCGGTCTCGACCGCCAGCCGCTCCGAGAGCGTCGACATCTCCATCTTCCGGAATCCCGGATGGCGCAATCGGCCCTCGGCTCTCACGAGCAGCCTTCTCAGTGAGCCCGCCAGCGGGTGGTCGGTGATCTCGAGCAGGTCCGCTCTCCCGATGATCTCCCCGATCGAACGGGCACCGAGCGAGGCGAGATGGCGCCTGGCCTCCTCGGCCAGCATCGTGAACATGGCGACGACCTGCTCGGCGGAACCCGTGAACTTGGCCCGAAGGTCTTCTCGCTGGGTGGCAATCCCGACGGGACAGGTGTTCGAGTGGCACTGTCTGACCATCTTGCACCCGAGCGCGAGCAGAGGCAGCGTCCCGAACCCGAAGCGCTCGGCGCCCAGCAGGGCGGCGATCACGACGTCGCGTCCGGTGCGCAAACCCCCGTCGGTTTCGAGTGCGACGACCGAGCGGAGCCCGTTGGCCACCAGCGTCTGATGGGCTTCGGCGATTCCGAGCTCCCAGGGCGAACCGGCGTGCTTGATCGACTCGAGCGGTGAGGCACCGGTGCCCCCATCGAGCCCCGAGATGAGGATGGCGTCCGCCTGGGCCTTTGCGACTCCAACGGCGACCGTTCCGACTCCCGGCTCGGAGACGAGCTTGACCGAGACACGGCCGGCCGGCTTGAACGCCTTGAGGTCGTAGATGAGCTGTGCGAGATCCTCGATCGAGTAGATGTCGTGGTGCGGAGGAGGGGAGATCAACGACACCCCCGGCTCGGTGTGTCGGAGCCGGGCGATCTCCTCGGTGACCTTGTGGCCCGGGAGCTGACCTCCCTCGCCGGGCTTCGAACCCTGAGCCATCTTGATCTGGAGCTCCTCGGAAGAGGCCAGATATCCGGGCGTGACACCGAAACGACCGG
Source organism: uncultured bacterium (assembly GCA_965364515.1). GTDB lineage: Bacteria > Actinomycetota > Acidimicrobiia > Spongiisociales > ZC4RG35 > JAHEDH01. The sequence goes on from CBDTXZ010000226.1 coordinate 3,265, forward strand.
AAGCGACCTGCTTGATCGCAGAGTTGCGGGACGTGCCGAACCTGAGCTGGTCCTCTCCGCCCTCACCCGAGTTCGACAGGCCACCGACGTGATTCATGGCCTCGGCGAGCGCCTCGTGCGTCTCGACCGAGAGTGCGCCGAGTGACATGGCGGCGGTGACGAAGCGTCGCATGATCGACTCCACCGGCTCGACCTCGTCGATGGGAACCGGGCGCCGGTCCACGAACGACAGGAGATCGCGGATCTGAGACGGCGGGCGGTCCTCGATCGCCTCGAGATAGGCTTTCCAATCCTCCATCTCACCGGATCGGACGGCCCGTTGCAGACCGAGCACCACCTTCGGCGAGGTGATGTGATACGACCCGCCACGACGGTTCTTGTAGAAGCCTCCGACGAACTCCTCGCCTTCGGCGAAATCGGCGTGGAGCTGCAACACCCGCTCTGCGAGCTCGACGAAGCCCAACCCGTACATGCGCGCCGGTGTGTTCCGGAACGCCAACCCGAGGACCTCGGGCTCCAGCCCGATCGATTCGAAGAGCTCGGATCCCCGGTAGGCGGACACCGTGCAGATCCCCATCTTCGACATGATCTTCAGCATCCCGCTCATCAGAGCCGAGCGGTAGTTCTCCTGGGCGATGATGACGTCGAGCTTGACGATCCCGCCCTCGGCGAGCTCTCTCACCTGGTCGATCGCCAGGTAGGGGTTCACCGCCGACGCCCCGTAGCCGAGAAGCGTCGCCAGATCGTGACTGTCTCGCATCTCGCCGGTGACCGCGATGATCGAGGCGTTCAGTCGGATCCCCTCGCTGATGAGGTGATGATGCACCGTCCCGACGGCCAGCAACATGGGCACGGGAGCGTGACCGGCATCGACCTCGCGGTCGCTCAACACGATGATCGATGCTCCGAGGCGCACCGCTTCGGCGGCCTCGGAGCGGATCTCCTCGAGCCTGCGGCGCATGCCCTCGGGGCCCTCCGAGACGTCCCAGACGGTGGGAATCCAGTGCGAGAAGAACTCGGCGTCGCCGGATCGCACGATCGATTCGAGGTCTGCGTCGGAGAGAATCGGTGAGCTCAATTCGATCAGATGCGCCTGTTGCTGGGTCTCGGACAGGAGCGAGCCCCGTCGGCCGAGATAGGTGCGCAACGACATCACCCAGTGCTCACGGATGGGGTCCATCGGCGGGTTCGTGACCTGGGCGAACATCTGCTGGAAGTACTGGCTGAGCCGGCGCGGTCGATCGTCGAGCGCTGCCAGCTGGGTGTCCGATCCCATCGAGCCGACCGGGGTCTTTCCCTCGGCCATCTCGGCGAGAATCATGCGCCGCTCTTCGGACGTGTACCCGAAGACCCTGCAGAGCGCATCGGAATCGAAGCGGTCGTCGGCTTCACCGTCGAACGGCTTCTGCACGTAGTCGGTCTCGGTGTCGATCCAGTCGCC
>CBDTXZ010000227.1:0-4663 GCA_965364515.1 uncultured bacterium
CCCGCTCGGGATCGAGCGTGAGTGGCTTCTCGCAGAGGACGTGGACCCCCGAACGTAGCGCCAGCTCGACGATCGACCGGTGGGTGGTCGTCGGCGTGGCGACCACCCAGGCATCCAGGTCGCCTCGGCGGGGGAGGGTGTCTACGGCGATGGCTTCGACATCGAGCTCGCCGGCGAGCGACCGGGCTGCCTCGGGACGGGCGTCGACGACGCCGACCAGGTCGACGCCACCCAGCTTCGACAACTGCTCGGCGTGGACACGCCCCATGCGGCCCACCCCGACGACGGCGACTCGAAGCGGCTCGGACATGAAGTGAGGATACGACGGAGCACGACGGGACGTTCATCACCACAGATCCGATTCCAGGTCCTGTGAGAGAACTTGGGCCCCTCACCCTGCGTGTCGGCGTCTTCGAACGGCCGCGACCGAGGGAGACCAAAACGAACGTTCGGTTGTGACCTTGGGCCCTGGCCGAAAGGCTCGGGGCACCCTGTCATGGGTACCGGCGAGGAGTTCTACCCGACTGGTCCACCCTGAGAGGGTCGAGGTGGTGCGACAAGTGTCGCTCATCGGCTGGGGTGGGATGCTTCGACGACCAATGGCCTCCGGTGAGGTCATCAGCCGAGCACGGGAGAACTCGAATGAGGGACATTCATCCGCCACCACGACTCGAGACGGCCACCGCGGCCCGCAGCCGCCGCTTCGTTGCTCTCACCGCCGCCCTGTTGGCCGTTGCTGGGGTGTTGGCGGTGCCGGCTCCGGCGGGTGGCGTGGCCGGGTTCGGGGATGTGGACGACGACCAGTTCTACACCGCACCGGTGCAGTGGATGGTCGACAACGAGATCACCACCGGCACCAGTCCGACCTGTTTCTCTCCCGCCGACCCCGTGACCCGCGGTCAGGCGGCCGCCTTCATGTGGCGGATGGAAGGCTCACCGGCGGGTTCAGTAGCCCATCCGTTCACTGACGTGATCGCGGCTTGGCAACAGGACCCGATCTCGTGGATGGCCGCCTCTGGGATCACGACCGGAACCAGTCCCACCACCTACACCCCGGAAGGGCCGGTCACCCGAGGTGAGATCGCTGCCCTGTTGCATCGGCTGGCCGGATCACCAGACGCTCCACCATCGCAGTTCGGTGATGTCACCATCTCGTGGCAGGTCATCCCGGTGGGGTGGATGGTCCAACAACAGATCACCACTGGCACGACGGCGTCGACGTTCTCACCCGACAAGACCGTCACTCGGGGGGAGATCGCCACGTTCTTCCATCGCTACAAAGGATCACCAGCTGTGACCGTCGATCCCAACCATCCGGCTGTGCCACCGTGCGACGACCAGGTGCCGGGCCCCTCGACAACGGGCACTCTGGTCCTGACCGAATCGACGACGCTGATCCAGAACCACTTCGGCGAAATCGTCATTGCCGCCGACGGCATCACCCTCGACTGCGCCGGACACACCCTGACCGGCCCAGGTCGCGCACTGGACTACTCGGGAGTCAGCCTCGATCAGCGAACCGGCGTCACGGTGCGCAACTGCGTTCTCCAAGACTTCGCGTGGGGCTTCTTCGTGCGTCGTTCAGATGGCAACACGTTCACCTCCAACTCGATTTCGAGGGTCGCTCGCGGGTTCTCCCTCGAGGCATCAGATGCCAACATGCTCACCAACAACAGCGTCACTGACGCCACCGACTGGTTCGGCTACGGGGTGTTCAACGGATCGGACGGAAACGAGCTTCGCGGGAACACGGCGACGGGGGTGGTGGGAGTCGGCTTCATCGTCTGGGCTTCGAGCAACAACGTGCTCGCCGACAACCTCGCCTCAGACTCAGGCAACGGGTTCGGAGCCAACGAAGTCGGCACCGTGGGGAACGTGTTCACCGGCAACACGTCCAACGACAACTTCGGCTGGGGCATCGAAGACCAGACACCGCTGTTCGGCGGCGGAACCGGAGATGGCGGAACGGACAACACCTACTCGAACAACCAATGCTCCGGCAACGGTGCAGGACCGTCCTCACCCCTCGGTCTCTGTTGAACGACGAACAGCGGCCCGCCAAGACAACCAGTCAGCCTGGCTTGGGAGGAGAGAGGGGTTTGAGTGGAGACCATCAAGCTCTTACGCCACTCACCGCAAGGGCGTCGAGCCATAGGCCTCGAACTCTCTATCGACACAACGGTTGTCGGTAGGTGGATGAGGTCCGTCGGAGCCCGGGCGGCTCTTGCCGACCTGACGGGGCCCACCCTCAGGCACCTGTGAGATCCGGGGAGACCGAGTTCCCCGGAGTGTGTTGCTGCTTGCCTCACTGGTCGGCGTCAGTTCCGGAGTTGTATTGCGCCCGCAGCGACACGGTCCGGGATTGCGTCTCGACGATCGGCGTGGCGCCATCCGTCTAGGTTGGACGGATGCAGCGGTCACCAGAACTCGAGGCCGTGGTGAGGCGGATCTGGATGGCGTTCGTCGAATGCGACGCGGACACGTTGCGCAACCTCACCACCAGCCATCCTGATATGCGTGTCATCCTGTCCGCCGACGACGAGTGGATCAAAGCCGGAGAAGACTTCGCCGAGTTGATGACAGACCGCTCCCGCCAGATCGGGGTCGCAGGTGTCGACTTCGACCGCCTCGAAGCCTTCGAGCGAGGCGGCACAGGCTGGTGGGCGGCGAACATGACCGTCGCTCGGACCGACGGCGATCCGATGACCTTCCGCCAGACCGGTGTCGCGTTCATCGAGGCCGGAGTCTGGCGGACCGCCCAGATACACACATCGATCGGTGTGCCCAACGCCGAGTCGTTCGGCTACGAGATCAGGAGTGGACTGGCGGACCTCGTCGACTCACTCGACGAGGCCTCCTCGGAATCGGTCGTGGCTGCTTCGCAGAGCGGAACCGTGACTTTGATGTTCACCGACATCGAGGATTCCACGGTGATGTCGGAGTCGATGGGTGACTCCGAGTGGTCGAAGCTCATCGCTGGGCACTTCCGCGATCTCGACGGGATCGTCGCCCGGCACCACGGGACGGTGATCAAGACCCTGGGAGATGGGGCCATGATGGCGTTTGCGTCGGTTCGCGACGCGATCGGTGCCGCGATCGCGATCCAGCAGGCCATGGAGACGTCGAGCTTCAAGCTCCGCGTCGGCCTTCACACCGGAGACGCCGTCCACTCATCGGGTGACTACGCAGGGATCGCCGTAAACAAGGCGGCACGGATCGCCTCGGCCGCGAATGGCGGCGAAGTCCTTTCCTCGTCGGTCACGGCGGAACTCGCCGGCAGCGAGTTCCGGTTCGGACCCGAACGGGTCGGTGAGCTCAAGGGACTCTCCGGCACGCACCGGCTCATCCCTGTCATCGCGGAGTGACGAGACACGGGTCGAGCTCGGAAGGTGCGCCTTCTGCCTGCTCGGTGTCGGGCGATACGAGGAGCATGCTCGAGATCCCGGGTGTACTCGTCGCACCGATCGACCTGCGGGAAGTGCGCTCGGATGGCGCGCTCCGGTTGGCGCGTTGTCGTTGCGTGCGGTCGAGGCAGCTGTCGAACCGTTTTCACAACGTGCCTTCCCAAGCGGGGTGATCCGGCGTAGCCTGTCGACCCGGAGCGGAGAGGGACCATGACGAGATCGACGTCTGTGCGAGTACTGGTGGCGTTCGCCACCCTGGTGACCATGATGAGCGTCGGTACTGCAGGCGCAGCACCGTCGGACCGCGCGCCTGACGTGGCCGGCTACTGGACGCCGGAGCGGATGGCCAATGCAACACCGCGCGACCTTTTCGTCGATCAGCGTGGCCTCGGATACATCCGTTCCGCTTCCGGAGGCCTCGAGCCGTATGGGCACGACATCGCCGCCGTGGTCGCCCCGCTGCGCGCCGTGCCCGAGCCGAACGCACCAGGCGGCGGAGGTGGCGGGGGAGGCACCGACGACACATACGCGCCGACGGTCACTGATCTGGATCCCGCCATTGGCGCGTCCATCGGCACGACGCACACCTTCTCGGCCACGATCTCCGACGACAGCGGTATCAAGTCGGTCAGCTTCGAGGTCGGCCCGGTCGGGGGACTGACACAGAAGTTCACCCCGTCGAACAGTGGCGGCGGCATCTGGTCGATCACACTCGAGGGCTTCACGGCGACCACAGACGGCTGGCACTGGCGGGTTATCGCCAAGGATGCCGCCGGAAGAGGCGGGAACACGACGACGTCGGGCTGGGTCGATTTCACCGTCGATGCGGGCGGGTCGGTCACACCCCCGACGGATCCACCGTCTGGCGACGTGGTGAGCGATGCCACCTGGGATCTGGGCGGCGCGGTCGCCACGGCTGCCGGTCGGATCTATTTCGAGATGCCCGGCAACGCCAAATGGAAGGGCCCGTGGAACGGGTACGTGTGCTCGGGCACCGTGGTGAACGACGGCACCGACAATGGGCGTTCGGTCATCATCACCGCCGCCCACTGTGTGTACGACGACGCGAACAAGGCGTTCGCCCGCAACGTGCTGTTCATCCCCCAACAGCAGGACACGTCCGGAAGTGGAACCGATCTCAACTGCAACAACGACCCGATCGGGTGCTGGGCCCCGTCGTTCGGTGTGGTCGACCAGGACTGGACCACCCGGACCTTCCCGGACAACATCCCCTGGGACTTCGCCTACTACGTGGTCGA
>CBDTXZ010000228.1:0-4622 GCA_965364515.1 uncultured bacterium
GCCTGATCGAGGTTGCTTCTCGTCATGAACGTCCGTTGAAAGGTGTACGGGGTTGCGATGGCAGCGACCGCTGCCCCGGTGGCCCCAGACCTGCGAGCCATGGCCCTGCTGAGGTCTTGCGTATCCAAAGCGTGCGCCTCCTGTGGAGAGTCCCGTGACCACTGCCGAACGTTGCTGGCCGGTCACGATAGTCACGGACGCCGCAACGCCACTCGAGACGGAACCCACTCGCTCGTGAACGGCCGCACGGACCGTCGGTAACCTCTCCCGGCGTTCTTTAACGGAGGAAACCGATATGAACACCGATCGACCGGGCATCACAACCATGAACGTCTGGCCGCTCCTGGCGACATTGGGAATCATCAATCTCGGCGTCGGTGTCGTAGCGGTCTTCTGGCCCGGAGTGACGCTCACGGTCGTCGGGTTCCTGTTCGGGATTCAGCTCATCGTCGTCGGCGGTCTTCGCATCCTTCTCTCGCTCGTCGTTCCCGATCTCGACTCGCGGTGGCTGGGAGCCCTGATCGGCGTTCTTGGTGTCGTGGTCGGCCTCCTCATGCTGCGTGAACCGCTACGAACGCTGGAGATCTTCGTCATTCTCGTGGGAATCCTCTTGGTCATCTGGGGCCTCGTCGGATTGGTGACGGCGGTCGTCGTGCCCACGAACGCTCGAACAGGTGCAGTACTGGAAGGTGCCGCATCTCTGATCTCCGGAGCCGTTCTTCTGATCTGGCCCGATATCACCATTCGAGGTTTCACACTCGTCATCGGCATCGCCCTCATCGTGATCGGGGCCGCGGAACTGTTCGCGGCGTACGAGACACGAAACGTCAGACTGGAAATGGACACCACGAGCCCGCTGTGATCCGGCACCGATCGCAGCTCTGCTCCTGGACTCGGGAGTCGGCGCGTCGAGTTCCGCCTCACCGGGACCGGTCGACGTTCGAATACGGGTTCAGTCCGCCGTCGTCCGTAGCCGAGAACTCCACAACGCCCACGCCAGACCGCCGAGCGGAATGATCAGGATCCAACCGAAGAGGCGGTACACGATCGATGCAGCTGCGATCTCCCCGGCCAGAGCCGACGAACTGGCAGCCGTCAGCAGGGTGATGTAGGCGGCCTCGGCAACACCGAGACCGGACGGCGTGATCGGAATCGATGTCAGCAGCTGCACGAGCGCGAACGCTGCGAAGATCGCAACCCAGTCGATTTGGTCCGCCTCGATTCCGACCACCCGGATCGACACGAGGAGGATCCCGAACAGACCGACCTGACCGAGCGCAGCGGCCCCGGTTGCCAGGTGGGTCCGTGTTCTCACGACATCCCCGGTGTGCTGCCTGAAGTGCGCAGCACGATCAGCCAGGTCGTCGGCCAGGGTCTCCGGTGTGTCGATTCGGAACCATCCAGTGACACGCTGAGCTGCGACACCGACCGAGCGCCCGAGACGGCGGGAGGTCTCCTCGGATCGCAGCAGGAGCGTCATCAGCGCAATCGCCGCAACGAGGACTCCCGAAGCGATCATCGCAACCGTTTCCAGGCGGGCGTTTGAGCGGCCGAACGCCAACAGCAGCGCAGCGGCCACCACCGGCAGGGCGACCCTGGCGAAGAGCGGATACAGGAAGACGAGAAGCACAGAGGCACTCGTCTGCGGGCCCGAGTAACCCCAGCTCCGATACATGGCGTAGCGGCTTGCGATGTCCGACGGCCCCGGAACCACACTGACAGCTGCGGCAGGAGCCAGGAAGCCCTGAAGGGCCCTCAGTTGGCCCAATCTCGGTGTGACCGCTCTGAGCAACGTCGACTCGAGCCCGATGCGGACGATTGCGACGCCCGTGACGATGCCCCAGTCGGCGATCGTGAGCTCGCCCATGACAGCAACGACGTCGCTCCATGACACGAGACGGGTGAGCGACCACCAGAGGAGGACCGCGACTGCGCCCAACCCAACGATTCGGATGACGGTGTCGCGACGTGACGGCCTGCGTCCCCCGCCGTTCGGCGCGTCTCCCGCTGCTGTCACGTCAAACCGTTCCTGACAGCGAGCCGCCCCAGCCGTCACCGACCTCCGGGCCTGGATCGACGCTGATCGCAGTTGGCATCCCGGGGCACCTACCCGGCCGTGGTGGCGGAATCATCGACGAGTTGCATGGTTGGCAGTCGTCGCCCGACGAGGAACCCGACTGCCGCCATCAATGCGAGGAAGAGCAGTGCAGCGGCAAAAGCAGTCAGATGCGCTTGGTTGTAGATGGAGACCAACTCGTCTCGGGTAGCCGGATCGAGCCCGACCAGCAGAGCCTCGACTTGGGTCGAGCTCATCAACGGGATGTCCCGCTCGGCGGCGGCGATGGCCGCCGACTTGACCTCGGCGGACAGCGCGCTGCTTGCGGTCACGGTGCGGGCGATCGTCGAGTTCAGCGTGTTGAGCATGATCGATCCGATCAGCGCTACGCCAATGGCATTGCCCAGCTGCTCGGCAGTACTGCTGACGCCCGTGGCTTCGGCCACGGTTTCCGGTCTGACCGTGGAAAGGAGCAGGTTGACGATCTGAGAGACGATCAGGCCAAAACCGGCCCCGGCGATGATCGAGCCGACGAACAGCGCGCTGGAGCTCATCGCAGGATCGAGCTGCAGCACGATCACGACCAGCCCGGCCGCCGCCAGCACGAAGCCGGCCTGAATGATCGCACTCGGCCGCCACCGGGTCGCCAGACGGGTGCCACCGATGGACAGGGCGATGATGCCGATGGAGAACGGCATGAGCGAGAGGCCGGTCTCGAACGAGTTCATCTCGAGGTAGAGGAGCATGAAGAGGGGCAGTGAGTAGAGCAGGGCAGCCTGGACCATCAGTTGGATGAATCGACCGATGACTCCGCTGCGAAACTCACGACTATCGAAGATGGCCGGATCGAGCAGGACATCTCTGCCCTCGAGCCTGCGTCTCTCCTCGAACTGGAAGAAGGCAATGACGACCAGTACGCCGGCTCCGACCAGGAAGGGGGTGAACGACAGACCGAACGGAGCGATCTCGAGGTTGCCGACGACGAGGGGTTTCTTGGCCACGACCCAGCCGAAGCTGCTCGAGAGGAGCACACCGAGGACGATCAGGGTCATGCCGGTCGCGTTCAGCACGACCCCGCCGACGTCGAGCCTCGACCGTTTACCCGTCACCAGGTCCCTGGGAATGAGATAGCGCAGCGCCAGGACGATCACGACGATGATCACCTCCAACCGGAACGCCCAACGCCAGCTGTAGTAGGTGGTCAGGAACCCGCCCATCAGCGGCCCGAGCGCGGCACCGGCTGCCGCCACCCCTCCCAGGATGGCGTACCCGAGCGCTCGCTCCTGACCCTCGTAGGAACTGCGGAGAATATTCTGCAGAGTCGGCAACATCAGGGCCGACCCGAGCCCCTCGATCACAGACCAGCCGATGATCAGCACCGCAAGGTTCTGGCTGATCGAGGCGGTGAATGTCCCGACACCGAACAGGATCACCCCGATGGAGAAGGTGCGCTTCTTGCCGAGGATGTCGGAGAGTTTGCCCGCCGGGAGCATGAACGCAGCCATGACCAGGGCGTAGAGGGATATGGCGGCCTGGATGCCCTGAACCGTTGTGTCGAGGTCTTCGACGAGGGCCGCAATCGACACGTTCATGATCGTGGTGTCTATGACGATGATGAACATCGACAGCGACAAGACGATCACGACACCCCACCGCTTCATCGAACCGTCTTCTCCCTCTCGCCGATCAGCTCGAAGCTTGCCGGCCACGGCAGGCGCCTCAGCAGGTCGTGACGATACCGGACGAACGGTCGGATCGTGAGGCAGGGAGCGCCGGGACACCACCTCCCGCCGCCGACATGCCCCACCCATCTTCACCGGGCGACGGTGGACGAAGTCTGGGCCCGCACTTCGCCAGACCTTTGCGACGGACCGACGAGACGACTGTCTTGCGCCCCGGAGCCCGCGCATACACGACGCGATCGGGTGTCCCCTGCGACCTCGAGCCAAGACGCACTCAGGCGACCGCCAGCCCGCCGTCACCTCCCCTTGCGAACTGCTCACGCGGCAGACCACTCCTCGGACCGACAGGCCGCAGGGATGTCCTCACATCAGCCGCCCGCCCCGTCCCCGGCGGACCCCGTCTGCTCGTGCTGATCAGCTTCGATTGGGGCACCGCCGAATGGGGTCGAGGGCGATACGACCTGGTGCAACCAAACGGTCTGCTGCGGAAACGGAATCTCGATGCCTTCTGCATCGAATGCCTCCTTGATTCGTCCGCGGATGAGTCTCGCCGTCGCCCACTGCTCCGAGGGCTCGACCTTCATGGCGAGCCGGATCGCGATTGCGCTCTCGCCGAACGCTTCGATCCCCCACAGCTCGGGCTCTTCGAGGATCGTGGCGTCGTCTGGTGCCTCTTCCCAGACGTCGTCGGCGACCCGCTTTATGACCTCCATCGCATGGGGAATGTTCGTCTCGTATGCAACTTCGATGTCGAGCACCGTGCGTGCCCACTCTTGCGACTTGTTCGCCACCCTCCGGATCTCGCCGTTCGGAACGTGCCAAAGGGTCCCGTCGATGTCGCGGATCCGGGTGGTCCTGAGGTTCACCACCTCGACGACACCTGA
>CBDTXZ010000229.1:0-4594 GCA_965364515.1 uncultured bacterium
GCCGTATGGCGATCAGACGAGCGACCGTCGAAGCGATGAACCGATCGGCAGTGGTGCCTCAGTTCACGCTCTATCGGACAATCGACCTCGAGCCTGCCGCCGCCCGACGGGCCGGAGCGAGCTGGACGACCGTGCTGGTCCGAGCGCTCGCCGCTGCCACCCGGGAGCATCCCGAGCTGAACGCCACCTGGGACGCCGCAGATGGAGTGGTCGTCGGCAACGACGGCGTGAAGGTCGGCCTGGCGGTCGATCGGCCTGGGGTGGGACTCGTGGTGTCGTCTATCGCCGACCCTGACCTCCCCGATCTCGACGAAGCGGACGCGGCGGTCCGGGCTCTGGTCGACCGGACGCGAACCGGCAAGCTCAGACCGGAGGACATGGGTGCCGGATCGGTCACCCTGTCCAATCTGGGTGGATTGGGCATCGACCGGTTCGAGGCACTGCTGTTCCCGCCACAGGCGATGATCATGTCGGCGGGAACCATTCGGCACCGTCCAGTCGCCAAGGCGGATGGGTCACTGAAAGCGACGCTCACCCTGGAAGTCGGTCTGACGATCGATCACCGTGTCGCCGACGGGGCCGACGGCGCCCGTTTTCTGCAGACCTTCGTCGACGGCCTGGGCTGAGAGACCGCAGAACCTGGCGTCCTCGAGGTGCGATCCGGAGAAGTCCGAACCTCCAACATCGGCGTGTTCGAAGTGGGCTCCTCGCGGCCTACGGACCACAGCGAGACCCCACGAGCTCGATCCGCTGAAGTCTCCGCGTGAACCGAAAATGCGTTCGAGCCGTGCCCCGCTCGAATCGGCACCTCGGACACGCACACGCCGCCTTGCGCGTCGGTGAACTGAACAGCCGACCCGCTCCCGCCTGCGGCTTCCGGAAGCCCTGCTACCGCCTGCGTCGCGGAGGTCGAGGCCGCTGAGGTCCGAGATGAACGGGTCTGCCTCGGCGAGGTCAGATCCTGCATGACCCTCCCGGCCACGCACGCAACTGACGAACGTAGCGGTATCGATTGTCACGGGAAGAAGCGTATGGCCCGGCGATCAGCTCGTCGAGAGCAGTTCGCGCACCTCGGCAGGACCGTCCAGATCCAGCGCACGCATGGCGAGATCACGAACGACCGAACGCGAGAGCGCCCGGATCGCCTGTTTCACGACAGGGATCGAGGGCGCGCTCATCGACAGCTCGTCGACCCCCAAACCGACCAGGATCGGAGCAGCGACCGGGTCTCCGGCCAGCTCGCCGCACACACCGACCCACTTCCCGGCCACGTGTGCGGGCTCGACGACGGCGCGAATGAGACGAAGCACAGCGGGGTGGAGAGCGTCGGCCATGTGCGCCACCGCCGGGTTCGTGCGGTCGACCGCCAGGGTGTACTGGGTGAGATCGTTGGTGCCGATCGAGAAGAAGTCGACGTGATTCACGAGCACGTCGGCCATCACGGCTGCGGAGGGGACCTCGATCATCACGCCGATCTCGATGTCTGCGGCTCGAGGCGTCCCTTCCGAGTCGAGCTCCGCCACGAGTTCGACCACCCGGGCACGCGCTCTGCGGACCTCGTCGACAGAGCCGACCATCGGGAACATGATCTGCACGCTTCTTCCGGCGCCGGCCCGGAGGATCGCCCTGATCTGGTCGCGGAACAGCGAGTCCTCGGCGAAGGTCAGACGGATCCCTCGCTTCCCGAGGAAGGGATTGAGCTCCTCCTCGAGCTCGATCGATGGAAGGTGCTTGTCTCCCCCCACGTCGAGCGTTCTGACGACCACCGGCTGGTCGGGGAAGTGGGCGAAGATCTCGCCGTACTCTGCGATCTGCTCGTCTTCGTTGGGAAGTGCGGGCCTATCGAGAAACAGGAACTCGGTGCGCAGAAGGCCGACGCCCTCGGCGCCGAATTCGACGGCACGCCGCGCGTCAGCCGGGGTGCCGATGTTGGCGACGACCTCCACACCGTGCCCGTCGATCGTCACTGCGGGCTCGGAAGCGGACGCAAGCGCCACTTCGGCGCTTGCTCTCGCCGCTTCGGCACGGGTACGGGCGTCCTCGATCTGGTCATCGTCCGGCTCGAGGATCACGGTTCCGGCATCGCCGTCGACGATGACGGTTGTGCCCTCGTCGAACCCGAGATTGCCGATCCCCACAACCGCCGGCACGCCCATCGCGCGGGCAAGGATCGCCGTGTGCGACGTCGCACTGCCGAATGCGGTCACGAAGGCCAGCACCATACCGTCGGGGATCGAGGCGGTGTCCGAGGGGGTGAGGTCTTCGGCGGCGATGACGACCGGCGTCGAGAGCGTTCCGAGGTTGGAACCACCGACACCGGTGAGCGATCTGATCAGCTGGCCGCCAATGTCCCGGATGTCGACCGCCCGTTGGGAGAAGTAGTCGTCACCGATCTCCTCGAACTCCGAGGCGAGCAGCTCGGCACCCTCGGACACGGCCGACTCGGCGGTCCTGCCTTGCTCGATCAGCGACCTGATCGGATCGGTGAACGACGGATCGGCGAGGAACATCTTGTGGACGCCGAAGATCTCGGCGGCATCCTCTCCGGCTCTGCTGCGGGTCGACTCCTCCAGCTCGGACAGCCTTGCGTCGACTGCTGAAACGGCGGCGTCGAGACGTTCGAGCTCCTCGGCCGTTTCTCGATCGGAGTGCTCCTCGTACTCGATGTCACCGACGACATGGAGGTGGAGTGGACCGACGGCGACCCCGGCGCTGGCCGGCACTCCGGTGATCATTCGCCGAAGTTGGATTCGATCAGACCAACGAGCGCGTCAATCGCTGCCTGCTCGTCCGAGCCGTCGGCGACGATCTTGACGTCGTGGCCCTGCGCGACCGCGGCCTTGAAGACCGACACGACGCTCTTGGCGTTCATGGGATCACCGCCCCTGGAGAGGTTCTCAATCGTGATGGCTGCCTCGAACTCGGCAGCCTTCTTGACGAAGGTCGCCGCGGGTCGGGCGTGGAGCCCTACCTCATGGGTGATGGTGATGGTGTGGTCGATCATGGTCTTCTCCTGATTTGCATGCGTGCGGCGTGCTCTGCGACCTCGACCCACTCGATGGCCTCAGTCACGGTCGGACCGAGCGCCAGCCACGAGCCATCGGCGTTGTGCACGATTCGCCCCGGACCGATCTCGGAGGTGATGTCGGGAATCCTGGTTGCCAGCGACGGGGCCGGGTCCAGGGGTTCGGTGAGCGCCGACAGCGATGGAGGCCAGCAGAGGATCGCAGCCCCGTCGTAGCGAAGCGCATTCACGACGGGGTCATCTCGATCGATGTCGACGGACTCCAACATCCGGTTGTCGAGGCTCGACAGGTCGGCGCCCTCGATTGTCCGGGTCGCCTTGGAACCGGACCGCCGCACGGCGATTGCGCCGGCCGTCCTCGGTGCCAGGCCGCCTTCGACCAGCCTCACACCGACCTGGACGATTTCGGCGACGAGCTCCCGAGCCGACGGAGCGGCGTAGAGGTACTCGTCACGGACCCTCCCGGTACGGCGTGGCTGCATTTCGAGAGCCCGGTCGACCGAGCTCTTCATCCATCGATTGAGGAGGCCGTCGGATGGGGTCATCCCTGGTCGCGGTCCTGAAGACGCCTCAGTTGACGGATGATCGAATCGTCGTCCAGTTCGACATCCGCGTACGTCAGGGTCTGGCCCATCTCGACGTCCCTGGCGACGACGCCTCCGGGGGCGAGCCCGAGAGGCAGGTGATCGGCGCTGCGAGCGTCGGCGGCGCTCTCGATCATCCCGTAGACGGTGAACCCGCCCAGCGCGTCGATGGTTTCGCCTGCCTTCAGGTCACGCTTGGCGACCGCCACCGTCTCGGCAGTGGGCGGACGGTCTGTGGCGACCGTGGTCTCGCCCTTCAGCACAGCGCGAGCGATCGAGATCGGGGTCTCCAGCGAGGTCAGGTGATAGGGCCGGTAGAGCGCCCAGTACGGGCCATCTCCCATCGAGAGGTATTTCAGGTCCTTGGCCAGCTTGGGATGATCCGTTGTGAACACGACGAACACCCCAGGAGCGATTCCGCGTCCGTACTCGACGACCCCGGTGGACTCGAGAATGCCACCCTCGCTCTTGGGGCGGTACACGTCGGCGATCGTCTTCGGTGTCACTTCGGGGCCATGCATGCCCGGCACGTCGGGCACGAAGCCGATCGCGTTGGCGAGCGACGTCATCTCGACCATCGTCTTCGTCCCGTCGACGAACGACGCCAGCATCTTGGGGTTCATGTCCTCGGCCGCTGCACGTTCGGCGACCGTCTCGGGGTTGCCCGTGCGATCGAGTGGGTTGTTCTTGCCTTTGCCGGCGCACACGACCTCGAACCCCAGGCTCGTTGCGAAGTCGTACAACTCCATGGTGCTGCCCGGCTCATCGCCGGCCGTGAGGGTGTAGACCACCCCGGCGGCGTTCGCCATCCGGCGGAGGAGGTAGCCGATGGTGGCGTCGGTCTCCACGTTCATCTGCAGGACGTGGCGTCGAGAGAGGATGGCTTCGTATGCGACCTCGGCGCCCACATCGGGGATACCGGTGGCCTCGACGGTGATGTCGACGGCTTCGGTCCACGTGACGGCCGGGTTGGTGGATGCCACCC
>CBDTXZ010000230.1:0-4535 GCA_965364515.1 uncultured bacterium
ACGTCTGTCAGCCCGAGCTCATCTCGGCGCCCGACGAGATCGTGATACACCTTCCCTGCGCACAGGACGACGCGCCTGGCGGACTCGGACACGTCGGGGTCGGGAATGAGCTCTGCATACGAGCCTCTGGTGAGATCCTCGGTGGTTCCGAAGGTCGCCTTGGTCCGGAGTAGTGACTTCGGGGTGAAGACGATCAGAGGCTTCCGGGGCCTCGTCAAGGCCTGCCGCCGAAGGAGATGGAAGTACTGGGCGGATGTGGCCGGGATCGCCACCCTGATGTTCTGTTCGGCGCACAGCTCGAGGTATCGCTCGATCCTCGCGCTGGAGTGCTCCGGTCCCTGACCTTCGTACCCGTGCGGCAGCAGGAGTGTGAGCCCCGACGGCTGGTTCCACTTCGTCTCGCCGGCAGCGATGAACTGATCGATGATCACCTGCGCCCCGTTGGCGAAGTCGCCGAACTGCGCCTCCCAGAGCACGAACGCGTCTTCCCATTCGGTCGAGTATCCGTACTCGAATCCGACGGCGGCGAACTCCGACAGCAACGAGTCCACGATCCTGACCCTGGTCTTGCCGGAGGTGATCTCCTGGAGCGGCACCCATGGCTCGCCGGTCCGATAATCGGTGAGCTCGGCATGACGGTGGCTGAAGGTGCCGCGTCGCGAATCCTCGCCCGAGAGCCTGATGGGCACACCCTGGACGGCCAGCGACCCGAAAGCGAGCGCTTCGGCTGCTCCCCAGTCGATCGAGCCCGACTCGAGGGCTCTCGCTCGGTCCCTGACCAGGCGCTCCAGTTTGGGATGAGGAGTGAATCCTTCGGGGAGCCCGGTCAGGAACGACATGACCTGCTGGAGCGTGGGTCGGTCGACCCTGGTCTCGGGAGTCCTGACCTCGGGATCCGGTGCATCGGGTGCTGCTCCCGCCGAGCCCTCCCTCCCGTGGAAAGCCTCTTCCATCAGACCTCGGAATTCGCTGAGGAGTTGCTCCCCCTCGTCCATCGACAGCGCTTGCGTGTTCACGAGCCGCTCGAGGTAGAGCTTCCGAACCGAGCGGTGCTCGTCGATCAGCCGATACATGACCGGCTGGGTGTAGGAGGGCTCGTCTCCCTCGTTGTGGCCCCGCCGGCGATAGCAGATCATGTCGATGACGACGTCTTTCTGGAACTCCTGACGGAAGGCGAATGCGATCTGGGCTGCGCGAACGACGGCCTCGGGGTCGTCTCCGTTGACGTGGATGATGGGTGCCTGAACCGTCTTGGCGACATCGGTGGCGTAGAAGCTCGACCGTGCGTCGCGGGTGGAGGTGGTGAAGCCGACCTGGTTGTTGACCACCACGTGGACGGTGCCACCGATGCGATATCCCCGCAGCTGACTGAGATTGAACGTCTCGACCACGACGCCCTGCCCGGCGAAGGCGGCATCGCCGTGGATCGTGATCGGCAGGACCTGGTGATGGCCGGTCGATCCTCGCTGTTCCTGCTTGGCGCGCACCACGCCGGCGAGTACCGGGTCGACGGCTTCGAGGTGCGAGGGATTGGCGACGACCTCGACGGCGATATCGCCGTCGTCGGTCTCGTAGGTGCCGTGCGCTCCGAGGTGATACTTGACGTCACCCGATCCGCCAGCGAGCTGAGGATCGAGATCCCCCTCGAACTCCCGGAAGATGCGGTCGAACCTCTTGCCGATGACATTGGCCAAGACGTTCAACCGACCGCGGTGAGCCATGCCGATGACTGCCTCATCCATCCCGTCCGCCGTGGCGGCACTCAGCACGGCGTCGAGGAGGGGGATGAGGCTCTCGGCCCCTTCGAGGCCGAAGCGCTTGTGCCCCGTGTACTTCGTGTGGAGAAACTTCTCGAACGCCTCCGCCTGGTTGAGTTTGCGGAGAATCCGGACCCTGTCGGCCTGCTCGAGCGCCGGAGGCGGGTTCTCCAACTGCTGCTGGAGCCACTTCTTCTGCTCGGTCTCCTGGATGTGCATGAACTCGATGCCGGTGCTCCGGCAGTAGGCATCGCGAAGCACCGAGAGGATCTGGCCGAGCTTCATGATCTTCTGCCCGCGGACTCCCCCGGTGGCGAACTCCCGCTCCAGATCCCAGATGGTGAGGCCGTAGTACAGCGGGTCGAGTTCCGGGTACATCTCTGGGGGTTGCTGGCGGAGTGGATCGAGGTCGGCGATCAGGTGCCCGCGGACCCGATAGGCGTTGACGAGTCGGAAGACGTTCGCCTGCTTCTCCGACCAGTCCGGTGAGCCGAGCGGAGGGTTGTCGTCCACGGCCCAACGTGCAGGCGTGTACGGCACGGCAAGCGATCTGAAGATCTCGTCGTAGAAACCATCCTCACCGAGGAGGTAGCCGTGAATCCGCTGGAGCATCTCGCCGGAGGCAGCGCCCTGGATCACGCGATGGTCATAGGTCGAAGTGAGTGCGATGACCCTGCCGATCCCCTGCCTGGCGAGATAGTCGGGGTCTGCGGCCTGATACTCGGGTGGGAAGGTGATGGCTCCGACGCCCACGATGAGGCCCTGTTCGGTCATCAGCCGTGGAACGGATTGGACGGTGCCGATCGTCCCCGGGTTGGTGAGGCTGACCGTGGTGCCGGCGTAGTCGTCGGGCGTGAGTTTGTTGTTGCGGGTCTTGAGAACCAGGTTCTCGTAGGCCATCCAGAAGGACCTGAAGTCCATCGCGTCGGCAGCCTTGATGTTGGGAACGACGAGCACGCGCGTTCCGTCGGGCCTCGGCAGGTCGATCGCCAGGCCGAGATTCACATGATCGTGTTCGACGATGTAGGGCTTGTCGTCGATCTCGACATACGACACCCGCATCGACGGCATCTCTTTCAGGGCGCGAACGATCGCCCAACCGATCAGGTGGGTGAAGCTGATCTTCCCGCCATTGAGACGTCGCAGCTGATTGTTGATGATCAGCCGATTGACTTCGAGCAGCTTCGAGGGCACCGTTCGCACCGACGTCGCCGTCGGGACCGAGAGGCTCTCGTCCATCCGCCTCGCGATTGTGGCGGTGATGCCCCTGAGCTGAGTCGCATTGTGAGGAACCACGGCCGCCTTCTGTGCCGCCTTCGGGGCCTCGGCTCCGGGTGGAGCGTCGTCGTCCGCCTGCGAAGATGGAGTGCTGGTTTCTCTGCTCGTCTCCGACGGCTGGGGCCCGTTCGGGGACGGAGTCACCGGCGGAGCCTCGACACTCGTCGAGCGGCTCACCGTCGACTGGGGCTCGTAGTCCTCGAAGAACTCCTGCCACGACTCGCTGACCGAATCGGGCGCCTCGAGGTAGCGACGAAACATCTGATCGACCAACCAGACGTTGGGTCCGAAATCCTCAGGGGCCTTGATCTCACGGGGTGACGTCATCGCTCACCCATGCTATGCGCGAACTGCTCAGGCCGGGCCCGAACACGGGTTTGCCACTGTCCGAGCGACACGGGGTGTGCGGCTTGCGGGATACGGCATGCGGTATGGGGCATGCGACTTGCGCGATGCGCGGTGCGGTGTGCATACGCCCGGAGCAGCGGGACTCCGAGGTCCCGGACTCCAATCACCCGAGCGCAGACCGCAGACCGCAGACCGCAGAGCGCAGACCGCAGACCGCAGACCGCAGACCGCAGAGCGCAGACCGCAGAGCGCAGACCGCAGAGCGCAGAGCGCAGACCGCAGACCGCAGACCGCAGACCGCATACCCACGGCGTGAGGCCGCCAGGCCGAATCCGATACCATCGGCCACCATGACCGAAGACATCGCGATCGACAGCCCTGACGGTTTCTTCCTCGGCGGAGTGATCGACCCGGTCCATGGAGAGCGGACCGGCGAACTGGTTCACCTCGAGTCGCACCACCTGACCACGCACGGTGTGATCGTGGGGATGACCGGCTCGGGGAAGACGGGGTTGGGCGTCGGGCTACTCGAGGAAGCGCTCCTCGACGGCATCCCGTGCCTCGTGATCGATCCGAAGGGCGACATGGGGAATCTCGCGCTCACCTTCCCCGACTTCGAGCCGGCGGACTTCCGGCCCTGGATCGATGAGGGCGAGGCGCTCAGGAACGGCGAAGATCCCGATGCCGTGGCGGCTGAGACTGCATCGACCTGGAGAGCCGGGTTGAAGTCCTGGCACATCGAACCCGAGCGGCTCCGGCGCACCCGAGACGCGGCATCGATCACGATCTACACCCCGGGAAGCTCGTCGGGCGTCCCGCTCAACATCATCGGCTCGCTCGAACACCCGGGAATCGATTTCGCCGATCACGCAGAGCTCCTCCGCGACGAGATCGAGGGCTACGTCTCGTCGATACTCACCCTCGCCGACATCGACGCCGATCCGGTCTCGGGCAGAGAGCACATCCTCCTCTCGAACATCATCGAACAGGCCTGGACCGCAGGCGAAGGAATGACGATCGAACAACTCATCGGTGAGATCCCGAAGCCCTCCCGAATCCGGAAGCTCGGCGTGTTCGATCTGGACACCTTCTTCCCTCAGAAGGATCGGATGGCCTTTGCGATGAAACTCAACTCGCTGGTTGCGTCTCCGT
>CBDTXZ010000231.1:0-4529 GCA_965364515.1 uncultured bacterium
CGATCCCCCTCGAACCCCCTGATGGCATCTCTGCCGGTCTGGTTGCGCGGCCC
This sequence comes from uncultured bacterium, assembly GCA_965364515.1. GTDB lineage: Bacteria > Actinomycetota > Acidimicrobiia > Spongiisociales > ZC4RG35 > JAHEDH01. The sequence goes on from CBDTXZ010000231.1 coordinate 54, forward strand.
GCGGCCAGCAACCCGGGTCACATCCCAACGTGAAGCGTGAAGCGTGAGGCGTGAAACGCCCTGATGGCTCACCCGCCCGGCCACCCTCGGGGTGACCCACGACGCGAAGGCGGCGCCCGTCCGGGCGCCGCTTCCATCGACTCAGATCAGGCTCACGCCTTGAGGTTGTCGCGGATCTCCCGGAGGAGCTTGATGTCCTCGGGGTCCTCGGCAGGAGCCTCTTCGACGGGCTCTTCCATGCGCGCCTTCATCCGGTTGTACCACCGCACCACCAGGAACATCACGAAGGCGACGATCAGGAAGTTGATGAACGCCTCGATGAGCGCCCCGACCGAGCCAACCGGCTGTCCCGATTCGGGATCGATCTCCCCGAAGGTCCAGACGCCCGCCAGCGACTCGAGGTTGAAGATGAGCCCGATCAGCGGGCTGACGATGCGGTTGGTCAGAGCAGCCACGACGTCGGCGAACGCGACGCCCATGACGAAGGCAACCGCGATCTCCACCAGATTGCCCTTCTTCACGAATTCTTTGAATTCTTGGATCATCGATCCCTCCGCATCTCGATAAGCGGCGCCACGATAGGCCCTCCGATTCACCCGGCCTGCCCGTGGCGGGACCTTCGTCACCCTCCGGCCGGAATCGGGGCTAGCGCGAAGGATCGCTCGCAGATTGGGTCGTTTCGCCCATGCGAGCCGATCGACGTCTCCGTAGTGTTGTCGGATGTTCGAAGACCGCCCGTTCCTCGCCACGATCGACCAGCGTCTCGAGAACGGACGCGCCTCGGTCTCGGTGGCCATCGGGCGAGGCGATCGGCAGTTCACCGGGGCGGCGGAGGGTGCGTCCGATCCCTCTCAACGCGCACGCCTGGTCGGTGAGGCCACGCTCCGGGCGGTCGAGGCCCTCACCGAGCAACGTCACAGTTTCGACCTGACTGCCATCGGAACGTCGGATCTCGGGCCGGTGAGGATCGCGCTCGCCCAGATTCGCGAGAGTGGCTGGAGCGACTACCTGATCGGCTCTGCGATGGTGCGCGACGACGACGCCGCCACCGCAACGGCGAAAGCAGTCCTGGACGCATTGAACCGCCGGATCTCGCGCGGCATGTGATCGCTGTGCGCCTCCCCGACGGGGCGTCGCTCGAGTAGGTGACCTTTGCCCGTCGCCGTCGGTCTCGGTGGGTTGGTACATTTCTGGTCATGGCAGCATTCGAGATGTTCGAGGCGATTCAGGCACGAGACTGGGACAGGGCGCAGTCACTGGTGGCGGGCGATGCTTCCATCGTGTGGCCGGCAACCAACGAGCGCTTCGTCGGGGATCGCTACCTCGCCATGAATCGCGACTACCCCGAGGGCTGGGACATCGAGGTGATCGACCAGTACGAGGGCGACAACAGCGAGGTGATCCGTGCACGGGTGAAACACGGGGCACATGTGTTCTGGTGCATCGGTTTCTACGACGTCGAGGGAGGGCTGATCGCCGGCGGCGTCGAGTACTGGATCGAGGAAGGGGCGGAGCAGCCGCCCGATTGGCGAACCCCGTACTCGGAGTGAACTCGGAATATCCCGAGACCCTGAGAACTTGATACAATTGCACTCAGGTTTTCATACAAAGAAGGTCTCATGGATCTCAACAAGCTGACGAACAAGAGCCAGCAGGCGTTGATGGCTGCCCGCGATCAAGCCCAGGCTCGCAACCACTCGGGAATCCATCCTGCCCACCTGCTGCGCGCCCTGGTCGCCCAAACCGATGGAATCGTGCTGCCGCTGCTCCAGGCGATCGATGTCCAGCCGCCGGCGGTCCGCAGCGCCGCCGAGCAGCTGCTCGGCAAACTGCCGAAGGTCTATGGAGGGACCGACCCACAGATGACCCCGGATCTCGCGAGGGTCCTCGAAGACGCGGACAAGCGTCGAATCGAGTTCAAAGACGACTACATCTCCGTCGAGCATCTGTTCCTGGCGCTCGTCGCCTCCGACGGGCCGACCGGCGAGGCCCTGCGGGAACTCGGCATCGGTGAGACCGAGCTCCTCGACGGCCTTCGCACCGTTCGTGGCAACCAGCGGGTGACCTCCGCCGATCCGGAGTCGACGTTCAATGCGCTCGAGCAGTACGGGCGCGATCTCACCGAGGTGGCGCGGGCGGGCAAGCTCGACCCGGTGATCGGTCGTGACGACGAGATCAGGCGGGTCATCCAGGTGCTCAGCCGTCGTACGAAGAACAACCCCGTGCTCATCGGCGAACCCGGCGTCGGCAAGACCGCGATCGTCGAGGGGCTGGCGCGGCGCATCGCCGACGGCGACGTGCCGGAGGGACTCAAGTCCAAGCGCATCGTTGCGCTCGACCTCTCCGCACTCGTCGCAGGGGCCAAGTACCGAGGCGAGTTCGAAGAGCGTCTGAAGGCGGTCCTCGACGAGATCCGCAGCTCAGAGGGCCAGATCGTCACGTTCATCGACGAGATGCACACGATGGTCGGAGCCGGGGCCGCGGAAGGATCCATGGACGCCTCGAACATGCTCAAGCCGATGCTCGCCCGTGGCGAGCTCCGCATGATCGGCGCCACGACACTCGACGAGTACCGGAAGTATGTCGAGAAGGACGCCGCCCTCGAACGGCGATTCCAGCAGGTCTATGTCGACGAACCGAGCGCCGCCGACACGATCGGGATCCTGCGCGGCCTCAAGGAGCGCTACGAGGTCCATCACGGCGTTCGGATCACGGACTCCGCACTGGTCGGAGCAGCCGTGCTGTCCGATCGATACATCACAGGCCGCCAGCTTCCCGACAAGGCGATCGACCTGATCGACGAAGCGGCCAGCCGGCTCCGCATCGAGATCGACTCCATGCCCGAGGAGATCGACGAGCTCACCCGCCGGCGCATCCAGCTCGAGATCGAGCGCGAAGCCCTCAAGAAAGAGACGGATCCCGCCTCCGGAGAGCGCCTCGGAAATCTCGAACGCGAGCTGTCCGATCTCGACGAAGAGATCGACGGACTCACTGCTCGCTGGAATCTCGAGAAGGCGGCGATCGCCAGAATCAGGGAGACCAAGACCGAGATCGAGGACGTCCGCTCTCAAGCGGAACGAGCCGAACGCAACGGCGAGCTCCAGCGCGCCGCCGAGCTCAGATACGGCAGGCTCACCGAGCTCGATCGGGTCCTCGAGACCGCCCAGGAGGAACTCGCCAAGCTCCACGCCGAAGGGCGAATGCTCTCCGAGGAGGTCACCGAGGAGGACGTCGCCGAGGTCGTGTCACGCTGGACCGGTATCCCCGTCTCCCGCCTGATGCAGGGGGAGGTCGAGAAGCTGGTGCGTCTCGAAGAGCACCTGCATCAGCGCGTGGTCGGACAGGACGAAGCGGTGTCGGCGGTTTCCAATGCCATCCGGCGGAGCCGGTCCGGTCTCGCCGATCCGAACCGACCGATCGGATCGTTCCTCTTCCTCGGCCCGACCGGCGTCGGCAAGACCGAGCTGGCTCGTGCGCTGGCCGAGTTCCTCTTCGACGACGAGCGGGCCATGATCCGTATCGACATGTCCGAGTACATGGAGAAGCACTCCGTGAGCCGGCTCATCGGAGCACCTCCGGGCTACGTGGGCTACGACGAAGGTGGCCAGCTCACAGAGGCGATTCGCCGCCGTCCCTACGCAGTCGTGCTGCTCGACGAGGTCGAGAAGGCGCATCCGGACGTGTTCAACACGCTGCTGCAGCTGCTCGACGACGGTCGTCTGACGGACGGTCACGGCAGGACCGTGGACTTCACCAACACCATCCTCGTCATGACCTCCAACCTCGGCAGTGAGTTCATCCAGCCCGAGGAGAGCACCGAGGCGATTCGTGAGAAGGTTCTGGCGACGGTCCGAGGCCATTTCCGGCCGGAGTTCCTCAACCGGGTCGACGACATCGTCGTGTTCGACCGTCTCACCCGGGACGACCTGCGTCGCATCGTCGACATCCAGCTCGAGTCGGTGATCAGGCGGGTCGCAGAGCGCGACATGTCGCTGGTCGTCGGTGACGCCGCCAAGGACCTGCTCGCCGTCGAAGGATTCGATCCGGTCTACGGCGCACGCCCGCTCAAGCGGGTGATCCAGAAGAAACTGGTCGACAGGCTTGCGCTCGAGATGCTCGATGGCTCGTGGAGCGACGGCGACGTCATCCTCGTCGACGCAGTAGACGGAGAACTGGTCTTCGAGTCAGCGGAACCGGTCGGGGGGATTGCGGAGTAGTCGATACCCGGCGAACAGGAAAGCAACTGCGAGAGCGGCCGCCGTGACGACCACGGCGGCCGCTCCTTCGTTGAGGACCTCGGCCACCACGATCACGATCCACATCGTCGCGACCACGAAGCTGAACGCTGCGATGATCCGATGCACGTCAGTCGAGGTCGATGTCTGCGACCGAATCGACGATGTGATTGGGTCGGAACGGGGAGGTTGCGACATCCGCTCGGGCCGTCATGCCACTGAGCACCAGGACCGTCTCGAG
>CBDTXZ010000232.1:0-4476 GCA_965364515.1 uncultured bacterium
GGATCTCGCCCAACTCCGACGACGCAACCGTCACCGTCGCATCGGCGGCCTCGGGTGCGGCAGTCGTGGCCGGCGCCTCGGTGGTCGTCGTGGTCGACTCGGCCGACGTCTCTTCATCCGTGGCGCACGCCGTGGCGATCATCGCCAGGGCGAGCAGCGCCATCGATACTCGTCTCATTGGTTCCCTTCCGTTGATCTCGACCATGAATACGTCGGATGACCGAGAAAGGTTCAGATGGAGCCGAACCGACCCCGATCTGGCGATCAGGGTTCCCACCCATTCAGCCCCTCGAGGGAACACCCGATGATCGACACATGCTCGAACGGCTCTCACCCACCACCCGGACGGCGCTTCGCGTCGCAGCCGGAATCGGTCTGGCCATCGCCGCCGGCTTCGTGACGCTGGTCCTTCTCTTCGTCGGAGCAGTGACCGTCACGGGTTGCTTCTTCGAATGCAGCGGTGACCCGAACGTCGTTGGCGGCGGCCTCCTCCTCACAGGATCGGTAGTCGCAGCGGCTCTGGCCGTCACGTCCGTTGTGTGGGCCGCGATCGGCTGGAAGAGAGAGGTGCTCGTCCGGGTGGCGGCCGTGGTGACCGGACTCTCCACAATCCTCGTGCTGTTGGTCGTGTCGGGGTTCTGAGCGACCTTCAGGCAGTCAGTTGCGCCTCGGTGAGTCGGGTGTAGAGGCCGTTCGCCTCGACCAGTTCGTCGTGTGTTCCCTCTTCGACGATGGTCCCTTCGGAGATCACGACCAGGCGGTCGGCATCCCTCACCGTGCTCAGGCGGTGGGCGATCACGATGGTCGTGCGCCCCTCCATCAGCCGCTCCAACGCGGCCTGTACGAGACCTTCCGACTCGGAGTCCAGCGACGAGGTCGCCTCGTCGAGGATCAGTATCCGCGGATCCGCCAGCAGAGCCCGGGCGATCGCCACGCGCTGGCGCTGCCCGCCGGAGAGCTTGATGCCCCGCTCACCAACCACCGTCTGGTATCCGTCGGGAAAGCCGGTGATGAACTCGTGGGCGTTCGCGGCTTCGCAGGCCTCCTCCAACTCGAGATCGCTCGCATCGGGACGGCCGATCCGGAGATTTTCGGCGATCGTGCCGCTGAACAGCTGGACCTCCTGCGGGACGGCTGCCATGGTCGAGCGAAGCGATCCCAGCCCCTGATCTCGAACGTCGACACCGTCCACCAGCACCCGCCCTGCGGTCGGGTCGTAGAAGCGCGGGATGAGTTGCACGAGCGTCGACTTGCCGGCGCCGCTCGGACCGACCAGCGCCACCACCTGACCGGGGGAGACATCGAGGTCGATCGAAGTGAGTACCTCGATGTCACGGCCCGGATAGGTGAAATCGACGCCTTCGAATCGGAGCGAACCGACCCGCTCGGGCTCGACCGGGCTGGTGACGTCTGCGATCTCCGGGGCCTCGTCCAGCAGCTCGAAGATTCGCTTGGATGCTCCGAGCGCCTCCTGCAGCTGGGAGTAGAGGCCGGTGAACGCACCGATCGCTCCGGCCACGACCAGGGTGTAGAGCAAGAACGTCACGAGCTCGCCGACGGTCAGCGAACCGTCGAGCACCTGACGGCCACCAACCCAGAGCACGACGGCCAATGTCCCGAAACCGAGAAAGGTCACGAACGGCACGAAGATCGCCCGCAGGCGGGTGCGTCGGATGGCGATCGCATACGAGCGGCGGATGTCGGCGTCATACCGGCCGGTCGCCGGCGACTCCGCGGTGAACCACTTGACGACTCGAATCGAGGCGATCGACTCGTCTGCGAATGCGTTCGCCGTGGCGACCTCGTCCTGGAACTCGGTGGACACTCGGCTCAGCCGCCGCCCGAAGAAGGACCCGCCGATGATGATGAACGGCAGGAAGGTGAGAACGGCGAGCGAGAGCATGGGGCTGAGAATGATCAACAGCACCACGCCTCCGACCATCGATATCCCCTGGAAGAGGGCCTGGGCCACCACCGAAGAGACGGTCGACTGCACGACTGCGACGTCGGATGTCAGCCGGGATGTGATCTCCCCGGTCTTGCGGCCGTCGAAGAACGGGACGGGCAGCATGACGATCCTGGCGAACACGGACCGCCGCAGGTCTGCCACCACTCCCTCGCCGACCACGCCGAGCGCATAGATCCTCAGGAAGTTGAAACCCGCCTGGAACAGGAACACACCGACGAGGACGAGCGCGATCGTGTCGAGGTCGGAGGTGTCGGCGTCGTCGAGTGCGGTGTCGACGAGGGTGCCCATGATGCGGGGAAAGACCAGACCGAGCGCAGCCGAGACGGCGACTCCGAAGGAGGCGATCGCCAGCCACTTCTTGTACGGCCTGATGAATCCGAACAGCCGACGGAGCTGACCGACCTGCGCCCGATCGAATCTGAGGCGCTCTCCTTCACCAGTTGCGGCTCGGCGCCGCCCACGCATTGGACGCATTCCGCGATGCTACGACGGCCGGCGATCAAGGCCGAAGGCGTCACGGCGACGCGAGTTCAGTCCGTCGGCATCGGCCGGGAGGCGACCACGTCGGCGCCGGTTCCGAGCACGTCCGACACGATGACGTGTCCACGCTCGATGGGCGCGGTGCACCGGACGGCGCGCAGGCTGCGGACCACATCGTGCACCAGGTTCTTCGGCACCTCCGATGTGGTGTGGACGGGAAGGCGGGACCAGCGGCCACCGTCCACTGCAACGGTGGTCGTGACCATTCGGCGGGGATCGTGATGCTCGCGCTCGGCGAAGGTCTTGCCCTTGCGACACGAGTGTCCCCTGACTTCCACGACCGACCCGCCCTCGTCCTCCTCGACCTCGAGGCGACAGCCGAGCGGACAGCCGATGCAGAGATAGTGCGTCAGCTCGTTCATTCGTCGTCACCGCCTTCGTCCCGCGCCACGATGTCGATCTTGAGTGCATCTCCGTGAAAGTGCTCCAGGAACCTCGGCCTCACCTTGAGCGACACCATTTCGGCAGGCACGACGTACCGAAGCCGCTTCTCGTAGACATCGCCCAGCCGCAGCCAGCTCTTCTCGAGTGATCGCCTGACCCGGAGGTAGACGACATGCTCCCGGTCGGAGGAGATCGTGTGCGGAACGATGGACGCAACGTTCTCGCCGGGGAGCAGGCGGATGTTGTCGGCCGGCCGACGCCGGCCAACTGCGAACTCTCCGGCGCACCTGCCGGCAAGGAGCGCCTCCTGACTGACGTAGTCGACGAGGTCGTGGATGTGCACGACGTTTCCGGCGGCGAAGACGCCGTCCCGGGATGTCTCCATCGTGGACGACACCACCGGGCCGCCCGTCGTCGGGTCCATTCTCAGCCCGAGCCTCGCCGACAGTTCGTTCTCCGGGATGAGGCCGATCGAGACCAGAAGCGTGTCGCATTCGATCTCGGTGGTCCGAGTCAGGTCGGGCTCGAGACGTTCGTCGACCGGCGCCACGGTGACGCTCTCGAGACGATCACGTCCGGCTATCCCGACGACGGTCGTCGAGAGGTGAAGGGGAATGTCGTAGTCATGGAGGCACTGGACGATGTTGCGGGTCAGCCCGTTCGCATGGGGCATGAGCTCGAAGACACCGCGAACCTGGACGTCTTCCAAGGCGAGTCGTCTGGCCATGATCAACCCGATGTCTCCCGAGCCGAGGATGACGGCACGACGTCCCGGCAGGTAGCCGAGCTGATTCACGAACTTCTGCGCGAGACCGGCAGTCATCACCCCCGATGGCCTCGAACCGGGAATCCTGATGGCGCCCCTGGTCCGCTCCCGAGCGCCCATCGCAAGCACGACCGCGCCGGCCTGAACCTTGCTGATCCCTGTCGAGGGCGAGGCGATCGTCACCGTCCTGTCTGCGTCGACGTCGAGGACGTAGCTGTCGGTGGCCACTTGGATCCGGCTCTCGACCAACTCCTCGATGAGACGGGAGGCGTACTCGGGGCCGGTCAGCTCCTCCCCGAAGTGGTGGAGCCCGAAACCGCTGTGGATGCACTGGTTCAGGATGCCACCCAGCTCGATCTCACGATCGACGATGAGCACGCGGTCTGCACCGGACTCGAGTGCGCCGATCGCAGCCGACATGCCTCCGGGCCCGCCTCCGACGATGACGACGTCGTATCTGATCGCCAGTCCGGTCATGTCACTCCGATGCGCTCGCAGACGATCCAGCTACCGGGGCCGCGCTTGGTGATCTCCGGGAGCGGGACGTCGTGTGCATCGGACAGGAGCTGCATGCAGCGCGAGGTGCAGAAACCACCCTGGCAGCGCCCCATTCCTGCCCGGGTGCGGAACTTCAGGCCGTCGAGAGTGCGGGCGCCCCGGTCGATGGCATCGGCGATCTCACCTTCGGTCACGAACTCACATCGGCACACGACGTGGGCGAATCGAGGGTCCTGGAAGGCCAGGCCTTCGAGTTCTGAGACATCGAGCTCCGACACCCGGACCGGCCGAGGCTTCGGCGCCTGGAGATCCGACCTCG
>CBDTXZ010000233.1:0-4472 GCA_965364515.1 uncultured bacterium
CGATCTCTCCACCTGGTTCGGGCGTCCCATTCACGAACTGGTTCGGCTGTGCGACGATCTGGCCCGGCCCTTCGATCTCGTAACAACCGCCGAACGAAACGAAGGGGAACCGCGGCGCCTCCCACACCTCCACGGTGCCGTCCACGTTCCGCAGTGCACCGAGCAGCGCCCGCTGCGACTCGAAACCCGGGTCCTGGGCATACGCCTCCGCTGCCAACAACAGCGCCAAATCGGTCTGCGTGTCCTGGAGGTCGGTCGAACGACCGATGAGCTGAGCGAAGTAGGCGGCGTCACGTTCCGCAGCGGCCTGACGGCTGGCGTTGAAGGCCAGCAGACCCGATACTCCAAGCAGCACGGCGAGCGCTACCACACCGGCGATAGAGACCCTGAGACGACGGTTGATTCTCCGTTCTCGCTCGAGTTCTTGTTCCTCGGCGAGGCGCATCGCATCTCGTTCGGCGAGGCTGGCGTGGAGGAACCTCGACTCGGTAGAGGTGAGATGCATGGCATCGTCTCGAGCGAGATCCTCGATCTCTGCGAGTTGACTTCCCCGCACCAGGAAGCTCTCGTCGTGCCCCGCCGACTCCCACTCACCGGCGGCTTGCGCAAGACGCCGGTGCGAGCGCAGCGCATCTCTGTTGTCCTCGAGCCACTCGCTGAGACGCTCCCAGGCCGTGAAGAGCGCCTCGTGCGCGACCTCCACGGTCGGGATGCGGGTGATCGGGTCGTGATCGAACGAAAGGAGCCTCGCTCGGTCGAATCCATCGAGCACCCTTCGGACGGTGGCCGCACCCCATGCGTCCTCCAATTCGTCGACCGGCGTCCGGCGCCGAGTGTCACGTTCGCCGATCGTCACCAATCTCAGGAAGAGACCTCGGGCGGCGGATCGATCGTCATCGCCGAGTCGTCGGTACTCCGCCTCGGCGCGTGCGCCGAGTGCGTCGGCAAGCCCACCGAGCTGTTGATACCGCTCCAGCGTGAGCGCCTGCCCATCCCGATTCTCGAAGAGCTCGGTGAGCGCGAACTGCATCAGTGGCAGCCCGCCCGGCCGATCCACCACATCGCTGATGAGCTGGACAACGAGACCCGGCTCGACGGATACGCCCACCGACTGAGCGGGACGCACGATTGCCTGCTCCAGATCCTCTGGGGACATGGGCGCAATCGGAGTGGACTGATCCTGAAACAGCTCGGCGACCGTCGGGTGCGACAACGGGGCACCAAAGAAGTCGGCGCGCAGCGTCACCACGACCCGAACGGAGCTGTCGGGATCCAGCGACGCCGCTGCGACCAGCTCCAGAAACAGGTCGCGCTCCTCGTCGTCGGTGAGCAGCGTGAAGAGTTCCTCGAATTGGTCGACCACCAGCACCAGCTCACTCCCCGCCGGAAGCATCGATTTCACGGTGGGCACGATCTCGCCGGGAGACTCGAGCAGCCTGGCGGCGAGGCCCGGGAGCGGCCTGCTCGCGACACGATCGAGCGCGCCGACGAGCTCATCGAACGGATACCGGCCAGGAATCAGATCGACGATGAGCCAATCGGGCTGCGCCGACCGGAGCGCCGGCAGCAGACCAGCCCGCACGACAGAAGACTTGCCGCTCCCGCTCGGGCCGACCACGGCCGTGAATCGGGAAGCCGTCACCTGATCGACGAGCGACTCGACCATGGCGGCCCGACCGAAGAAGACGTCTGCTTCGGACTCCTGGAATGCGCCCAACCCTCGATACGGGTTCGCCAGCGGTCGGTCGTTCCACTCGGGAGCCACGTTGTCGACAGCAGCGCGGAGCTGGGCGGCGAATTCGAGTGGCGACTGATATCGCGTCGCCGGCTCCGATGCCATCGCACGATCGATGACGGTTCCGACGGCGTCGTCGATGCCGTCTCCGAGAAGATCAGCAGCGAGCGCACCCAAGCCCCACACGTCCGACCGTTCGCTGGGAGCGCTGTCCCTGCGAACCTCGGGAGCCGCGTACTCCGAGTGCCGTGCGGGGATCGAATCCGTATCGGCGACGACAGCTGCGATCCCGAAATCTGAGAGATAGGCGACGCCGTCTTCGAGGAGCACGTTGGCCGGCTTGAGATCGCAGTGGATGACGCCATTGGCGTGTGCGGTTGCAAGGGCAGCAGCGACCTGATCGACGACGTCGAGGACCTCACCAACAGGGCGGGGGCGGGCCAACTCCTCGAGCGTTCCCCCACGCAGAAGTCTCATGGCCATGTATGCGCCGGACGGATCGCGCCAGAAGTCGTAAAGCGGCACGATGTTCCGGTGCTCGAGCATGGCCGCCACCTGCGCCTCGGCCTCGAACCTCCGGATGAACTCCGGTTGTGAGGCGAACTCCGGCCGAATCACCTTGAGCGCCACCTCGCGATCGATGGCGATCTGCCGGGCCTTGAAGACCAGGCCGAACGCCCCCGAGCCGATCTCTTCGATCAGCTCGTAGCCGCGGATCACCGATCCGGGGGCGTGTGTCGTCGGAGCGTTCAGCAGGGAGGGATCCTGCTGCAGGATGCGAAGCTCGAGTTCTTGCACGGACACGCCCGGCTCGATCCCCAACTCGGCGGCGAGGACTGCCCGAAGCCGGCTGTACGTGCGAAGCGCCTCCGCCTGCCTCCCCGACCGATACAGCGCCTCCATCAGGAGGGCGGAAAGCCGCTCACGAAGGGGGTGTTCGGCAACGAGCACGTGAAGCCGCCCGACGATCGGAGCCGGGTCTGAAGTCACGAGTTCGGCCGCGATTTCGAGTTCGACGGTGTGAAGCCGCAACTCCTCGAGACGCCTGCTCTCCGAGGCGAGCGTTTCGAGATCGGGGAGGTCCGTGAACGGCGGCCCTCGCCAGAGGTCACCGGCCGCCCCCAGGAGGGCCAAACGCTCGGTCTCCGGTTCGGTGGACTCGGCCCGGCCGATCAGCGACTCGAACTGGAGGACATCGACGTCGACTGCGTCGATGTCGAGCCTGTAGGCGCCTCCCACGGTCGTGATCTTCTCGTTTCGGCCGGCCAGAGCCCGGCGGAGACCGGAGATGTAGACCTGCAGGGTCTTCTTGGCGTTCGGCGCCGCGTCGTCTCCCCAGATCTCCTGAATGAGCCTCTCGGCTCTCACCGCTTCATTCGGGCGAATCGCCAGCAGCGCCAGGACCGCCCGCTGCTGCGGGCCACCGAGACGCCGTCGCTCGAGTCCATCGACTTCGAGTGGACCGAGAAGCCTGATCGCCATCGACGGGACCCTAGGGCCACGACCCGGAGATTGCCCTCCAAACGTTGGGGTAGGAACTGCCATCCGTGGAAGGGTTCACGACGCCGGTTAGTAGCCGCTTAGTGGGCTCATGGTCACGACTCACCCAGTCCTCAGTGGCTCCTTCGTAGCCGTGAACCGGCTCAGCGGACGGTGCGTTCATGACACGCATCACACGCACTCTCATCAGAACGGCAGCCTTCGTGACAGCATTCTGTCTCGCAGTTCTCGGTCAGACTGGAGCAGCTCTTAACGACGGCGACGGAGCAATGCGCGGCGAGGCTCCTCAGCCTTCGATCACCATCAGCGGAGGGACCGAAGCCCAGCACTCCATGGCGGAGTGGGCGATCGATCGCTTCGCCGAAGCCAACCTGCCGCTCCCCGACATCGCCATCGAGTTCCACGCCAGCATGGAGGACTGCGGAGGGTATCTGGGCTACTACCGCCAGAGCGACAAGCAGCTCGATGTCTGCAATCAAGGAGACGGGCGCATCGAACCGATCCACACGATCCTGCACGAACTCGCCCACGCCTGGTCGTTCGAGTATCTGCCGGTGCACACCGTCGAGGCGTTCACAGAGGATCGCGGACTGGATGCGTGGCGCGACGCGGACGCAGATTGGTGGCTCCAGGGACAGGAGCAGGCGGCAGAAGTCGTGGCATGGGGCTTGATGGACGATGAGGAACCCTTCAAAAACATCTGGGTCATCCGCGAGCAATGCGACCAGTTGTCCGCAGCCTTCAAGTCCCTCACCGGTATCGACCCCCTCCACACATCAACCCTGTCCTGCAAGTGAGTTCGACGATCACTCACAGGAGGCGCGCCGGACGAGGGAGGACGGTCAGCGCGCTCAGAACCCTCTGAACACGACTGCAGCCGCAACTGCACGCCTGACCGATATTCGCCTCACGATTGCCGGTCGATGCAAGATCTGTGGTGTCATCCTCACGCTCGACCGTGCGTCGCTCCGACGCGTACCGATGCTTCGCGACGGCCTTGACACTGTGGTTGCCGGCAATGAACTGTGACATGGGACCACTCTCAGGTCGTAGCGCCAATCTCTCTGGCGGACCTCGCAAGCAGCTCACAGTCGGACTGGAACGTCGCCACCGCCGGCCACTCCGCCACTGCAGTCCCTTGGCAGAGCGACACACACGCTCTCAGACCGCGGGCGTCCACGTGCACGTCCGCCGATTCAATCCGCGAGGGCGATCAGCTCGCCCCGAGCGGTCGCAA
>CBDTXZ010000234.1:0-4402 GCA_965364515.1 uncultured bacterium
GACACCGCCTACCGCTACGCCAAGGGCTTGCCGGTGGTGCATCCCTACCACCGGGCCAAGGTGTTCCGCAGCTGGCCGCTGGACTTCCTGGTGGTCGCGGACCACGCGGAGTACATGGGGGCGATCAAGAAGATCTTCGACGGTGATCCGGCGGTAGCGAACACCAAGACCGGCAAGCGCTGGAAGGCCTACGCCGACGCCGGAGAGCCGACCAAGGCTTTCGCCGAAGCCATCGCGTCGGTCAACACCAACCAGCCGTACGCCGACGTCAATAACGAAGTGGTGAAAGGCAGCATCTGGCAGGAGATCATCGACGCCGCCGAGCGGCACAACGAGCCGGGCAAGTTCACGACGTTCGTCGGCTGGGAATGGAGCTCGATTCCGGACGGAGCGAACCTCCACCGGGTGATCTTTCAGCGTCAGGGGGGCGAGACCGCCGAGCGCTATCTTCCCTTCAGCTTGATGGACAGCGACAAGCCCGAAGATCTGTGGGCGTGGCTGGACACCACCTCCAAGGCCACCGGCGCCGACTTCGTCGCGATCCCGCACAACCAGAATATCAGCAAGGGCCTGATGTTTTCGCTGGCCAAGAGCGACGGCTCTCCGATCGACCGGGCCTACGCCGAGACGCGGATGCGCTGGGAGACCGTCGTCGAGACCACCCAGATCAAGGGTGACTCCGAGACCCACCCCAACCTGTCGCCGACCGACGAGTTCGCCGACTTCGAGACCTACGATCACCTCATCCAGACCGGCGGTGCCGCCGAGACCAGCGTCTTCGGTGAGGCGTTCCTGGGCGAGCTCTCCGAGGCGGACCGCAAGTACCTGGAGGAGAACTCGGAGCGCGCGGCTCAGGTCGGCGACTACAGCCGGACGGCGCTGATGCGCGGTCTGGCGATCGAGGCCCGGATCGGGATCAACCCGTACAAGTTCGGCCTGATCGGCTCCACCGATTCCCACACCGGCTTGAGCTCGGCCGAGGAGGCCAACCACTGGGGCAAGATGGCTCTCGACTCGACCCCCGAGAACCGCTTCGACCCCTCCAAGGTAGTGGTACCCCCCAACACCTACGGCTTCGACATGGGCGCCTCGGGACTGGCGGCGGTCTGGGCAGAGGAAAACACCCGTGACGCCATTTTCGACGCGTTCCGGCGCCGGGAGACCTACGCCACCTCCGGCCCCCGGCTGCAGGTCCGCTTCTTCGGCGGTTGGAACTTCGATGCAGGCGACGCCGGCTCCGGCGACCTGGCGAAGATCGGTTACGCCAAGGGCGTGACCATGGGCAGCGACCTGCCGTCCCGCGGTGAGAGTGGCGCGCCCTCGTTCCTGATCCACGCCATGAAGGACCCGGACCACGCCAACCTGGACCGGATCCAGGTGATCAAGGGCTGGGTGGACGCCGACGGCATGCCGCACGAGAAAATCTACAACGTGGCCCTGGCCGATGAGCGCACCGTCGCCGCGGATGGCTCGGTGACGCCGGTCGGAAACACCGTGGACCTGGCGACGGCCATGTGGAGCAACACGATCGGCGACGCCCAGCTCGCGACGGTGTGGACCGATCCGGACTTCGATCCCGCGGCGGCCGCGTTCTACTACGTGCGGGTGCTCCAGATCCCAACGCCGCGGCACTCGCTCTACGACGCGGTAGCGCTCAAGATCCCCCATCCCGAAGGGCACCCGTCGACGATCCAGGAGCGGGCCTACACATCGCCGATCTGGTACACGCCGTGAGCGCCGACGCAGTCGGGATGGCCAAGGAGAGCTGAGATGAAACTGCTACGCGAGCCACTGGTTCACTTCCTCCTGTTGGGCGCCGGGTTGTTCTTGCTGTTCGGCATGGTCGGCGGCTCGGAAGACGCGCCAACGGACCGCATCGTGATTTCCAACGGTCGGATAGAGCAGTTGACCGAGATCTTCATGCGCACCTGGCAGCGTCCACCGACCGAGGAGGAGTTGACAGGGTTGATCGAGAACCACATCCGTGAGGAGGTCTACTATCGCGAGGCCTTGGCGATGGGACTGGACCGAGACGACACGATCGTGAGGCGCCGCCTGCGTCAGAAGCTCGAGTTCCTGGCCGACGACCTGTTGGCCGATGCCGAGCCGACCCACGAAGAGCTCGAGTCCTATCTCGACGAGCACGCCGACGCGTTTCGCCGGCCGACGCGGGTGTCCTTCCAGCAGATCTACCTCGACCCGGACCGGCGCGGCGAGCAGGCTGTCGCAGACGCCCAGTCCCTTCTCGCGAGACTCGATGGCACCGGCTCGGAGGTCGATCCGACGGGCCTCGGCGACGCCCTCCTCTTGCCCGGCGACTTCACCGAGGTGGCCGAGACCGAGGTTGCGCACCGGTTCGGTCGCGACTTCGCAGCCGCGTTGACCGAGCTTCCCGTCGGACGCTGGTCGGGTCCTGTGGAATCGGGATTCGGGCTGCATCTGGTATTGATCCGCCAGCGAGAGCCGGGGTCGCTCCCGTCGCTGGCGGAGGTCCGTGACTCGGTGGAGCGGGAATGGCGCAACGCTCGCCGCGAAGAAGCCACCGAGGCCTTCTACGCTCGTCTGCGAGAGCGTTACGACATCAGCATCGAGTTGCCCGGAACCGTCGAGGGTGAACCGGTGCCGAGAGTGGCGGAGGTACGTCGGTGAAGCACGCCCGGATCGTGATCGCTGGGCTTCTTCTCGCCGGCGCCGTGGCCGGCGCGGAGGCACATGAGGTGCGTCCGGGCTATCTCGCGGTGCAGCAAACCGGCGCAGAGAGCTTCGACGTCCTGTGGAAGGTGCCGGCGAAGGGCGACCTTCGACTGAGCCTCAACGCCCGGTTGCCCAAGAACTGCAGCGATCTGGTCCCGCGCTCGAGCCATTTCAGTGGTGGGGCTCACACGGAGCGCTGGTCGGTCGCCTGTACGGGCGGACTCACCGGGCGGACGGTCGCCATCGACGGTCTCAGTGCCACGATGACCGACGTGCTGGTCCGCCTCGAACGTTCCGACGGCACGACCCAGGTGACGCGGCTTTCCCCCGCCGAACCGTCGTTCGTGGTCGAGACCGCACCCTCGGCGATCGACGTCGCCGGCACCTACCTGGGTCTGGGCGTCGAGCACATCCTGCTAGGGATCGACCATCTGCTGTTCGTGCTCGCGCTGCTGATCCTCGTCGAAGGCCGGCGTCGTCTGGTGGGGACGATCACCGCGTTCACGCTCGCGCACAGCTTGACGCTGGCGGCCGCGACGCTCGGCTTCGTGAACGTACCGCAGACGCCCGTGGAGGCGATCATCGCCCTGAGCATCGTCTTCGTGGCCAGTGAAATCGTGCATGCGAAACAAGGCCGACCCGGGCTGACGCAGCGCTGGCCCTGGGTCGTCGCCTTCACCTTCGGGTTGCTGCACGGGTTCGGCTTCGCCGGGGCGCTGACCGAGATCGGATTGCCCGCCACGGCCGTCCCCCTGGCGTTGCTGTTCTTCAACGTGGGGGTCGAGGCGGGGCAGCTGGTGTTCGTAGGGGCCTGTCTGGTCCTGGCCGCCGCAGCCAGCCGTACGGCGATCCCGACGCCGGCCTGGGCCTGGCGGGTTCCCGCCTACGGCATCGGGTCTCTGGCGACATTCTGGATGATCGAGCGTGTGGTTGGATTCTGGTCCTAATGATCCTGAAGCAGAAGTGCGAAACAACGTCTTCCGAGGTGGCGATGCAATGTTCGCGCAGTCGCTTCGTTCGTGCTCTTGCCCCGCTCTTCTCCCTCGCGATCGCCGCGGCGGCCATGGCCGACACCGCACCCGAAACCGTCTCGGACCCCGAGATTCCCGTCGAGCACCTCGAGCTTCTGGTCAAGCCGCTTACCGCAGACGAGCTGATTGTGGAGGCGGAGGGTTGGTTTTCGATCCTGCGCGACAAGGTTCGCGAGATCAGTCTGCTCGAGATCGAGGTTCGCGAGCAGAGGGAAGAGGTCGAGCAGGTCGAAGAGTTGGCCGACGTGGCCGAGGAAGCTGCGGACGCGGCCGAGGAGGCCGAGGAGGCGCTCGACGAGGCGCGGGGAACGGCGGACCCGGCCGCTGCACACGAAGCGCGTGAGAAGCTGAAGGAGGCCCGGGAGAAAGCGGACGAGGTGCAGCAGGTCGCCGAAGAGACGGAGTCGGCGCCGGTCGATCCGGCGGACCTGGAGGACGCCGATCGGCTCGAACGGGCCATCGAGCATGCGCGCGAAGCTGCCGAGGACACTGAAGAGGTCCGGCTCTCCATCGTCGATCGGGTCACCGAGCTGCGGGACCAGCGCGCCGCGCTCGTGAAGCGCTTCGACGTCGTGCTCACCGAGCTGGAATCCAAGGGCGGAGAGGTCGACGCGTACCGCAGGTACATCGCTGCGGTCTCCGGTGTGGACATCGACGTCTCCGACACCAGCGCCACG
>CBDTXZ010000235.1:0-4319 GCA_965364515.1 uncultured bacterium
GAGAAGACGCTTGCCCACTCCCGCTGATCTTCGCTGTCCAGCCGACGTGTTCGCACAGCGTGATGCGCCATCGAAGAATCAAGGGCCTGCTCGCCGAGCCGAACCCCCGTTCGAATGTCGGCGTCGCACGGTGAGCGCTGGTCCGGGTATCCGCCTGCTCGCCGTCGGCTGATCCGTCGCCTGGATGTCTCGCTGTGACGACAGATTCCGATGTCCGAGCGAGGAAGACGCCCTTGCCGCCCACTCGTAGCAAGGGGCGGTTGATCTGGACCGCCGGAGCCGCTGCTGCTGTCACCCTGCTTCTGATCGGCGGATCCTGGTTCCTGCTCGATTCGACAGTGCCGGCAGCCGACTATGACGAAGTGCTCGCCGATCTTCGAGCTGCCGAGGCGGATCTGGCTCGAACACAGGCGGAGTTCGAGGTTCTCGCCGACGAGCTCCGAGAGCTGGAGGCTCAGACGGCACAGCCCGATGCGGAAGCCGGTGAACCCGATGCAGAGCCTTCCGACCTGGGTGGAGGCTTCGTTCTCGGCTCGGAAGAGGACATGGCGGAATGGATCGAAGAAGAAGAGCAGCTACGAGCGCGGTACTACCAGGCAAGGTGGCGATTGCTCGAGATGCGGGCCAATGGCTCCTCCGACGACCAGTTCGATCTGCTGCGCGATTCGTTGTGTCTCTGGTTCACGCCTCAGGTGATGAACGACATCGTGGTGGTTGCTCAGTACGAGTCCGGCACACGCTTCGATTTCGAAGGGTTCGGTCAATCCGATTGCAGCTACAAGCCGGGCATCAGCGCACAGTGGTATGTATCCAGGGCGGTAGACGGGCTCGAAGAGTCTCGTCTCGCGATCGAATTCGGGCGTGTGGCTGCCGACTATCGGCAACTACCCATCCATGTGGAGCCGGACGATTTCACTTCGACCCTGTCGACCGGTTGGGGCTGGGGATCACCTTCGTCGACAACGACCCCCAACGGTTCGGTCGCATACGGCAATCTCTCCTATCACCGCTCGTTCGACCAGGGCGTCTCGGTGCAGCTTCGGGTCGCTGGTCATGAGGAGGACGTGCTGTTCTTCGACCTCGGCGTGTACCAACGTGAATTGAACGATCAGGGATTCCCGAACAGGTACGAGTGGTTTGCATTCGAGGTCATTCACCTCATGCTGGGTCAAATGGGATGGATCGAATGCTCCGTCGCGGGGTGCAGCTGAGGCGCACCGTGCGAGTTGACGATCGACTCCGGGCTTGTGCTGCGACCGCCGCGAGTCGTCACCGGCAAGCGAGAGCGACCAGCGGCGGAGAGCGTTGCCCCGCCGCCGATCGCCGGTGAGGGATGGGTTCGCGAGCTCGCCCGCTCCGACGGCACGAGGCGAGGTCTCATCCGATGAGCTCGAAACGCGCTGTGAAGTGACGGAGCCACGGGGCCTGGTAGGTCAGACGTAGTCCTGACAGCTCGTGGGCGCGCTCGGCGACTGAGATCAGCACCTCACCCACGTAGTCGATGTGGCTCTGGGTATACGTTCGCCGTGGGACGGCCAGCCGGACCAGCTCGTTCGGGCCCGGGACCTCGGTGCCGTCCTCCAGCCGCTTGCCGAACATGACAGAGCCGATCTCGACACCGCGCACCCCGCCCTCGAGATACAACGCACACGCCAGTGCCTGGGCAGGGAACTGCTCCGGCGGGATGTGAGGGAGCAGGGTGGCTGCATCCAGGTAGACGGCATGGCCCCCGGGAGGCTTGATGATCGGAATGCCCGCGCGATCCACCTTGTCGGCGAGGTAGGCGGTCGAACGGGTGCGGTAGCGGAGATACTCGGGGTCGAGTGCCTCCTCGAGGCCCCGGGCAACGGCTTCGAGGTCGTATCCGGCGAGCCCGCCGTAGGTCGGGAATCCCTCCGTGAGGATGAGCAGATTCCGGCAGGCTTCCGCGAGCCGCGGGTCGTTCATCGCGAGGAACCCGCCGATGTTCGACATCCCGTCCTTCTTCGCGGACATCGTTGCGCCGTCGACCAGCGAGAACATCTCCGCTGCGATCTCTCGGGGTGTCCGGTCGGCTTGTCCGGGCTCACGAGTCTTGATGAACCAGGAGTTCTCGGCGAAGCGACAGGCGTCGAGGAAGAAGGGGATGGCGTGCTCGTCGCAGACCTCGCGGATCGCCCGCATGTTTGCCAGGGACACCGGCTGGCCACCACCCGAGTTGTTCGTGACGGTGAGCATCACCATCGGGATCCGCTCGCGGCCGACCTCGTCGATGGTCGCCCTGAGCCGGTCGACGTCCATGTTGCCCTTGAACGGGTACTCAGACGAGTGGTCACGCGCTTCGCCGACAACCAGATCCCGCGCCTCCGCTCCCTGGAACTCGACATTGGCGCGAGTGGTGTCGAAGTGGGTGTTGTTCGGAACGACGTCGCCTGGCTCCACTGCGGTCTGAAAGAGGATCCGCTCGGCCGCTCTTCCCTGGTGGGTGGGAATCACCTGCTTCAAGCCGGTGATGGAGGTGACAGCATCCCGGAAGCGGTAGAACGATCGGCTTCCGGCGTATGACTCGTCTCCACGCATCATGCCGGCCCACTGTGAGGTCGACATCGCGCCGGTGCCCGAGTCGGTCAACAGGTCGATGATCACCTCATCGGCGTGGAGCTCGAAGAGGTTGTAGCCGGCCCGCTCCAACGCCTGCCTCCGCTGGGCCTCATCGGGGAAGTCGATCGGCTCGACGGTGTGGATCCGGAACGGCTCGATGATGGTGCGATACGGCAATGGGGACTCCTCGCTCGGCTGGCCGAATCTTCTCTGTTGGAACCAACCCGGGCCAGGGGAGGAGGTCACTGTTCCGTCGCTTCGAGTCCGCCCGCCTCAGGGGTCAATCGCTGCCGGGTCCCGAGCGCCCGTGTTTCCAGTAGCCGCGTACGGTGGCATGTCGCCGCTCGAGTCCGAGCGTGTCGAAGAGGTGTTTGCGGATGCGGAACATGGCCGCTGCCTCGCCGGCAGCCCACACCCGCCAACCGTCGGGAACGTCGACCGTCTCCACCGCTTCCACCAATGCTTCTCCGGGCGGCGCTCCTGCCGGCAGCTCCACCCATGAGATGGTTGCCCTGGCGTGCGACGGCAAGGGTGCCCGGCCCTTCGGGTCGGCGATCTCGATGATCGCGTCGACGTCGATCTCAGGGCCTATCCACTCGAGGAGCTGGCTGATCGCAGGGATCGCAGACTCGTCACCTGCCAGGAGGAATCCTGCAGCGTCGAGATCGATGGTGTAACCGCGTCCCGTTCCCGAAATCGCGACGTGCCCGCCGCCCTCGACAGATGTGGCCCAGTCCGACAGCGCGCCGCCTTCGTGGAGCACGATCTCGAGCGTCAATGTGTCGTCGGCCAGGCTCCGAGGTGTGAGCGTGCGGATGATGGGTCGAGATCCATCGGGTCGAAGAAACTCGTTGCCATCCCACCTGGGGACGACGAGATCGTCATCGCCGGGAGCGGGAACCAGGAGCCGGACGCTTGCGGCGGGCTCGTCGATCTTCAGCGCTGCGAGTTCCGGTCCCGAGATCCGTAGTCGGGTGAGCCGAGGCGTGATGCGTTCGTTCGAGACGACGATGCCTCGACGAAACGGCGGCGGCTCTCTTCTGATCCGAGTTCGCGCTGATGACATCGGTCGATCGTACGGCGCGTCAGAGCCGACTCGGCCTTCTTGACCGCATCACGGTGCGGGCAGACTGTCACCCCGAGGGATCCCGCAGCCGAGTCGCATGAGATCCGGACCAAGACCCCGGTGGTTCCGAACCAGCCGATCACCTCTCCGGTGCAATGCAAAAGGACCCCCTCGGGAGAGGGGGTCCTTCCGCTTCTGTGTTGGTTCAGGGTCTGGTTGTCAGACTTGCACCTTTTCCGGTGTCGATGCCTTCTCGACGAAGGTGTCGAACTCATCTTTGGAGCCGGTGGCCCAGATGATTCCTGCACCTGCCAGGAGGGTCGTTGCGCCGACGCCGGCGAACAGACCTGCGAGGGCCATGCCGAGCTGGAGTGCCGAATGGGTGACGGTTCCGACACCGAGCTCACCGAACAGTCCGTGGGCGGTCCCTGACCATGCCTGCGAACGGGCGGGGCCTTCCAGCGGGTGCATCCGGTTGAAGTCGGTCCAGTAGCGGCCGTCCACTTCGAACTCGTAGGTCCCGGCGGGGAACACTTCACCTTCGTACTCTGCGTCCTCGGTCAGCACGACCGTCTGGGTGCCGTGGAGGATGTGATAGCCGATGGTGGCCATCTGGACCATGTATTCGGTGTCGGTGTTGACGATCGGGTCGTCGGGGTCGAGTTCGTCGAAG
>CBDTXZ010000236.1:0-4313 GCA_965364515.1 uncultured bacterium
GCACGGTGAGCAGCCACGCGCCCTGACCGAACCATCGTGAGGCATCGACGATGCCGCTCGACTCGCTGTCGGTGTCGGCCACGTGCGCCACCACCGTCCACTCGCCCTTGGAGAAGTCGTGCATCCAGATGCGGGCATCGTCGGCGTCCTCCTGGACCATGAGGCTCTTCTTCGAGGTGTCCATGTTGTCCGGGCTGACGAACGGCACATAGGCGCCCGCATTCGGATCGTCGCCCTGAGCCATCATCGAGAAGCTCACCACCTGGGTGGGATCGGTGTCGTCGAGCTCGAATCGGAAGATCGCCCCGTTGTCGGCGAAACCGACCGTGCCACTGGGACCGCGCTCGAGGCGACCCGTCGTCGTAGCCGGAATCACCCGGCTCCGGCCCGTGTCCGCCACGTAGACCACATTCGAGTCGTTCTTGTCGACCGCGGCGTCCTCGAGACGGATGAACTGGAACACGTTGTTCTCGTTCGACCACTGCTCCAGCGCAGCCTGTGGCGCGACTCCGGTGTCGCCGTCGGCGATGTCGTCCGGCACCGGGATGAACCGACCCTGCCAGTCGTCTCCGGGGCGGATGTCGAGGTAGTCGTTGGCGTCGTTGTACGGATCGGCCGGGTCTACCGGTCCGTCGTCGGTTGCGGTCACCTGGAACGCCCACAGCGTGCCCGTGTCGTCGAACACCGCCCCCTGATCGTCTGCTCGGTACAGGTACAGCTGGGCAGACGGGCCGTTGAAGGTGTCGTCCGTAGTCAGCATGACGATCCCGTCGTACCCGGGAACAGCGATCGTGTTCTCGTGGTTGAGGCGACCCATGCCGTCGATGTGATCGAAGTCGCCTGTATCGGTGTTGACGGCAACCGCCAGGCCGGCTTGGCGCAGCGGGGCGATCGCCGGGTCCGCCTCGAACGGTTGTCCGGGCTCGACTGCAACGATGTCGTCACTCTCCTCACCGGTCAGGAAGACGTAGTCGTCGAACCCCTCAGCGGGGCCGGCCATCGACGCCGAGCAGAAGCGCAGGTATCCGTTGTCGGACGAAAGGGCGATGCCCGAATCGAGCACGGCACCACGGTTGGGTCCGTTGGTGCGCAGCACCCAGGTGGTCACGGAGGCGTTCACGAAGTCGGCGGTTCCAAAGAAGGGAACCGTGGTCTCCTCGTGGGCGACGTATGCCTCCACAGTGTTCTTGTCGGGCCCCGGCCTCAAACCGACACCGTCGGGAATACCCGAGAACGTCGTGCCGGTCACGGTCTCGCCACTGCTGACGATCGGCACCAGCCAAGCACCCTCGGGCACGTCATCGGCCAGCACCAGCATCGGCGCCTCACTCGTCAGATATCCATCGTTCGCAACGGCCACGCCCGGCACCATCGCGAACAACATGGCCAGCGCTGCGATCAGGCGCGCCGTCCGCACTGTCGATGGTCTCATCGGTTCTCCCTTCCTGGGGTCGGCTCGTTCGCCGCGACCCGTCGACGTCCCCCATTCCGAACATATCGAACTCGGACTCACGATGAGAGGCTCGAGTTCATTTCCCTCAAAGGAGTGGGACGAATCGATGCGCTCTCACCACGTGTCCGCGAACGACGCATCGACCTCGGCTCGAAACGATCGACTGACCGAAGCTGCCGGGCTGAGCAAGCGGCGGCCGCCGGCAGGCACCCGACGGTTGCGACGCGTTTGACCAAGTGGAGGCGATGGCCTCCGTCGTCGGCGACCTCCAGTGGCTCTTCGGCGCAGCAACGGGGTTGCCTACCGTGGGATCGGTGAGCGGGCGGGGGCGGAATCGACCTCTTCGGACGATCAGGCCGGGTTCTTGGACTTCGTCTTCGGGACGAGATTCGAGATCGTGATCGTGCTCGTGTGACCGTCGTCCCACTCGACGTCACAGAACTCGTCACGAATATCGATGACGACACCGCTCCTCGGGGTCTGACCGGTCTTCTTGGTGAGTGTCTCGACTCGCTGACCCTTTCGAACCATTCCTCGCCTCCTCGCGTGCTCTTGATCCGAATGTACCGAACGGTGGCCAGACGTGGTTCACGGGCCCCCGTTCACCAGGGCATCGACGACACTCGATCCGACCTCGGTCGGACCGGCGCATCGGCTAACTCCGGTCGGGCGCTGGGATGATGAACAGCGCCCCTTTCAGATGTAGAGCTGAATGTCGGCCCCCTCCATGATCGGGACGAAGCTCAGGTACTCGATGATCGGCACATCGGGATAGATGACATCCTCTCTCTTCACCTTGAAATAGGGGATCGAGCCCCCGCAGAGGTAGAGGTTCCCTCCGAGTTGTCGGATCTGGTCGAGTTTCTCACGCGGCGCGACGTGCCCCGACTTCGCCATGCCGGCGGCGGCGAAGCGAGTGAACAACCTCCCCCACCCTCTGAGGCGTGGTTGGAAGCCGGTCGTCAGAACCTTCACCGCCGGCCCCTGGAAGTACAGGTGCACATCGACCCCTTCGAGCGCTGCTCCGAGGGCAAACCCGAGCGGGGACAGCAGTTCCTCGAGCCCTGCGGAGGAGATGACCATTGCGAGACTGGTACCTGGCCGGTTCGCACTCCCCTTCACGATCACGAACCGATGTCCCTCAGACGTCCGCTCGGACTCGCGGAGCACGTGGCCTCGTCGCAGGCACCACGCCTCGATGTCGTGTTCGAAGGGCTCGAACTCGTCGGTCAGGACTTCGAGCTCCTCGCCCTCCGCCATCTTCTCCAGCTCGGTGGCGGCAGAGAACGCGACGAAGGTGGTGATCGTCTTTCCCCGGCCGTCCACCGACCGCTTCGCAGTGATCGTCATCGAGGACCTCCATGGACTGCTACGCCCAGGCTGCCGAAGCCGGCCGGGTGACACCAGGGCCGCAAGTACCGCTTGTCCTCCTTCGGTCGTTCGACTCTGGCGCATCTGCCGACTCACAGACAGCGTGGGAATGACACAGCCTGAATCGGCTTGGAACGGAGTCGGCAGTGGAACTCAGACTCGCCCACTGGAAGACCGAGCGTGGACATCGGGATTACCTGACCGCATACCACGAGGCTCTCACGCTGTGGACCGCCCCCTACGAGATACGGCTCATCCCAACGAGATTCGGCCCGACCCAATCAGTGGTTTCCGGCCCGACCGACACACCGGTATCGCTCTTGTTGCCGGCTGCCACCGGCATTGGAGCGCTTCAGTGGTATCCGAACGTCGCCGCACTTGCCGACCACCGGAGGATCGTGGCACTCGATTTCGTCGCGGGACCCGGTGGCGGAACGCAGACCAAGGCGATGATCGATCGACACGACTACGCCGCCTGGCTCACCGACATCCTCGACGGTCTCGAGATCGAACGCGCGAGCCTCGTCGGCTCGTCCCAAGGCGGATGGATCGCCCTCAATCTGTGTGTCATGAACCCCGAGCGGACGACGGCTGCCGCCCTGCTCGCTCCGGCGGCGTCGCTTGCATCCTTCTCGTGGCAGACACAGCTCGCTCTCCGGCTGCGGCCACCGGCATGGACGGCAGAAGGAGCCCTTCGGGCGATCCTCGGGTCGGACGTCGCGGTCGACGACCGGCTCGTGCGGGTGATGGCCGCCGGCTTGAAGCACTTCCGATACCAGCAACGGTCGGTCTTCCCCGACGTGTTCAGCGACACTGCGCTCGGCAAGGTCCAGGCTCCCGTTCTCGTGCTGATCGGCGACCGCGAGATCATCTACGACCCACGCGCCGCCTTGGACCGAGCCGCCGCTTCGATCCCTCACGTCCGGACCGAGCTCGTGGAGGGCTGCGGGCATCTCCTCAACGTGCAGATGCCCGATCTGATCGACGATCGCGTCCTGGGGTTTCTCGACGAACAGGAGTACTCACCTTCTGCGACCGGCGCGACGACGGGACGAGAGACGACACCGAGCGCCCCATGAGCCGCCCCGGGGGCGTCGTGGAGAATCCATCGGTGATGGCCAAGAACTGCTGGACGGCGTGAAGGATGCACCGGCCGAGCTACTCGGCCCCGTATGACATCGAGAGGCCAGACCTCGACGGGCAGCTTCTCCACCACATTGTCGAGCACGGATTCCACCTGCGGCCCGGCGCCGGCACCGGCTGAACCGCATAGCCTCGAACCCATGCGCTCAGCGAACCTTCACGGCGGCAGTCTCTGTGTCATCATCTGGTGATGGTGCCCCGCACTCCATCAGAGGTAGCCGTCCCCGCAGGACAACCAGGTCGTCCCCGCCAGGGACCCTTCGCTCGTTGGCCCCGCACGGCCGACGCGGCGCTCGCCGTCCTGGCGTTCGTTCTCGAGGTGGTCGGAGCGGTCATCCGGCTGGCC
>CBDTXZ010000237.1:0-4308 GCA_965364515.1 uncultured bacterium
GCCAAGATCTGGCTCGACGACATGGGCAAGGAATGGGAGATCACCGAGATCCCCGAAGAGCTCGCCGAGCGCGCTGCCCAGTACCGGTCCGAGCTCGTCGAGTCGGTTGCAGAGGTCGACGAGCACCTCCTCGAAGCCTTCTTCGAGAACGGCGACCTCACCCCGGAGCAGCTCAGGGAGGGTGTCCGAAAAGGCACGCTCGCCCACGAGTTCACGCCGGTGTTCTGTGGCTCGGCATTCAAGAACAAGGGCGTGCAGCTCCTGTTGGATGCAGTCGTCGCCTACCTGCCCAGCCCACTCGACCTCCCGCCCGTTTCCGGCTTCAAGCCCGGCGACGAAGACAAGGAGATCGACAGGAAGGCCGATGACTCCGAGCCGTTCTCGGCGCTCGCGTTCAAGATCATGTCTGATCCGCACGTCGGCAAGCTGACCTACTTCCGGGTCTACTCGGGGTCGATGAACAAGGGCGACACCATCATCAACACGACGAACGGCAAGAAGGAGCGTGTCGGTCGTCTGCTTCGCATGCACGCCAACACTCGCGAGGACATCGACGCGATCTACACCGGCGACATCGTCGCAGGTGTCGGGCTCAAGACCGTGAAGACCGGAGACACGCTGTCGGATTCGAACAACGAGATCCAGCTCGAGTCGATGACGTTCCCGGCGCCGGTCATCTCGGTGGCCATCGAGCCCAAGACCAAGTCTGACGAAGAGAAGCTCTCCGAGGCGTTGCAGAAGCTCGCCGAGGAGGATCCGACCTTCGTCGTCCGCTCCGATGAAGAGACGGGGCAGACGATCATCGCCGGCATGGGCGAGTTGCATCTCGAGGTGCTCGTCGATCGCCTTCTCCGTGAATTCAGGGTGGACGCCAACGTCGGCAAGCCGCAGGTCGCGTACCGCGAGACGCTGAAGCGCCCGATCCAGAAGATCGATCTCAAGTACGCCAAGCAGACCGGTGGTAAGGGGCAGTACGCCCACGTCATCCTGGATCTCGAACCGACCGGTCCCGGCGGTGGCTTCGAGTTCATCGATGCGATCAAGGGCGGACGTGTCCCGCGCGAGTACATTCCGTCGGTCGGGAACGGTGTCGAGGACGCACTCGACAACGGCGTCCTGGCCGGGTATCCGCTGGTCGACCTCAAGGTCACCCTGGTGGACGGCTCGTACCACGACGTAGACTCCTCGGAGATGGCCTTCCGGATCGCAGGTTCGATGGCACTCCAGGAAGGCGCCCGAAAGGCCGGCGTCAAACTGCTCGAACCGGTGATGGAGGTCGAGGTCACGACTCCCGAGGACTACATGGGTGAGGTCATCGGCGATCTCAACTCACGCCGTGGTCAGATCGAGTCGATGAACGACCGCACCGGCGTCAAGGTGGTCAAGGCGCTCGTGCCGCTGTCCGAGATGTTCGGATACGTCGGCGACCTGCGTTCCAAGACCCAGGGACGGGCGAACTACAGCATGCAGTTCCACTCGTACCAGGACGTTCCAAACAACATCTCAGAAGAAATCGTCGCAAGCCGTCGAGGCGAGTGACCGCAGACCCGGAGAGGGAGAAACACCATGGGTAAGGCAAAGTTCGATCGTTCGAAGCCGCATGTGAATATTGGCACGATGGGTCATATTGATCATGGGAAGACGACGTTGACGGCGGCGATCACGAAGACGTTGGCTGAGCGTGTTGGTGGTCAGAACGTGTTCACGGAGTTTGAGAATATTGATAAGGCTCCGGAGGAGCGTGAGCGGGGGATCACGATTTCGATTTCTCATGTGGAGTATGAGACGGCGAATCGTCATTATGCCCATGTGGATATGCCGGGTCATGCTGATTACATCAAGAACATGATTACGGGTGCTGCTCAGGTTGATGGGGCGATTTTGGTGGTGGCTGCGACGGATGGTCCGATGCCGCAGACCCGTGAGCATGTGCTTCTTGCTCGTCAGGTTGGGGTGCCGTCGATTGTGGTGTTTATGAATAAGACGGACATGGTTGATGATGAGGAGCTGTTGGATTTGGTGGAGTTGGAAGTGAGAGATCTTCTGACTGAGTATGAGTTTCCTGGTGATGACATTCCGGTTGTGAAGGGCAGCGCCTTGAAGGCGTTGGAGGGGGATGAGCCGAATCAGGATGCGATCATGGAGTTGATGGAGGCGGCGGATTCGTTTATTCCTGAGCCTGATCGGGATACGGCGAAGCCGTTCTTGATGCCGATCGAGGATGTGTTTTCGATTACTGGTCGTGGGACGGTTGTGACTGGGAAGATCGAGCAGGGTGTTCTCAATGTGAATGAAGAGGTTGAGATCGTTGGGATTCGGGCGACTCAGAAGTCGACGGCGACGGGGATTGAGATGTTCCGGAAGTTGTTGGATCAGGGTCAGGCCGGTGACAATGTTGGGGTGCTTCTCAGGGGGATTGGGAAGGATGATGTTGAGCGTGGTCAGGTGTTGGCCAAGCCGGGGAGCATCACGCCGCATACTGATTTTGAGGCGCAGGTGTATATCTTGACGAAGGAAGAGGGTGGGCGGCATAACCCGTTCTTTTCTGGGTATCGGCCGCAGTTCTATTTCCGGACGACGGATGTGACGGGGAATGTGACGTTGCCGGAGGGGACGCAGATGGTGATGCCGGGGGATAACACTGAGATGACGGTTGAGTTGATCAATCCGATTGCGATGGATGAGGGGTTGCGGTTCGCGATTCGTGAGGGTGGTCGGACGGTTGGTGCCGGCCGGGTCACCAAGATCAACAAGTAGGGGGCGGGCTGTCGCCCGCTTGTTGTCGGTGGTCGGTTTTCGGTCATCGGTTTGGTTGGCAGCAAGAGAACGAGACCGACAACCGATAACTGATCACCGAAAACGACGAAACGAAGTGAGTCCATAATGGCAAGTGACAAGAGACCGCCGATCACGTTGGCGTGCGAGCAGTGCAAGCGTCGCAACTACGTGACCACGAAGAGCAAATCGAACACCAGAGACCGGCTAGAGCTGAAGAAGTTCTGCCGCTGGTGTCGAACCCACACCGCCCACCGGGAAACCAGGTAGGGCGAGTCTGCCTCACCTGCGGCGCATCACGGCGAGCCCGTGACACGCCGGCCGGTGGCAGATTCACATCAGACAGAGAGCCCGGGGCCACCCCGGGCTCTTCAATGTTCGAGAACGAACCAACAGTCTCGAGGCGAGCCCCGCGAGCGAGGCGTAGAGTGCGGCCGCGAGGCGCGGAGTCTGGGCCTGGCGACGAGGGCGGGATCGATTGGTCCCGCCTTCTCGGCGCCCCGGGGTATCAGTTGGTAGCGTGCAGCAGACATGGCGCTCGCTGACATCACCGGCCGCGAATACGGCCCGATCCACTACCGACTCGACCCCGAGAAGGTCGCAGACTTCATCGAGGCGACCGCCGATGCCCCCGAACGGTGGCGTTCGGAGGCTCCGCCCGGCCTGGCAGGAGCGCTGCTCTTTGCGGTGGCTCCGGCGCTGCTCGGTGATCCGGACCTCTCGACTCACAACCACGGTGTGATCCACGGGGACCAGTCGTTCGCCTGGCATCGCCCGTTCGAGTACACCAAACAGGTCACCGTCCTGGGAAAGGTCTCCAAGCTCCGAGAGCGGGGCGGGGTCGCCTTCCTCGGCTTCTCGATGAACGTGTCGGACGAAGTCGGGACCCTCTGCGAAGGTGAGTCGACCTTCGTACTCTCGGGATCGGAGTCCGCTGCGTCGGGACACGAAGAGCGGTCCGAGCCGGGCCCGGATGTCGCCGGCGACGGCTCGTTCGACGATGCCACATTGGTCCGAACCGCGAGCCGCCGGGACCTCGTGAAGTATGCGGGGGCATCTCGGGACTACAACCCGCTGCATTGGGATCACGACACCGCGGTTGCTGCGGGTCTGCCCGGTGTCGTGGTCCACGGTCTCCTTCAGAGCGCCTGGATCCTGCAGGCCACCGGCCCGGTGGCCTCGGCCAAGTTCCGGTACCGGGCTCCGCTGCTGCCGTCGGTTGCGGTTGGCGTTTTCGTGGACGAGTCGGGCGATCGCCCTCAGGCCCGGATCAGCGACGGTGACCGGGATTACGTGACCGCGACCTTCGAGCGGGTCGGATGACGCTCGTCTCCCCGCAGCTCCCCTCGGATGACGAGTTGGTGATCCGGGCGGCCGGTGGGGATGTCGAGTCCTTCTCAGAGCTCGTCCGCCGGCATCGAAACTCCTGGTACACGCTGGCGCTCCGCCTGCTGGGCAACCCCGAGATCGCCGCCGATGTCACCCAGGAGGTGGCCATCCGGTGCTGGAAATCCATCGACGCCTTCCGGGGCG
>CBDTXZ010000238.1:0-4300 GCA_965364515.1 uncultured bacterium
TCGAGCCTAGAGATCCTCGAGGCGCCTACGTCTCGCCTCGATCGGAGTTCTCGGCGGGACCCATTGACTCCGGAGTCGGGCTGCCGACCGGGAAGAGATGCGCCGTGCCGTGCTCGCGATCGTCCTCGCCCTGTTGATCGCTTCCTGTGAGGGTGTGGTCATCCCGACCTAGAAGGAGGCTGCATCGGCATCGCAACGTCGGCAGCGACCGGTCGATGTGTTGCCCCGATCAGCTGAAGTGCTTGACGTCGTTCCAGATCTCGGCGAGCTGGCGCCGAGGTTCCATACACAGGTAGATCGGAAGTCCCCATTCCTCGTTCTGGACGTCGTAGGGGTTGGAGATCCTCCCGGCCTGGGTCGGGTTTGGGCATATCCGCCGTATCACGTCACCAGTGGCCCCGACCCCTATGACCGGGCCGTGATCGTTCGGAGGGCCCCACAACCAGTAGTTGTTGTGTCCGCTGACCGCGCTGGGCAGTCCCAGGCTCGGGCCGAGAACATCGATCGCGCCCGCCTCTCCATATGAGCTGGTGAATATGGCCACGTCGTCACGCTCGGCGATCGGGATCGATTCGTACACGGTCGACACCTGCTCGACCAGCTCGGGCCATCCAACCGTTTCGCCCAACTCGCCGGTGGCGTCCAGCACCGACATCGACGACGGCGGGAGGAGCGGGAGCGCGATGAACATCCCGACCGAAATGCCGACCGCGCTCGCCCCGATCATCACCCTACGGCCGGCGCTTCCGAGCCGTTCGACCCACAGCGATCCAGCTGCGAGCAGCACAGGGAACATGGGGGCGACGTAGTAGGACTTGCCTCCGGCGATCAGGAAGAAGGCGAACAGGAGAAGGAAAGCGAGTCCGATCGGACGCCAGGGTGCGAAGTGTGCGCTTCTCAGCAAGTGCCAGAGCCCGACGCCGGCAGGAACGGCCAGGACGATCGAGAGCAGCCCGATCTGTTCGAGGACGAAGGCGACCGGACCGTCGCTCCGTTCTGCCAGCGCCGCCGACATCTCCAACTGGGGGAAGTCATTGGCGACCTGCCAGGCGAGGTTCGGGAGCGCGATCGTCACAGCGATCGCAACTCCGATCCAGGGCGAGCGGCTAGCGAGGAGGCGCCGCTGGGGGGTGGCGAGAAGGGCGATCAGCAGCGCAACCGCAAACACGCCGATGAGGTGTTTGTTGAGCATGCCGACTCCGATGACTGCGCCGAGGGCCAGCCACCAGCTGGTGTCACCGCCGCCGAGAATGCGGATCAGGATCCAACTCGCCAGCGTCCACAGGAGGTAGTCGAAGGTCGTCGTGCTGAGGAGATGACCCACGGCGAGTGCCACGCCGGAGCCGCCTGCTGCGATCCCTGCGAAGACCTGTGCTCGACGTCCGCCTCCGAGATCTCGGGCCATCGAAGCGGCCAGCAGAACAACGGCGCCGATCGCGACGGCGGGCAGGACTCTGAGGGCCGTGGGTGATGTTCCAGCCACCGTCTCGGCGATCCTGGCGACAAGCGGTGTGAGTGGAGGCTGGTCGACGAAGCCCCAATCGAGCCGCCGCCCGGCAACGATGAAGTAGAGCTCGTCGCGGTGGAAGCCGTATCGCGCCGACACCGAGAGCAGCAGTGCGACCACGGCCCCGGCCGTGAGCCAGGTCGCCCGGGGCAGGGGCGCGCGTCGTGCGGTTGTCACCGGTCGAATCGTACCGAGAAGGCCGGGCGGAGCTCAGGGCTGATACTGCTCCTCGATCGTCACGACCTCGCCGTCTTCCACCTCGAGCCACACGCCGGGGAGCCAGTCGCGCTCCGGACGGATCTCGACCCAATCGGTGTAATCGATGTCGGTGAGGGTGACGATGTCGTCCGGGGGGAGCCACTGCACCGAGAGGTCGGATGCGACCGGGATCGTCCGTGTCTCGGTCGAGGTGTTCCGGATGTAGTAGTCGTTCGGTGGCGGGGATTCCTCGCCGTCCTCGAGCGTCGCCTCTATGGCTCCCGCTCCACTGAACCAGCAGGCCAGGTCGAACGCGAGCTCGTCTGCGCTCGGGTCGGTGACGTAGCCGAACCACCTCCCGTCCGGCAGATCCCCCGGTCCCGGGGTGCATCCGGATCCGCTCGCCAGGGCGTCGACATCGACCGGCGTCGGGACTGTCCCGTCACGGGTCACCTCGCTGCATTCTGTCTGGAGCCAGTTCCAGAACAGCGAGCAGCTCTCCCAGATCGTGAACCGAACCCGCTCGACTTCGGGAAACTGGAACGCGGTCGAGCTCAGCGAGCTGAGGAGCGCAACGCTCCCGCAGCTGGTCGAGGCGTTGTTGAGGAATCGGATGTCGGAGAAGTCGACGGTGAGCACACCGTCGGACAGGTTCACGGCACGGACGGCGTCAGCGGTCTCGGCCGAGAAGAACGAGCCCGCCCCCGCAGACTCCTCCTCGCCAGTTGGGCCGGCCAGCAGCTCCCCGAATGCCAGCTCCAGCGCGTCGGCGCCGTCGGGTCCCGTCCGTTCGAACGCCTCGACTGCCGCACAGTCGTCGCCGTCGACCGAGAAATACACGTCTACGGCTTGGCCTCCAGCAGCAGTGGTCGTGGTCGGTGCGTCGGTCGTCGTCGGGGCGCGTGTGGTGGTCGGTGCGGACGTCGTGGAGGTTGGGTCCGACGATGAAGTCGTCGACTCTCCCGTGTCGTCACCGCACGCCGCCAGGGTCAGTGCGAGAACGATGGTCAGGGCTGTCAGGGTGCGAATGCTCATTTCGCGAACGTACACATTCCTCGTTCCGCGCACAGAGTCCCGTGTCACATGGCCGTCACACAGGGCGGGCGCAGCGCCTCTCGAACAGCTCCTGCTGGTGCTCGCCCCACTCCACGGCGTCACGCACCGCCTCGGCGAAGACCTCGAGGTCGATCGAGTCGACTCGTCGAAACCTGATGCAGTTCTTCCCGTTGCGCGTCTTGCCGAGGCGGTCCTGGTAGCGCTCGGCCAGCGGTTCGCCGTTCTTGCGAGCGGCCACATAGACGCTGATGTGGTGCTTCTTGAGAGCAATCCCGATCAGCGGCCAGACCGCCGAGTCGGAGGTCTGCGCCCACTCCATCGCCCCGTACCCGATCATGGTGACGCTGCGCCCAGCGAACAGCCGACGAGCCAGACCCGGTGCCGTCTCGGTGATGACACGATCGATCTTCCTGAGGTCGTCGCCGCGTTCGCCGGCGGCTTCGAAGTACTCCTCGATGGTGCTTGCATCAAGGTTCATTGCAGGGCCCTCTTCGTCTCTCGTTCGTCTGATCTCCAGCGAGGAACAACGGGTGACTCCTCAGGTGTGTAGTTCGAGGACATCGCCGTCCGCCAACTCGAGGTCTGCCCCGACGTGCTGACCGTCGTATATGCCGTCCCGCCAGATCCGGGCGAATCGCAGCGACTCGGCGATCTCGTGGTGGATCAGATCGGCCACGTCGTGGACCGTCCCGCTGCGATGGACCGTGTACGGGCGCTCCATGTCGGCAGGCTTGCCGGGTGTCTTGGTATAGACCCGAACCACTTCGAGCTTCTCGAACAGCCACGGGCCGAGTCGGTCGAGACCCGTGCCGGTCTCGGCGGAGACCGCCAGTTCGGGGTAGTGGAGATCGGCGAGGTCCTCGAAGATCTCGATCTCGGCCTCCGGGTCGTCCACTGCGTCGATCTTGTTGACGACCAGCAGGGTGGGCAGGTTGATCGTGAACGGATCCATCTCGTCATCCTCGACTGCCTGGTCGGCCGGCCATCTGGCAGACAGCACGACCTTCCGCTCGGCCAGCATGTTCCGAACATCGATCGCCTGCTCGATGCAGCCCGCTTCGCACAGGTCGACGACCATCAGGCAGCCGTGGGCCGGCTGGAGGGCGTTCGCGATCCAGGGGATCGGGTGCTCTCGGGAGATCGGAGGAAGATCGATGAGCTGGAACGCCACATCCTCGAAGGGCATCATTCCGGGCTGGGCATGCTGGGTGGTGAACGGGTACTCGCCGACCTGGGCGTGGGAGCCTGTGAGCCGCGCATGCAACGTCGACTTGCCGCTGTTCGGTGGCCCGAGCAGGGCGATCTGGCCGGCGCCCTCGGGCCGGAAGGTGGTGGGAGGGCCGCTTCGGGCACCGCCCTTCTTCGGCCCGGAGAGCTCATCGGTGAGCTCTTTGATGCGAGTCTTGATGTCGGCCTGCAGATGATCTGTGCCCTTGTGCTTGGGCAGCACCCGCAGCATCGTTCTGAGCAGCTCGAGTCGTTCCTTCGGGTCCCTGGCGCGTTTGAACGCAGCCTCGGCCGTCTTGTATTCGGGCGAGA
>CBDTXZ010000239.1:0-4249 GCA_965364515.1 uncultured bacterium
CGGAGTCCCCATCTCGATCCTCGTGATGGGCGACTCGAGTTGCACGGGCCCCGGACTCTCCCACGCCGACGAGATCTGGGTCCGCCAGACCGCATCGGACGTCGCCGATCTGGGATTCCTCGTCGACGTCGATTCGACCGCGGTTGGTGGAGCCACCGTCTCCGACCTGCTCGCCGACCAGATCTTTCGCGTCGAACAGGAACGGTACGACGTCGCACTGGTGTCGATCGGGGGCAACGACGTGCTCAAGGGCACGATCCTGCGGACGTTCGAACACGACCTCGAACGGCTGGTCCGGATGCTCGATGAGCGGGCGGATCTGGTCGTGTTGAGCGGCGTCGGCGATGTCGGCACGATCCCGCGTCTGCTTCCCCCACTCCGCGACCTCCTCAGATCGCGAGCCAAGCGGTTCGACGCCGCCCACGCCCGGGTCGCAGAGCTCACGGGCGCAGTGAAGGCCGATCAATGGTCGAGCGCACCCGGTGTGTTCGCCGATCCGTCGATCTTCACGCCGGACCTCTTCCACCCTGGACCGGTCGGTCACCGCGCCTGGGCGGACATCGCGACCAACGCACTGCGGCCCCATCTCGACAGATTCAGGGAGTGATCACCCGATCTTCGGTCACGATGACATCCATGCCGATGTCGAATTCGTCGACCGGTATCGAGGGGAAGATGCGACGTTCCATGGTCGGGGCGACGAAGCGCGCCTGCGAGCCCGCTCTCACCAGCAGGCGGTCGTAGTAGCCGGCCCCGTGTCCCAGACGATGTCCTCTGATGTCGAAGGCGAGCCCCGGCACCAGCCAGACGTCGATCTCGGCCGGATCCACCTGGGGAGATCCCTCGACCGGCTGTGAGTAGCCGAACGGATGCGTCTCCAACTCCGACTCGATCGGATGCACCGACAGCGTCACCCGATCGACCGTGCGGGTCGTGTGCCAGACGACGTCTCGACGGCGCTCCGGAAGTGAGGTGAGGTCGAGTTCGCCGGGCATCGGCAGATAGAGGCAGCCCGTCCGGGCTCCATCGAGGAAGTCGACCAGCCTGCGACACACTCGCTCGCTCTCGTCCGGGCTCGCCGGCGACAGCATGTTCGCCAATCGCCGCAGTGTCGCCTTGTCGGTCATCGCCCGATCGTATTGGTAGATTGCCCAGTCCATGTCTCGCTTGACCGAATTCGTCTGGTCCTGGACGGTCGTTCCGCTGGGACTCATCGGGACAGGGTTCTACGCAGCGCTGGTGACGTTTCTCGGTCGCAACGATCCCGGATCGCCGCGGGTGGAGGCGGCCCTGCGGTCCTGGTCGAACATGTGGATACGGCTGACCAAGATCAATCTGCAGGTCGAGGGCGGCGAAGACCTCGACCCGTCCATCAGCTACGTCGTGGTGTCCAACCACCTGTCGAACTACGACATCATGTTCTGTTTCCTCGCCGTTCCGGTGCCGATCCGGTTTCTCGCCAAGAAGGAACTGTTCAAATATCCGCTCCTGTCCCAGGCGATGCGGGCAATCGGCTGCGTCGAGGTCGACCGTGCTGCCCGGTCCCAAGCCGTCGAGACGATCAATCGCCAGGCGGAGCTGGTGCGTTCACGCAACCATTCCCTGCTCATCTATGCCGAGGGCACCCGCAGCCGCGACGGCGAACTCAAGCCGTTCAAGAAAGGCGCCTTCGCCATTGCGTCGGGAAGCGGCATGCCGATCGTCCCGGTCGGCATCATCGGCAGCCGCGACGTCGTCCCACCGGGCACGATCAAGATCAAACGCCACCAGAAGGTCACCGTTCGGATCGGCACCCCCATCACCGACACCGCCGGCCGTCCAATCACCGACCTCAGAGACGAAACCCATAGCGCAGTAGCGGACCTGATCGCCTAGCCCTGGCTCGGCTGACGCTTCGTCTCGGGCGTTGATGTCCCCCGGAGCGAAGCGAGGGGGGAAGGTTCCTGCCGCCCGAGGAACGAGGGCGGGAGGTAGGGGGCCACCTCCGCTCCAACTTGCAGCGCGCCTCGACTCCGCGGGAGTTAGCCCCCTACCTGGAAGGCTCGTACCTCGCCTCCCAGGGACCTTCCCCCACTGCGTGGGGGACACCAGCCCGAGCTAGTCATAGACGCCTGCCAGGTGGGTGACGCCTGAGGCGTCGACGGTGCAGAGGAAGGCGCCGGCCGAGGTGACGATCTGATAGCGGTCGAGCGCCCCCTCGCCCTTCCACCAGTTGCCGGTCATCCGCCAGGGCCCGCTCCAGGTGAGCACCGGCTCCCATCTCGATCGAAGCCGCACCCGGACCGGGGTGCCCTCGTCCCACTCCACCTCCAGGCGCGGTGGCTCCGGGGGCACCAAGGCGGGCGTCGGTGTCGGAGTGGCGCCTGGCCATGGCGCCGTGACCGGTCGTGTGACCGTCGGTTCCTCACCCCAGCGATGCCACGCCACCTGCTCGGCGGGCATCCGGCCTCCCTGAGGGACCGCCTGAAGCCCGGCATCCGGCCCGACCAGTGTCTGGATCCGGGCAATCGCCCGCTCGGCTTCGATCCTCGAGGTCTCGTCGACGAAGAAGCTCAGCTGGCGACCATCGTCGGACAGGTCGGACGGGTCGAGTTTGAGCCTGACGATCCCCCGCTGCGATCCCCGGTCCGACTCGGTCCATGCCCTGAGCTGCCACCAAACCCGGTCCGCCAGTGCCGCTTCGGTGAACGGATCGGCCGACCGCCACACCCGCTCCCTGACCACTCCGTCGGTGCCTTCCATGACCACGGTGATCCGGTACGGTGCCGCTCCCCTGGCCCGCAGATCGGCGATCAACCTGGCCGCGAGCTGTTTCGCAGCGAACGCCAGCTGATCGGTTGAGTAGACGGGGTCCTCGAAGGTTGCTTCGACCGCCGCCTCGGGAGGGATCTCCCTGGGGTCGATCATCCGGTCTTCACCGTGGGCGAGACGGTGGGCCTGCAGGCCGACCGGCCCGAACCGTGAGGCGATGGCATCTCTCGGGAGGTTGGCGAGCGAGCCAAGCGTGTCGACTCCCAGCCAGCGGAAGGTGGCGATCAGGTCGTCGTGCCCCAATGTCGCAACGTCGAGCCGGGCGAGAAACGCCGCCGTGTCGGAGACGATCATTGGCTCCTCAGCCGTGCGGGCAGCCCAGAACGCCGCGAACGGGCCGTCTGCCAGCCCGAGGCGATGGGTGATGCCTGCAGCCGCCAGCTTGCCTTCGAGCAACTCGACGATCGCCTCCTCTCCCCCGTAGTACCGGACGGCACCGGCGACGGGGATGAAGACGAGCCCGGGTTCGGAGACCTCGACCTTCGGGATGATCTCGCTCAGCAGTTCGACGACCGGGTCGAACCGTCTGGTCTCCTCACCGAGGTCACGGTCCAGCACGGTGGCGCCGGGGCAGAGCCCCTCTGCCTCCCTCCTGGGCATCCCCAAGCTCACCCCGGCGCCGTATGCATCCGATGACGCGGCGACCACCCGCGAAGCTCCCCGCTCTGGGGCGCCGATCACCAGAACCGTTTCATCCGACGGCGCGTCTGGACGGCCCATCGACCAGTCCGGACACCACACGCACAGCGTCCTCGCCCGCATCCTCCACCTCGATTCTCTGCACCATCCCCGATGCCCCCTTCCCCGATGCCTCCAACACGAGCTTCCGGGTCCCGAGCCTCCCATGCCCGCGATCCGGCCCCTCCCAGGCGACCCCCATCGCCCGCAATCGCAGATGCGCCACCCCCGACGGCAGCCGCTCGGAGATCGGCCGCAACACCAGCCGCATCTGCCTCGCCCTGGCAAGGGCGGTCAGGCGACGGAGATCGGCGTCCCTGACGCCCGCCGGAACCTCGGCATAGACCGCCCTGATCCCCTCGACGAGTGCTGCCGTCACCCGCGGCCACAGCTTGGGATCGGCGCATCGGACGAGCACCAGCCGCTCCTGGACGACGCCGGTCTCCCACGCAGCCTTTGGCGACATCCACCCCCGCACGTCGACCCCGACCACCGGGGCGATGTGGGATTCGGCGGTCAACATCCGGAACCCGAGCCGGGTGAGCCCGTACCCCGGTGGCCCCGACAGTTCGACCGGTCTCCCGGGCTGGACGCTCAGCAGATCATGGGTTCGCTCCTGGACGCGAGTGGAGAGATCCCATCGGTCCATCGATCCACGGATCGCTTCAGCAACCACGGCTTGGGCTCCACCCCTCGTGTTTCCCGGTCGTGCCGGTGTTTCCCGGTCATCCGGTTGTCCATCCCCGGAGCCAGCGCGGTC
>CBDTXZ010000240.1:0-4229 GCA_965364515.1 uncultured bacterium
ACGAGATCGGTCGCATCGCCGCCGACTACGCGGTCATGTTGCTCGAGAACCCAGATTTCATCCCGTCTCCCCTCAAGTTCCCACCGGTCCTGGCTCCGAGGGCCTCCACCGGTCACCTCGAACCGGCGGTGTGAGCAGACGCCCGGCCACGGACCGGTAGGCGCCGGCCGCTCCGAACCCGGTCAGTCGGGTGCGAGAACGAACCGTTCCGTACCGAAGAGGGTCTGAACGATGGCGGGCGGGAGCATGTCGGCCTCGATTGCGTACTGCGACCGATGCGACGCCAAGGCACGCATTTTCGCCGCGGCGTGATCGGATACGTCGATCTCGAAGCCGTCGAAGTCATCGACCTCTCTGGCGACGACCAGCGCCTCAACCTCCGACCCCGTACCGCGACCGGCAGCGAGACTCGGTCTGCCGGGAGCGAGCACGAAGCAGGTCGTTCCGGTCCTGGCGATGACGTTGGCGGCCCGGGGCGCATTGGTGGCGAGTCCGAGCTCGCCGAAGAACGTGCCGGCCTCGGCGCTGTCTATCTTGGTTGTCGTGCCGTCGGACGATTCGACCACGACATCCACCGTCCCGGACAGGATGAGGTAGAGCTTGTCCGAAGGTTCGCCCTGTTCGACGATGAAGGTCCCGGCAGGAAAGAACCCGATGTCCATGTGGTCCGATGCGAAACCGAGCATCGACGATCCGTCCGCAAAGAGCATCAGGCCATTCGCGAACTCCGCAGTGCCCCGGTACCACGTGTCCAGCCCGGTCAACCACTCCACGAGCAGGTCGACGAGCCGATGTGGCTGGCGCGGGAAGGCGGCGTGGTACACCGGCACACCGGCAGCGGACCCCGCGCGCGTTGCGACTTCGGAGACACGAATGTGATCGGGGTGGCCGTATCCGCCGTCCGGGCCGAACGACACGATGACGTCCGGGCGATGACTCTCGATGGCCCCCATCGCGATCGCCATGAGCTCGGCGTCGGGCCGGCCGGCCAGGGTTCCGTCGCCGAGATCATGGATGGCCACGTCGCTCACCCCGATCTCGGCGGCGGCAGCCCGCAACTCGTTCCTCCGAACCTCGCCGAGAGTCGAGCGCGTGGCGATCGATGCGTCACGGATCTGACCTGCGTCGCCGGTCGTGTACGACACGAGTCGGATGTCCGCCCCCTGTTGCGACATCTCTGAGAACAGGCCCCCGGCGCAGAACACCTCGTCATCGGGATGAGCGAAGAGACCCAGGAGGCGAGCCGGCCGGGCGAGGTTGTCGATCTCGGGGAGCACCTCCCCATTTTGTCGCAGGGAGGCGGCTGATTCTCGTTCGAACGGGGTTTGTCTTCTCGACAACTGTGCTCGGCGGCTCGTACGTGCAAGCATGGCGCTCGTCCGAGCCCAGGAGCTGTGCGCATGAGTTGGTGGGAATGGGCCGCTCTTCTCACCGCCACCGCGACGATCGGCTTCGCAAAGACCGCGATCGGCGGTGCCGGAACGCTCGCGGTGGTCATTTTTGCCGCCGTGCTCCCCGCCAG
Source organism: uncultured bacterium (assembly GCA_965364515.1). Classification (GTDB taxonomy): domain Bacteria; phylum Actinomycetota; class Acidimicrobiia; order Spongiisociales; family ZC4RG35; genus JAHEDH01. Next base: position 1,523 of record CBDTXZ010000240.1, read on the forward strand.
GGAGTCGACCGGGGTGCTGCTGCCGCTACTCATATGTGCCGACCTGTTGGCGATCTGGGTCTATCGCCGTGATGCCGACTGGGCGACTCTGTTCCGCCTCTTCCCCACGGTGGCCGCCGGCATCGTCGCCGGGGCCTGGTTCCTCTCCGGCGCCGATGATTCGAGCGTCCGAATCATCATCGCCGTGCTCGTGCTCTTCGGTGTCGGCCTGACCGTCTGGAGTCGGCTCAGACGCTCCAAGCCACGGCCGACGAATCGGAGTTCGCGGTTCGCGGCCGGCGCCGCCGGCATCGGCTCGGGGTTCACCTCGATGGTCGCCAACTCGGCCGGTCCCCTCATGGCCCTCTATCTCTTGTTCGTGGGCCTCGACGTTCGGACGTTCGTGGGCACGACCGCCTGGTTCTTCTTCATCGTCAACGTCGCCAAACTGCCCTTCAGCGCCGGGCTCGGCCTCATCACGGCCGAGTCGATACGCATGAATCTCATCCTTGCTCCGATGATCCTCGTGGGTGCGATGCTCGGAACCGCCCTCATCAAGCGGGTGTCCCAGCAGGCGTTCGAGTGGTGGGTGCTCGGTGCTGCGGCGTTCTCCGCAGTGGTGCTGATTCTCTGAGCCAAATCGCGCCGGAGGGCCAGGACCGGCAGATGCCGGTCCCGGCTCGCTTGTCAGGGGAAGCCGCCTTCAGGCGCTTCGCACCATCTCCCGGCGAATCTGTTCCTCGGTGGCAGGATGCTCGAAGTACACCGCCCAGGCGTGATACACCAGACCGATTGCCCAGCCGGCCATCGGCCACACCGGCCAGAAATAGGCCGCGCCCATGGCCGCCCAGACGACCACGAGCAGTGCGGAGACGATCACGTAGACGGCGACGTGGTTGCGGAAGCCTCGCTTCGCTTCCAAGCGCTCCACTGCTTCTCGTCGTGCCGGCGTGTCCGTGGTCATCGGGCGTCTCCTGATCGATGCACCCTGCCTCATCTATCGCACGGAGCACTCGCGGTGACCAGGGCACAAGGTCCCGTCGTCGGATCACCCGGTTTCGAGCGTTCTCCCGCTGCCGACCCAGGCCTGGATGCCGTTGTCGAGCTCGTAGATCTCGTCGAAGCCGAGGTCTTCCATGATCCGCACCGCGCTTGCGCTCCGGTTGCCTGATCGGCAGTAGACCAGGTACGGCAGCTCCCGGTCGAGTGCGTCCACCTCGTCGGTGAAGGACGGGGAGTTGATGTCGATCAGAATCGCGCCCGGAAGCGTTCCGGCTGCGAACTCCTCGGGTGTCCGCACGTCGAGGACGACGAGTTCGGCCTCGGTCTGGATGAGTTCCTCTGCGCGTTCCGAGTCGACCAGGCCGGTGGCCTGGGCGGTCTGGCTGGTGGCACACGCCCCGGCGACGAGCGCCAGCGTGAGCAACAGGGTGAGCTTCTTCATGGCTGGGTTCCTTGCGTGGTTGCTACGAGGGTTGGATGCAACTCGTGCGCAGAAGTCGCGGCCCGATCTCGGTGATCAGCCGAGTTGGGCGGTGGTCTTCTGCAGGCGCCGGGCGAGATCGCGAATGACGGCCATTGCGACCGCAGGATGCTCCTCGACCAGCGGAATCAGGTCCCAGCTGGGGATCCGGAATGCCCTGGTCTCCGTCGACGCAACGACCGCCGCCGTTCTCGGGCTTCCCGAGGCTGCAAAGAGCGCCATCTCACCGATGTGAGCGCCTTTGCCCATCGTCGTGACGACGTTCTCGCCCTTGCGAACCTCGACCTCGCCATCGATCACGATCCACATCGTCATGGCATCGGTGCTGCCCTCTTCGACGATGACGTCTCCGGGGTCGAAGTTCCGAACGGTGGCGGTCGACGCGAGCCGCTGCGCAGCCTTGTCCGGTAGCGCGCTCAGGAACGGTGAATCGGCCAACACGGACAAGATCTCTTCGGACATGAAGCCCCTCCATCACGGAATGAGCCGCAACCATACCGGCGCCCGCAGCCGGCGGTAACGTGACGCCGGGCTTTCCAGGATGAGGTAGATGCAAGACGAACCGAGTTTGTCGGAGATCGAGCGTGACGTCGTCACTCTCGCTTCGATCGCCAACCCGCTGTCGATGGATGTGATCCGCTCCGTGATCGAACTCGACGACGCCGAGACCAGTGACATCGTCGACCGCCTCGCCGGGATGGGAGCGATCACACTCGAACGCCGCGGAGTCACTGCCGAGGATCCGGGAGGGCCGCCCGCAAGGCGTTCCATGCTGGCGTCGCGACTCCTCGCTGAGCTCGACAGGCGTCAGGCTCCGACCGAGCTCACCGCAGCGGCCGCATGGGCGGCAGGAGACGCCTCACGGGCGTACGCCGACTATCGGTCGACGATCTCGGCGGGTGCGAGTGAACCTGAGCTGCTCGATCGCGCGATCGAAGCGGGCGAGGACTCTGCGGCGCCCGCAGGCGAGATCGCAGGTCTGCGCGTCAGACGGGCCATGTCGCGCGGCAATCGGGGTGAGAGCGACGCGGCGATGGCGGACCTCGAGGCGTCTCTGAACTACCTCGAGGGTGCTGAGCTGGTCGATGCGCTTGCTTTTGCCGGGGTGATCCAAGACCATCTGCAGCACCCTGCAGGCGCCGAGCGGTACGTGGCGATGGGCATGCTGGTCGCCGCCGACCTGGGTCTCTTGGACAAACTCGGCTCGCTGGCGACATTGCACGGGAGGGTCCTGTCTCGCGTCGG
>CBDTXZ010000241.1:0-4200 GCA_965364515.1 uncultured bacterium
GCACTGCACTCGCGCCTGTCGGTGTGGTCTCAGGTGACCGTCACGTCAGGACCGCCTCGAACTGCTCCAGTGCCCAGTCGATCTCATCGCGGGTGATCACCAATGGCGGAGTGATCCGGATGGTCGTCTGGTGGGTGTCCTTGGTGAGGACGCCGCGGTCCTTCATCGCATAGACGACCGACTTGGCGTCGATCGCCTCCGGATCGAACTCGATTGCGAGCATCAGCCCGCGTCCTCGGACCTCTCGGATCGCGTCCGATCGGATCGCCTTCAGCTGGCTGAGGAAGTACTCACCAAGCGTCGCCGAGTTCTCGATCATGCCTTCTTCGACCAGGACCTTGAGCGCCATGCGCGCAACGGCGGCGCCGAGCGGGTTGCCGCCGAATGTGCTTCCGTGCTCTCCGGGTTTGAGGATCCCCAGGACGGCGTCGTCGGACAGCACCGCAGACACCGGGTAGAAACCTCCCGAGAGCGCCTTGCCGATCACCGTCACGTCGGCCTCGATACGTTCGTGCTCCTCGGCGAGCAGCCGCCCGGTGCGGCCCAGCCCGGTCTGGATCTCGTCGAGGATCAGCTTGATCCCACGTTCGGTGCACAGCTGGCGGACGCGGGGAAAGTAACCCTCGGGCGGGATGATGACTCCCGCCTCTCCCTGGATCGGTTCGACGAGCACCGCCACGGTGCGGTCGGTGACGGCCGCTTCGAGGCTGGCGAAGTCACCGAACGGGACCACCTTGAACCCCGGGGTGAACGGTCCGAACCCTCGACGGGCCGTGGGGTCGGTGCTGAAGCTCACGATCGAGATCGTGCGGCCGTGGAAGTTGTTGGCGCAGACGATGATCTCGGCTTCGCCGTCCGGGATCCCCCGCTCTTCATACCCCCACTTGCGGACCGCCTTGATCGCCGATTCGACCGCTTCGGCGCCGCTGTTCATTGGGAGGATTCGGTGCGCTCCGGTGAGCTCTGCTAGATCCTCGTAGAGCAGGGCGAGCTGATCGTTGCGGAACGCCCGAGAGGTGATGGTGATCCGGTCGAGCTGCTCGATCATCGCCTGGCGGATCCGTGGATGACAGTGCCCCTGATTCACGGCTGAATAGGAGGACAGACAGTCGAGGTACCGCTGGTCGTCGACGTCCCACACCCACACTCCCTCGCCCCGGCTCAGCACCACGTCGAGCGGTTGGTAGTTGTGGGCGCCGAGGTGTTGCTCGTGAGCGATGAGTTCGGCTGACGATGCCATCTGTGCTCCTATCTACGACCGGACGGCGGGCTATCCGGTGCGGCGATGACGATTCCTCACCGGTGGTCGCCGGTGCAGGATTCAGCTATGCCGGCTGCTTCTGGGCGACCATCGTGCGAGGTCATCTCGAACCGTACCTTCCCGGAGAGGCTCGCTCGGTCGATTGGTCGGGCGTCTGCTCATGGCGCACGCAACTCGCACGACTCTTCTGGTGGCCAGGATCGGAGGTGTCCCGCCGCCACCCGGCCGGGCAATGTGGATGGGTGGAGGGGGCGTTTGACCCATCACCGCGTCGGTCGTGTCCCGGATCGACTTCACGACGGCGCCCGGTCAGTGTCGTCCCAGTCTTGACTCGATTGCTTCCTCGAGGGACATCGCTTCGCCTCGAGCCCAGAGCCTGTCGAAGGTCTCGTCATCGATCTGCGAGCGGATCAGCGCCACCAGCTTGTCGCATTCGAACTGATCGGAGGGCTGTGTTCTCGAGCCTATTGCGGCCTGTTGCGCCGCACTGGCGGCGAGGAGAGGGACGCCCCGCTCGGGGTCCCCTGACGCCCCGATGACTCCGCCGGCGAATGCCAGGCCCTCGGCGATGATGAAGTCGTCGCCGATCTCCAAGGCCAGTCTGTACGACTCCGACAGGCGGGCCTCGGCCTCTTCAGGATCACCCAGGTTGAAAGCAACTATCCCGAGGTTGGCGAGAAGCATCGCCTCGCGTAGCCGGTGACCGATGTCACGCGTGATCGGCAGCGCTTCCTCGTAGACCTGTTTGGCCGCCTCGTAGTCCCCCTGCAATCGGTGGATCTCGCCGAGCACGTTGAGGCCGTGTGCGACCTCACTCTGGTCGCCGATCCGTCGAGCAAGGGCCAAACCTTCTCCTGTGATATCCAAACTGAGATCCGAGATTTCGCCCGATGCCAAACCCAAACTGATGAGGATTGAGGCAACCGTCGAGTGGTCTTCCAGCTTGCGCGCGATTTCGAGCGCACGCTCATACCGGCGCCGGGCCCGAGAGTCGGCGTCGCCGACGGCGTAGGCGTTGAAGCCGGCCCACTTGTAGAGCTGGCCCATGACCGAGTCGGGAGCTTGCTCGGCGAACTCGAGGGCGCGCTCCAGCCACCGCTGGCCTTCCAGCATGCGGGCCTTGTATCGCCAGTACCCGCCAAGAGCAGCGACGAGCCGCAAGCCGAGTCCGATATCACCTCCACCGAGAGCCCATTCCATGGCCTTGCGCAGATTCTCGTAGTCCGCGGTAAGACGGGTCAGCCACACGCTCTGGTCATGCCCAACGAGCTCCGCACTCGCTTCCTCGGCCAGTTGCGTGAAGTACTCCGCGTGACGGCGGTGCAATTCGTCTGCTTCGGAGTCGGCGGCCAATTGCTCAACGGCGAAGGCGTGAATCGTCTCCAGCATCACAAATCGCGTGTCGCCAGCGGGGCCAAGCTCGCTTCGCAACAGACTCTTGCCGAGCAGAGACTCCAGCCCGTCCGCGACATCGAGGGCCAGCCCTGGTGCGCACACGAATTCGGCAGCGTCGAAGGTCCTTCCTCCCTGGAAGACCCCAAGCCGATCGAACAGGGTCTGCTCGTCCTCATCCAGCAGGTCGTAACTCCATTGGATGGCGTTACGGATCGTCTGCTGGCGGAGCGGCAGATCGCGTGCTCCGCCCGTGAGCGTCCTCAGACTGTCCGATAGCCTTGCAAGCAAGGTGGCCGGGTCGAACAGCCGCACCCTGGCTGCGGCCAATTCGATAGCCAGAGGCATGCCCTGCAGGCGGGTGCAGATCTCAGCGACAGCACGGGCGTTGTCCTCTGTCATCTCGAAATCCGGCCGTGTTGCCTTGGCGCGCTGAACGAACAGCGAAACCGCCTCGTACTGGCCGATCACTGCTGCGGTCTGACGACGCGACACCTCGGGCAGTCCCAGAGGTGGTACCGGAAACTCATGCTCCCCGTAGATGCGCAGCGATTCTCGCGAACTGGTCAAGACTTTGAGCTGGGAGGCCCCGGCCAGCAGGTCGCCGAGGATCGGTGCGGCGTCGATGACGTGCTCGAAGTTGTCGACGACCAGGAGCATCTGTTTGCTTCGCACTGATCGGATCACCGTCTCGAGCAGGTCCTCGTCGCCTACGTCGGCCACCCCCAGGGTGCCCGCCATCGCGGAAACGACCAGATCGCTCGAAGGTATCGGTGCCAGTTCGACGAAATAAGCGCCGTGCTCGAACTCGTCCAATAGCTCGGCCGCCACGTGGAGTGACAGGCGTGTCTTCCCGACACCGCCCGGCCCGGTCAACGTAGCCAACCGAACATCGTCGCGCCTGAGAACCTCCACCAGAGCGGCCGACTCACGCCGCCGCCCGATGAACGGGGTCGCTTGGGAAGGCAGATTGGTACGGAGTGTGTCGAGGGTGACCAGTGGCGGGAACGTGGCACGCAGGCCAGCCGCCGCCACCTGGAACACGGTTTCGGGTTGGAACAGATCCTTGAGACGATGGCGGCCCAACTCGACGAGCGTGACTCCGACCGGGAGACGGTCCCGTACCAACTGCTGGGTTGCCAGTGACATCAGGACCTGGCCGCCGTGGCCTGCTGACAGCAACCGCGCTGCCCGATTGACGGGTGGACCGAAATAGTCGCCGTCCCTGGTCTCGGGTTCGCCTGTGTGCAGGGCCATCCGCACCCGCAGGGCGCCCGTCTCCTCAGGCCAGGATGCGCCCTCGAGGCTTCGTTGGATTTCGATGGCTGCCGCCAGTGCCTGGCTGGGAGTCGTAAACGCGGCCCCGAACGCGTCACCGCCCGTATAGAAGACATAGCCGTTCTGGCTCTCGATGGACTCGTTGAGCAGTCTGTCGTGGAATGCGAGGGCCGTCTGCATCGCCGTCGGTTGACGCTCCCACATTTGGGTGCTGCCTTCGATGTCGGTGAAGAGCAGCGTGACCGTTCCCGTTGGAGTGGTGGACGAGC
>CBDTXZ010000242.1:0-4181 GCA_965364515.1 uncultured bacterium
GAGATCGGAGGCGACGAGACCGTGCGCCGGATCGCCGACGCGTTCTACGACATCATCGAGGCCGAATCCCCGACTCTGCGGGCGATGCTTCCCGACGACACGAGCGGGTCACGCAGCAAGCTCCATCAGTTCCTGTCCGGATGGACCGGTGGTCCGCCGCTGTACTGGGAGGCCCACGGGCACCCGAGATTGCGGCTACGTCACGTTCCGTTCCCGATCGATCGTGCCGCAGCCGATGCTTGGGCAGAGTGCATGGCGAAGGCGATCGACTCGGTCGAGATCGGAGATCGCCCGGCGTCGTTCCTCAAACAGCAACTCGGGGCCGCTGCTCTCACGCTGATCAATCGGTGAGACTGCGGATCAGGCCGTCGACCGACGCGATGATTCGCTCGAGCGTCGCCGCGTAGACCTCGCGGTCGCCGCCATAGGGGTCGGCGATCTCGTTGTTCGCCTCCGATTCGTCGTAGCTTCCGAGCAGTTCGACCCGGGACGACCCGACCGGGGCGAGTGACTCGACGAACATCCTCGTCATGGTGTCCATGACGAGCACGAGGTCGACGTCCTCGAGATCGGCGGGTTCGATCTGGTGGGCGGCGCCTTCGAGCTCCAGTCCTCGTTCCTTGGCGACCTCGACCATCGTTGCCGTCGGGGGAGTGCCTGCGAACCCTGCGCTCACGCCGGCCGAGCTCACGGTCAGGTCGAGGCCGGCACGACGGGACCTGTCCCTGATCGCCGCTTCGGCGGCTGGGGAGCGGCACGTGTTGCCGCCGCACACCACCAGGATCTTCACGAGCGTTCCCGTCTGTCGGAGGACGTGTGGGGAGCGATCTCCTGGGGCACCGCGGGCACGTTAGCGCAGTGTTTCCGGTCGGCGATAGTTGTGTGACACCGCTCCGAGAACGTCGACGAAGCGGCCGACATGGGGTACAGTGTTTGCAATTGCAAGCACTGCAAACACCCCTTCACCTCTCGAGGCCCACCATGATCGCTGCAACCGAATTCCCTGTTGCCGTGGCGAAAACCGGGCGGGGCGAGACCTTCAAGGTCCGGCCCGTACACCCTGACGACAAATGGACCATCGCCGACGCGTTCACGCGCCTGTCGCCAGAGACCCGGTACAACCGCTTTCTCGTGCCGAGCGAGCGCCTGTCGGCTTCACAGCTCGCCTATCTCACCGAACTCGACTTCCACGACCACGTCGCCTGGGGAGCGATCGACGGTGACGACCCGGTCGCGATCGGCCGGTTCATCCGTCTGGACGACGATCCCACCGCGGCCGATTTCGCAATCACCGTCTTCGACACCCATCAGGGTCGAGGGATCGGTCCGATGCTGATGGAGATCCTGGCGGTGTCCGCGCGTGCGCGCGGCATCCGGCACTTCCACTTCGACGTCCTGGCGGAGAACGGACCGATGCTGTCGGTGCTGCGACGCTACGGGGCGACGATCGAGTCCGATGGTGATCTCGTCCACGCGGTGCTCGACGTGCAGTCGATCCGGGCGCCGGACGTCGTCGACGGTGACCTCGGGGCTCTCATCGAAGCTGCATCCCGGCTCCGCTGACCGGTCACTCGCTCGGGTTCAGCTCCAACGACGCGGAGTTGACGCAGTAGCGCAACCCGGTTGGCTGCGGGCCGTCCGGGAAGACGTGGCCGAGGTGTCCCCCGCAGTTGGCGCACACGATCTCGGTTCGGACCATCCCGTGTGAGGTGTCGGTCTTCTCTGCGATCCGGTCCTCGGCGAGCGGGGTGAAGAAGCTGGGCCACCCCGAGCCGGACTCGTACTTGGTGTCCGACGAGAACAACTCGGTGCCGCAGCCTCCGCAGGCATAGACGCCCGGTCGCTTCTCGTTCCAGTATTTTCCTGTGAAGGCGGGTTCGGTGGCGCCTTCACGGAGCACGGCGAACTGCGCCGGGTCCAGCTTGACCCGCCATTCGTCTTCGGTCATCTGTGTGGTGTCTGACATGTCACAGACCATAGAACGCCCGGGCACCTATTCGCATCGACGTCTCGAGTCTTCACAGCTTGTTTCGATTCGGTGGGACTGCGAGGTCTGATGGGCCTCTACGGCTCGATCTGCTCGGCGAGACGATCGAAGAAAGGGAGTTGGGCGGGGAGCATGTAGAGCTGTGCTTCGCTCCGGTTGACCCAGCGAACCCTGTCGATCTCCGGGAACGACCGAAGCCGGCCCCTCCACTTCATCTCGAAGTGCCCGGGGTCGAGCCTGGCCGGATCCAACGCGGGAGCGTCGACGGCCCAGGCGACGACCCGCTTTCCGGACCGCTGCGTGATCTCTCCGAGATCGACCCAGGCTCCGTTCGGCACCGGCCACCCGGTTTCTTCGGTGAACTCGCGACCGGCTGCGGTGCGGGCGTCCTCGTCGCCTTCGATCCGACCCTTGACGATCGACCACGATCCGGCGTCCTTGCGGGCCCAGAGCGGCCCACCGGGATGGGCGATGAGGATCTCCAGGTCCGATGAGAACCGAAACGGGACGAGGCCGGCGCTGATCATGGCAGAACCATATCCGGTCGCAGATCGAGCCCATGGGCCCGTGCTCGCGTCCTTCCGCCTGGGTAGCCTCGAATCGATGATCCACGTCACGCCGCCGCTTCCGCCTGCAACCGTGCGTTTCCTCCCGGCGGTGCCAGAAGGGTTCGAGTTGAGTGATGCCGAGCCGCTTTCCGACGGCCTGCGACGTCTCAGCCTCGAGGAGTTCGATCGGGCGATCGGTGGCCTGGTGAGCGGGTCGGATGTCGATCTGGCGATCCACGAGGCCCGCAAGTCCATGAAACGGCTGCGGGCGGTTCTCCGGCTCATCCGGGACGACCTGGGCGACGAGCGGTATCGGGCCGAGAACGACCTCCTCCGCAACACTGCACGGTTGATTGCGCCGGTGCGCGACGCCGCCGTCCTGGTCACGACGGTTGCGACGATCCGATCCCGCTTCGCCGCCCATCTCCGGAGGACTGCCTTCGAGACCCTCGAGTACAACCTGACACAGCGGCATCTCGACACCCGAGCTCAGCTCGTCGAGGACCGCGAAACGTTGCGCACCGTGGTCTATGCGCTGCGTTCGGCCAAGGCTCGCTATCGGGTGTGGCCGGCCGAGGGCGATGCCCCGGAGACCTGGCGCGCAGATCCGGTCGAGCACTCGTTCGCGACGCTTCGGGGCGGCTTGGAACGAACCTATCGGCGGGGGCTTCGAGAGATGGGCGACGCCCACGCCACCCCGAGCGGACACAATTTCCACTGGTGGCGCAAGCGCGTCAAGTACCTGCGCCACCAGATCGAGCTGCTCCGCCCGATGTTCCCAGAGATGCTGGACGGATACATCGCCGCCCTCGACCATCTCGGTGAGCTCCTGGGTGAGGAGCACGATCTCGCCGAGTTGACCCGCATGGTGGCGACGCATCCGGAGCTGTGCAGCGACGCCGCCGAGCGGACGTTGATCACTGCGCTGGCCCAGCACCGGCGAAGTGAGCTCCAGACCGCGTCGATGGCGATCGGTCGCAAGGTCTACGCCGAGTCACCGGAGCACTTCGCAGACCGGATGGCCGCCTATTGGGATTCGAGCTTCGGAGTGCAGTCGGCGTCTTCGCACTGATGGCTGATCGTCGGACGGGCCGAGCCGAGATCGTCACGCAGGCGGCTCGAGAGGCGTAACGTGTCCGGCCATGGGGGACTCTCAGATCGGACACTGGCGATGAGCACGCGGCGCATCCTGTTCACCATCGTCGGCGGGCTCCTGCTCGGCATCGCGGTGGTCGCCTGCGACGTCGTCGACGCACCCCCCAACCCCGACGAGCCCCTCCTGGTGGTCGATCCGACGACCACCACAGCCTCGACCACGACCACCGCCCCTCCGCCGTGCGAGCCGATCCTCCCCGCAGTCGATCCGATCGATCTCTCGGGCGACGTCGTCGAGCAGTCCATCGAGCTGGCCGGAATGTGGGGAGGGTGCACGTCGACGGTCGTGCTCGCCCCGCCTTCGGCTCTTGCGGACGCAGCCTTGCTCGCAGCCGACTTGAAGGCGCCGGTGCTCGCCTGGGACCCGGCGTCCGAACCCGGGCTCCTCGATGCGATCGCGTCTCTGGCTCCGACCCGCCTCGTCACCACCAGCTCGACCATCGATCCCGACACCGACATTCCGGTCGAGGTCGTTCAGGTGGATGCCACGA
>CBDTXZ010000243.1:0-4164 GCA_965364515.1 uncultured bacterium
GTGTCGGATTCTCATGGCAATGACCGTAGTGACCCCACGGCGGTGTGCAGACCGGCTTCATGAATCAACGCCCTGCGACACCCGTTACGTCGGCATCGATGACGCCCGGTACCCCACGGCGACGGCAGCCGATGCCAGCCACCGCCGAGTCGACCCCCGGTTTCAGACGGTTGGGCCGTCCGATCGGGCCCTTCGAACGGCTTCGAGTGCCTCATCGAGATTCGAGAGCCATTCTGCCTCGTTCGCACCCACGAGACGGACGCACCAGGCGAGGGCCTCGCTGCGGGAGCGCGCGACGCCACCATCGATGAGGGTGTCGAGCACCCTTCGCTCGTCCATCCGCAGCCGGGTCATCGCGGGCGCTGCGAGCGTCGAGAAGTGGAACTCCTCGCCGCCACACCTCACGCCCCAGGAGACCTTGCGCTCGAAGGTCCGTTCGGCCTGCTTGGCGATCTCGATTCGACGCTTTCTCGTCGCCTTGCGGAAGTCGTCGACTCTCGATTCGACGGCTGCGCGCTTCACGGCATCGGAGTCGGACGACTCGAAGACGGGCGCCTCGATCTCACCGACCAGCAGGATCTCGTCCCGGTCCAGCCGGAACGTCGGCCTCCCCGAGAACCAATCACTGGGCAACCTCCCCAGGAACCAGCCGACGACGGCTTCGGTATCTCGATCTTCGGTCATCACAACTCCCAGTGTCGAGGCGTTGATATGACATTACGCCATTACAGCATTACGCGCAATGGGTGCGATCCCTGGGTCGTTGCCTCTTGGGGTTGTCGCCTCTTGGGGTTGTCGCCTCTTGGGGTTGTCAGGTCGAACTTCGGACTGCCGGGCATCGGGCGAACCCACCCGGGTCGCAGCCAACGACCTCGAACGAGGCCGCTTCAACGGAGATCTTCGGTCTCGGTGTCGATTTCGGCGCTCACTGCTGGCTCGTTGGTCGCCCCGCCGCCGAGGGTCCAGACGGCCAAGAGGGCGAGAGCAGCAGCTCCGAGACCCAGCCCGAGCCACCCCCACTGAGCGTTGTCGTTGGGCTCATCGACCACTTCCACGAGTGGCGGCGACATCCCCAACACCGATCTCGGGACACCCAGATCGGTGAGCCGCAGCGGATCGGACTGCCGGGGCCGATCGCCGAGCACCTCGAAGACCACCACGAGATCGATGGGTCGACTCTCGAAGACGGCACCGAACTCGCCACCACCGCGGTCCGCCAAGGCGATCGTCTGCTGCTCGCCACCGGGCTCGATGACGTGGGCGACCACCGACCCCGCCCCGTCGATCGACACCGCGACCTCGACCCTGATCAGATCCGTACCGATCGACTCCGCCGACGCCGACGCATCACCGAAGCCTTCCCCGGCGGGCACGAGCATCACGAGAACGATCAACAGCCAGAGCATCCCCAGAGACTATCGCTCCGCCGGCGATCCCCGACCCAGGTGCGATGTCGGCCGGCGCACTAGCCTCTTCTGTTCGCGACAACGAGAACGATGACCACACCAAGAACCCTGTTCGACAAGGTCTACGACGAGCACGTCGTGAGATCCGCCCCCGGCGAGCCAGATCTCCTCTACATCGACCTCCACCTCGTGCACGAAGTGACCTCGCCGCAAGCCTTCGACGCGTTGCGACTGTCCGGGCGGACCGTCAGGCGACCGGATCTGACCGTCTCGACGATCGATCACGGCGTGCCGACGGCCGACCGCCACCTCGGAATCAGGGACGCGATGTCGAAACGTCAGATCGACGCCCTCGTGTCCAACTGCGCAGAGTTCGACATCACCCTGTTCGGGCTCGACGACCCCCGGCAAGGAATCGTTCATGTCATCGGCCCCGAGAACGGCATCACCCAGCCGGGCATGACCATCGTGTGCGGCGACTCCCACACCGCCACCCACGGCGCGTTCGGCGCCCTGGCCTTCGGGATCGGCACCTCCGAGGTCGAGCACGTGCTCGCCACCCAGACACTGACCCAGAGCCGTCCCGCGTCCATGGGAATCGAGGTCGACGGCGAGCTCCCGGCAGGAGTCACTGCCAAGGACATCATCCTGGGCATCATCGCCAGGATCGGGACGGCAGGCGCCAACGGTCACGTGATCGAGTACCACGGTTCGGCGATCAGAGCACTCTCGATGGAGGGGCGGATGACGATCTGCAACATGTCCATCGAAGCCGGGGCTCGGGCCGGAATGATCGCTCCGGACGAGACCACCTTCTCGTACCTCGAGGGCAGGCCGTATGCCCCGAGCGGCAGTGACTGGGAAGCCGCCGTCGAGCACTGGAGTTCGCTCGCCTCCGACGAGGGAGCCGGCTACGACAAAGAGCTCCTCATCGCCGCCGGCGACCTGGAGCCATACGTGTCGTGGGGTACCAACCCCGGCCAGACCGTTCCGATCTCCGCGACGGTGCCGGACCCCGACGCCATGGAGGATCCGGTCGAACGTGCGTCGGCACGACGTGCGCTCGAATACATGGACATCGAGGCGGGCACCCCCATCACAGAGCTCCCACTCGACCGCATCTTTCTCGGCTCGTGCACCAACGCTCGCATCGAGGACCTCAGAGCGGCGGCAGCGATCGTCGATGGCAAGAAAGTCGCCGCCAACATCACCTCTGCCATGGTCGTGCCCGGCTCCGGGCTCGTGAAGCTCCAGGCCGAAGAGGAAGGGCTCGATCGGATCTTCAAAGAGGCCGGCTTCGAGTGGCGGGACGCCGGATGCTCGATGTGCCTGGGCATGAACCCCGACATCCTGTTGCCGGGCGAACGGTGCGCTTCGACCTCGAACCGCAACTTCGAAGGCAGGCAGGGCAAAGGCGGCCGAACCCATCTGGTGTCGCCGCAGATGGCCGCCGCTGCCGCCGTCGAGGGCCACTTCGTCGACGTGAGGAGCTACCGATGAACCCGGTCACCGTCATCACCGGGTCGATGGCCCCGCTCCCCCGGGCGAACGTCGACACCGACCAGATCATGCCCAAGCAGTTCCTCAAGCGGGTGGAGCGCACCGGCTACGGCCAGTTCGTGTTCGATGACTGGCGGAGGGACGAGGACGACTTCGTGCTCGAGCGACCCGAGTATCGGAACGCCAAGGTTCTCGTCACCGGGCCCAACTTCGGATCGGGATCGTCACGCGAGCATGCTCCGTGGGGGCTCCAGGACTGGGGCTTCGAAGCAGTGATCGCCCCGTCGTTCGCCGACATCTTCTTCAACAACTGCACCAAGATCGGCCTCGTGCCCGTGATCCTCTCGGAGAAGGAGGTTCAGTGGCTCACAGAGCTCGCCGACGCCGAGCCCGATGCCGAGATCACCATCGACGTCGCCTCCAAGACCGTCACTCACGGCAGCGACTTCGAAGCGGACTTCCCTCTGGACGACTTCACCCAGTACCGGCTGCTGAACGGACTCGACGACATCGGGATCACGTTGCAGTACGCCGACGCGATCGACACTTTCGAGCAGAACCGCCCCACCTTCAAACCGGTCCTCTGATCAGCCGAACATCATCCGGCCGGTTTCGAGCGGATGGGAACCACCGACTCGCACGCGACGTCGAAGTGACGGAAAGTCTCCCGACTCGACAGGAACCAGCATGAACGTACATCTCGCGGCAGACCGCGCAGCGAAGCTTCTCGTCATCACGGTGGTTGCGGTCGCGCTCGGCGGCTGCATGATCTCCGTGGGAGGCCCCGACGACAACCGAGAGGAGCAGTTCGAGTTCGTTCCCGAACCCGCAGCCCGCGCCGAGGCAGTCGAGGTCTTCCGCAGCTTGTTCGAATCCGACGCCACGACGCTCGTCGAAGACAGCGTCGAGCCCATCGGCAAGCTCCGGACCGGACAGGGATCGGTCGTGTTCGCAGAGTTCGAGGTGATCGACCCCGACACCGGGCTCAACGTCTGCAGCGGCTCGGCCGGGCCGAACGGGGGCGGATGGGGCTGTCGCCCATCGGACGAGCCGGCCCCGGATGATCCCGCTCCTCGCGAGCCGCTCCAGAACAACATGGTCGGGTCCACCGGAACCTGGTCCGAGGCCGAGTTCTCGGTCAACGACGACGTGGAATACTTGATCGCGGTTGCCGAGGACGGGACCACCTATCGGATGGAACCTCTCGGCTGGAGGGCCTGGATGGAGTGGAAGACCAGCCACGGAGACCTCGTCGTGA
>CBDTXZ010000244.1:0-4146 GCA_965364515.1 uncultured bacterium
GGCGACACGCTGTTCCCGGGCGGACCCGGCGCCACCCGCTGGGACTACTCGAGCTTCGGACAGATCATGGACTCGATCGAAAAGCACATCATGCCGCTGCCGGATTCCACACTGGTCTTCCCCGGCCATGGGGCCGAGACCACGATCGGAGCGGAGCGCCCGGATGTTCCAACCTGGAGGAAACGCGGATGGTGAAACTCGAACTCGGGCTCCAAGTCAGGGGCGACTACCCGACGCTCTCCGAAACGGCCGCCTACTGCGAGGCGAACGGGGTGGAGGCACTGGCACTCCCCGACCACTACCTCGCCTCGAGGAGCGACCCGTCCGAACCTGCATACGACGCGCTCGCACAGCTCGCCGGCCTCGCTCTCGAGACCTCGACCGTGGAACTGTCGACACTCGTGTCACCGATCACGTTCCGCCACCCCGCCGTCACCCTCAAGACCGCAGTGACCATCGACGAGATGAGCGGCGGTCGGTTCACCCTCGGCCTGGGAACCGGCTGGTTCACCGAGGAACACGAGCTGTTCGGCATCCCGTTCCCCGACAAGCGGTTCGACCTGCTCGAAGACGCCCTCGCCTACACCCGCGCCGGCCTGGAAGGGCGCGCACACGACGGCCCTCACTACCAAATCTCGGAGTTCGACGCCGGGCCGAAACCGTCCAATCTCCGGATCGTCGTGGGCGGTTCAGGCCCGCAGCGCACTCCCGAGTTGGCCGGGCGATACGCCGACGAGTTCAACGTCTATTGCGCACCATCGGATGAGATGACAGAACGGATCACGCTCGCCAAAGAGACGGCGAAGGAGGCGGGGCGCGACCCCGAAGACCTCATGATCTCGACCGCAGGCGTCGTCGTCACCGGAACAAGTGAGCCCGAGTATCGAAAGGCACTCGAGGCCGCAGCCCAGCGATTCAAACAAGAACCGGAGGAGCTCGAGGCGTCCTTGCGCGAACGTGGCGTCCCGGTCGGCCTCGATGCCGCCGACCGCATCGCAGAGATCGCCGCCCTCGGCGTCACCCGCTTCTATCTCCAACTCTTCGGCACCGACCCCCACCGCCGCGAGGACATGCTGAACGCCCTTCGGGCGTGAAGGTCGGGCTGGCGCCCTCCCGCTCTCGGCTGTCAGCTGTCGGCTATCGGCCCCAGGCTGATCTGCGGAGAGCTGATGGCTGATGGCTGACAGCAGCTATCGAATCGCCGACCTCAACCAAACGAGCGGCGCGTTCACCCCGATATATAGGTCCAGGTCCAGGTTTGGGTGCGGGGGGTGCCGTTGGATTCGGTGATGATGCGGTCGACCTCGACGTAGCCGCCGTCGTTGTAGGTCGCCGACCCGCGTACGACGGCGTCGATCGTGCGGCCGAGCTTGTCACCGAGGAAGCGAACCGTGATCGACGTCGACGTGTAGCTCGTGTCGATCGTGATCGGGGTGAAGGTGTCGTTGCGGAACACCACGTCGGGCCACGGGTAGCCCAGCGTCGCCTCGATCCCCAACGGATAGCGGTCGATGTAGCGGCTGTGCGGCTTGTGATCGATGATCTCGTAGCCGCCGTAGAAGATGGTGTTGTAGATCGTCGTGCCGAACTGCGACGTGCCTCCGCCGATGTTGAGCGGGTGGTCGCAGCAGTACGACTCGCCGTCCAGCAGGATCGGTGCCGGCACGTAGCCCTTGGCCTCGGTTCTCGGACCGAGGGCGGCGTTGAGCGAGAACGTCTGGCCGGGAAGCACCGTGAACCCGTCGAGCTGATCCGCCATGATGTGGATGTTCGTCACTCGGCGCTCACAGCAGGCGTGGTAGGTCGTGAACTGCGAGACCAGCGTCTGGGGAGGCCGGACCGGTGGAACGAGCGGCGGGATGTCCAGGGCGCGTCCCAGGAACGACGCCATCTCGGCCCGGGTCACGGAGTCGCCGGGGCAATACAACCGCTCGCCGCAACCGTTGGTGACGCCGATGAGCGCGAGTCGATTGATGTCGATCTGATGGGGCGACTCCTGGTCGTCGTCGAACCGATCACCCGGCGGATCGAATCCCTCGAAACCGCCGATGGAACGGATCAGGAAGCTCGCCATCTCGGCACGGGTCACCGGCTGATCGGGACAGAACAGCCCCTCCGCACAGCCTCGAGTGATCCCGTGCGAGGCGACGATCTCGATCTCGGGCTCGAACGGATGGCCGTCGTCGTCTGAGAACGTGTTGGGAGCCGGTGCGGCCGGATCGACGTCCGGGTCGGGTTCCAACAGCTCGAGCCCGAACCCACGTGTGAGGAAGACGGCCATCTGCGCCCGGGTGATCGGATCGTTCGGGCAGAACAGCGCCGGTGGGCCGACGTCGCATCCCGAGGTGATCCCGGCGGCGACGAGCCCCTCGATTGCCGGTTCGTGCACGCTCCCGTCGTCGTCGTAGAACGAGCCGCCCGGGTCGAGGGGGATGCTCTCCTGGGCGACGGCGACCGTCGAGAAGGCCAGGACGATCATGGCTCCGAGAACGATGAGGGCGCGCATATCGGCGTCATGAAAGCGGATGGGCGAGCGAGGTTCCAACTCGTGGCGCCCGTACGATGCGCCCATGCGTTTCTCTCTCATGACCGAGCCCCAGCTGGGGGGCACCTACGACGACATCCTGGCCGCCGCCCGCTGGGCAGAACAGAACGGGCTCGTCAGCTTCGCCCGCAGCGACCACTACTACTCGGGCCGTGACCCGAAGCCCGCCGCAACCGACGCGCTCGCCACACTCGCCGGTCTGGCACGAGACACCGAGACGATCCGGCTCGCCGTCCTCGTCACACCGATCACGTTTCGTCACCCGGCGGTGATCGCCAAGACCGCTGCGACCATCGACCAGATGTCCGGTGGACGCTTCGACCTCGGAGTCGGCACCGGCTGGATGGAAGCCGAGCACGAAGCGTTTGGCCTGCCGTTCCCGGATTGGTCCGAACGCTTCGAGCGGGTCACGGAGACGCTCGAGTACCTCGATTCCGCCTTCGCAGGTCAAGGAGCCTCCTTCCGGGGCGACCACTACACACTGGAGGCCGACGTCGCTCCGGTCCCGTCAGGGCTGCGAACGATCGTGGGAGGGACGGGCCCCACCCGCACACCGACCCTGGCCGGCACCTACGCCGACGAGTACAACCACATCGTGGCCCCTGCCTCCGATGTCGAACCGAAGATCGGGGTGATGCGTCGGGCGGCCGCGGATGCCGGCCGGGATCCCGCCAGTGTGGCGGTGACCATGATGGGACCGGTGCTGGTCGGGCGCGACGCTGACGAATACACCGAGCGGCTCGCCCGTTCGGCGGCGGACCGTGACACCGAGCCATCCGATCTCGAGGATCGGCTGCGAGGAGCCGGGGTCCCACTCGGCTACGGCGACCAACTCACCGAGCAGTTCGCCGCTCTGGCCGAGATCGGCGTGGACACCTACTACCTGCAGTGGATCCCGACCGACGACCTGGACGGGCTCGACGAGACCTACGCCGCCATCCGTGAGGCGGTCTCAGACCTCTGAGATGTCGGCCCAGTGCGGACCGACGATCCGATCGAGATCCTCGATCTGCAACTCGAACACCGTATGCGGGGTCCCCGCAGCCGCCCACACGCTGGTGTGCCGTCTGAGCCCGAGATCGGAGAACACGCGGATCTCGGAGATGTGACCGAAGGGCGGGGTACCGCCGGCCACGAAACCGGTCACCGCCCGCACGTCGTCGAGCGACGCCCGGGAGGCAGGCTCGGAGTGACCGGCCGCCTCGGCGAGCTTGGACGTGTCGAGGCGCCGATCACCGGACACCAGCGCCATGACGTGCTCGTCTCCGACGACGAACACCAGCGATTTGACGATGCGAGAGACTTCGCATCCAATCGCCTCTGCCGCCTGGGGGGCGGTGCGGGCAGCGTCGGAGAACTCAACGACCTCGATCTCCAGGCCGGCATCCCGGGCAGCCTGCTTCACACGCTCGATCGATGTGGACATGACCCGAGGATACGTTCGAGCCACGAACTGCTCTTCCGATTGCGTGACGGATCGACGATCCTCGCGACATGCGTTTCTCGAGACCGCTCATAGCACTGGCCCTGTCAGCGGCCATGCTCACAGCATGCAGCGCCGATTCCGGTGACGCAGGACGACCCGATCGCTCCGACCGACC
>CBDTXZ010000245.1:0-4127 GCA_965364515.1 uncultured bacterium
GCTCCCTCTGCATTCGGCGGCTGTGCTTCGAGCCGAACGACATGTCCCGGCAAGGCGAGCTCGGCGGCATCCTCGATGACCACGACGCGCTCGGAAGGGTCGATCAGCGATCCGATCACGTTGAGAAGCGTCGTCTTGCCGGCGCCAGTTCCTCCGGAGACGATGAAGTCGACGCGATCGTCCACCAAGGACGCGATGGCCGTGGCCTGCGCCGGCGTGGCGGTTCCCGACGCAACGAGATCATCGAGCGACCCGACACGCTGGGTGAAGCGACGGATCGCGACAACGGGGCCATCGGGTGAAGCGGGTGGGATCACGGCATGGAGCCTGGAGCCGTCAGCAAGGCGAGCATCCACGATCGGGGAGGCATGATCGAGTCTGAGGCCCAAAGGAGTGATCGTCCGCTCCACTGCTGCCCTCACCGCCTCGTGGTCGGCGAACGCTTCATCGACCCTTTCGAGGCTGCCATCACGGTCGATCCAGATGTCGCTCGGCCCGTTCACGAAGACGTCGGTGACACTCGGCGCTCTCAACAGGCGTTCCAGGGGACCGAGGCCGACGAGAGCGTCGATGACATCCTGGCGGATCCTGCCGTCCGCCAGCGGGGCCTCCACCCGCATCGCCGAGACCACGAGCTCCTCGACCGTGTCGGGGCCGACGACCTTCCCCGAGTCGGAGACCGCACCGACGATTCGTTCGATCATTCCCACGTGCGTCTCCATGCGATCTGCCACGCACGGACCCAGCGCCATCTCGGTTCGATGTTGCCCGCCAGCATGGTGCGCACCTGATGGCGGCCGAGTGGAGGGAGCAACGGCCGCCCGTCAGCGACCTGGCCGAATGTCACGGCCTGGATGATGTCCGCCGACTCCGGAGTGAAGGGGGCCGGCAAGAGTGGCTCGACCGTGAGCGTCGGAACGGGGGCGGGCTGTTCGTCGTCGCCGGCTCGCAAGACGACACGGCCCCACACCGTCGTGAGTCGGTCGATGATCTGCGCCGCCTGCTTGTACGCGACCCCACCATTGCCGAGGAGTGCGACGCCGGAACCAGGCTCGAGATCCGCCGACGTCGGCCCGTCGTGCACGAGGTCTGCGAGGCTGCGGCCGGCATAGCTCGGTGCGGACTGGTCGAGGTCGACCACCAGGCACCGTCCCGCTGCCGAGGCGAGACCGATCGGGGCGAGGTGATGGAGCAGCGGGTCCGAGGATCGGACCGCCAGGACCCGATGGATCATGTGTCGTCGCGGCATGTCGGGGAACGTACGAATCGGTCGAGCCGCTTGAAAGACCTTGACAAGATCGGCTCGATGGCGTAGCGAGGGTCGCGCCGAGCTGTCCTCCGAGCGGTCGTATAGTGATTGTGATGCGTTCCGCAGCCTTCTTCGATCTCGACAAGACGATCATCGCCAAGTCATCGATGCTGTCGTTCGCCCGGCCGCTGTCGAAAGCCGGATTCCTCAGCAAGACGGCCCTCCTCAAGGCCGGCTTCGCCCAGCTCTACTACCAGATGTTCGGAGCCGACCACGATCAGCTCGAGCGGATCCGCGAGGAGATGAGCGAGCTCACCAAAGGCTGGGATCGTGAGCAGATCTCCCAGCTCGTGGCCGAGACTGTGGACGAGGTCGTTTCCCCGCTCGTCTACGCCGAGGCGCTTGCGATCATCGACGAGCACCATCGAGCCGGTCGCGAAGTGATCGTCATCTCGTCGAGTCCCGTCGAGGTGGTGGAGCCCCTCGGCAAGTACCTGGGGATCGACCGCATGATCGGGACCCGCTCGGCGCTCGACTCCGAGGGTCGATACACCGGCGAGCTGGAGTTCTACGCCTATGGGCCGGGCAAGGCGACCGCGATGGAGGAGCTGGCCGAGGCCGAGGGCATCGATCTGTCCGCGAGCTATGCGTACTCGGACTCGTTGACGGACGCTCCGATGCTCCACATCGTCGGGCATCCCGTGGCGGTGAACCCCGACAAGGAGCTCCGGGAGCTGGCCATCGAACAGGACTGGCAGATCATGGAGTTCAGACGGCCGGTCACGATCAGGACACGTCTCGCCACGGTGCCGAAGCCGGTTCCGGTCATCAGTGGCGCCGCAGTCGCCGGTGGACTGGCCGCGGCAGCGGCCGTTTGGGCCCTTCGCTCGAAGAAGGCGTGACGATCAGCGCAGGTGCGCCATGTGGGTGTCGTCGAACGTCCGGATCGACCCGCCATGGGCCAGGACGAGCGCTGACGGGCTGACCCACTGCTCGTCGGTGAGTGACATGGCGGCGTTTGCGAGACATTCGCGTCGGAGGATCTCCGGCGGCCGTGGCGAGAACAGCGACGAGCGATCGATCCCTTCGGCGACAACGCCGTTCTCGAGGCGTTTGACCGCCTCTGTAGCGGCGACGCTCCTCACCAGCCCGCACTCGGTGCCGAAGTCGTCGAGCATCGACTCGATGACGTTCACAGTCGCAGCGTCAGGGACGGGCTCGTCGATGAACACGACGACGTCGGTGCGCGAAAGCGTCGATCCGACCCGGGAGATCAGCGTAGGGGCGTGCACCTGGAGCGATGGGCCGAGATAGCGACCACCGAGCGCCGAGAGCACCATCACCTTCTCGCTGCGACGGGTGAGATTGAGCTGTTGAGCCGTGTACGGGCGAAGCAGATGGGGGCTGAGCAGTTGGGAGCCTCCGAAGACGTCGTGGCCAGGATACCGTCAAGCGGTGCGGAACGGGAGTCGTGCCCGACGGGCGGGCGAGCCGTCCCGTCGATGTCGAGAGGCAACTAGCGTCGTGCAGCATGTCCGGAGGTGTCGCAGCGATCATCCTGGCCGGCGGGAGCGGCTCTCGTGTGCAGAAGGAGATCAACAAGGTCTATCTGCCGATCTCCAACCGCGACATGTTGGAGTTCTCGATCGAGACGATGGACCGCTCGCCGTTCATCGAGCGGATCGTCCTCGTCGTCCGTGACGAGGATCGCCCCAACGCCGAGGTCCTGATCGCCGAAACGATGCCTTCGAAGCTCACCGACGTCGTCACCGGTGGCTCCACGAGACACGAGAGCGAAGAGGCAGGCCTTGCGCAACTGGCCGAGTCGATCGAGGCCGGGAAGATCGATCTGGTCGCTATCCACGATGGTGCCCGACCGTTCATGACGCTCGAACTGCTCGAGGCGGTGATTGCGGCGGCACGAGATAGCGGTGGTGCGATTCCCGGACTCGAGGTCGAGGAACCGCTCTTTCGCCATCACGAGGACGCTGTGGAACTGCTGGAGCAGACGTCACTCCGAAGAGTGCAGACTCCGCAGGCCTTTCGTGCGCGTCCGCTGCTCGAGGCCTACCGCAGGGCGAGAGAAGCCGGGTTCCAGGGGGTTGATACCGCAGAAACCATCGAGCGATTCTCCGACCTGTCGATCACCGTCGTGCCCGGCGACCCTCACAACATAAAGGTGACGTTCGTCGAGGACTTCTTTGCCGCCGAGGGATACGCCCTCCAATGGGAGAAGGGTCGCTGGAAGACGTGATCAAGATTGAACATCCGTGCACTGTGCATGCACGAATGTTCGCCGACTATTCGAACTAGCCGATTCGCCTTCATACATTGGTGGCCATGACCAGGCGAGACCCACACAACGACCCCCAAGCGAGCCTCGAGTCGATGCTCCGCATCCGTCGATTCGAAGAGGCTCTCGAAGAGCTGTTCTCGCGCGGCGCGCTCCACGGGACCATGCACCTGTCCATCGGCCAAGAGGCTGTGGCAGAAGGAGTGTGCGCGGCACTCGCGGACGGCGACTTCATCACCTCGACACATCGCGGCCACGGGCACACGCTGGCACACGGCGCCGACCCCACTGCGATGATGGCCGAACTGCTCCAGAAGGACACCGGCTACTGCCGCGGACGCGGTGGCTCGATGCACATCGCCGACGTCGCCAGCGGCAACCTCGGGGCCAACGGCATCGTGGCCGGATCCATGACCATCGCAGTCGGAGCAGCTCTCACCCAGCAGATGCAGGACTCGGGCAAAGTGGTCGTCTGCTTCTTCGGCGACGGCGCCGCCAACGAGGGAGCGTTTCACGAATCTCTCAACCTGGCCAAGGTGTGGGATCTTCCGGTGATCTACGTGTGCGAGAACAACCAGTACGGCA
>CBDTXZ010000246.1:0-4092 GCA_965364515.1 uncultured bacterium
GCGCGGTAGGCCAGCGAGTGTCCGTCGAGCAGAGCCAGCGTCTTGGTCACGATGCCGTCACGGTCGAACGGCGGGCAGTTGGCACAGGTCGGCTCACTTTCGGGGGGGGTCAGAGGCGGCGAAGCAGGCTGGCCCGCTTCGCTTCGAGCTTGCGGCGCCGGGCTTCGATCTGTCCGAGACGCTTCACGAACCGCTCGACGTCCTTTGCGGTTGCAGACGCCTCGAGCTTGTCCATGTTGGCGCCGCTCACGACAGCGTCACGCTGGGCGTCGTCGTTGATCGCGCGGTGGTATTCGAGCTCGGCCGAAACCTGAGCCTCCTCTTGACGCAGCTCGACCAACTCGTCTGCGATCTTGAAGAGTCTCTTGTGGATTCGGGCCATTCCCTGCCGAGGATACGCGAACTCGGCACATCCATGAAGGCCGGAACACACCCATTGTAATCGAACATGTGTTCGCCTACGGTGGATCCATGAGGCCCCAAGCGGAGTATGACGAGGCCATCCGGCTGGTCGGCGCGGGCTTCAACGACAGCGAGATCTCCCGCCGGCTGAACATCCCGAGAGGAACGATCCGTGACTGGCGCCGCGCTGCCGAGAAGAACCCCGGGTATCGAACCGCCGGCGCAAAGGGCCATCGATCAAGACTCGTCGTCGAGAGCACCAACCCCGGAGGCCCCTGCGACGGGACCTGCGACGCTCAGAACGTCGGACTTCAGGATCGGGCTGCGTATTTCTATCTACTCGGGCAGTACCTCGGTGATGGTTACATCAGCTATCACCGAGATGGTGTCTGTCGACTACGGATCGCGTGTTCCTGGGACTATCCGGGAGTCGCCATCGAGGTCGCTGATGCAATGTGCACTGTGAGCAGGCGGCGGGAAGCGGGGATCTCCAAGGGCCTCGGGTGCTCCTACGTCAACACGTACTGGAAGCATTGGCCGTGCGTGTTCCCCCAGCACGGGCCGGGCAGGAAGCACGATCGACAGATCGATCTCCGCACTTGGCAGGAACCGGTGAGCCGCGAAGACCACCAAGCATTGGTACGTGGTCTGATTCACAGCGACGGCTGCCGCTTCATGAACATTGTCTACAGGGAGCTGTCCGGTGGCACCAAACGTTACGAATATGTGCGCTACGCCTTCACGAACGCCTCCGCCGACATACGGAAGATCTTCACGGACTCGCTCGACCACCTCGAAATCGAATGGAGGCAGATGAACGCGAGAAACATCTCCGTTGCCCGTTCCGCATCCGTTTCACGGCTGGATGCGTTCGTGGGACCCAAGCGCTGAGTAGTATCGTCCCTCCTGAGACTTCCTGCCGGAGTGGCGAAATTGGTAGTACGCGATGGTCTCAAACACCATTGTCCGAAAGGACGTGTGGGTTCGAGTCCCACCTCCGGCACAAGACAACTCCGAATGCAGCGACCGGATTTCTGATCGAAATCTGAAGCTAATCCGCCATTCTCAGGTGACTAGTCAGTAGGGTGCGCGACGCAACGGTCACCGAGATCGCATTCCTTTGCCGCATCCCCACTCCCCCCACTCCCTGGCTGAGGAACGTGGTCACCAAATCGGTGGCCGTTGCTCAATTGTTGACCCGCTTCCGGATGCCAACTGCCGGCTCTCGGCTCTCGGCTTTCGGCTCAACGATGATCGAGCAAAACGCCGATGCGAGGTGCCCATTGCGCACAACGCACAGCTCAGGCTCTGAGTGCCTCGGCGATGTCGGAGACCGCGGCCGACAACGAACGACACGCCGCCTCGGCGGAGTCGGCCTCGAGAGCCCGTCGCACGAGAGCGGACCCGACGATGACCCCGTCGGCGACGCGGCCCGCCGCAGCGGCCTGCTCGGGGTTGGAGATCCCGACACCGAAGACGATGGGCGAGTCGGTCACGCTTCGCACCCGTTCGGCGATCTCGACCACGTGACTGCCGGAGTCGGTGCGTTCACCCGTCACGCCCATCTCGGCGACTGCATAGATGAAGACCGGATCTGCGGCCGCAACCGCCTCGATCCTGGCCTGGTCTGACGTGGGAGCCACGAACAGGACCACGCCCAGCCCGTGACGTTCGGCTGCGAGCCTGAGCGACTGTGACTCGTCGACCGGCAGATCGGGGACGATCAGCGCATCGGCTCCCGCCTCCGCGAGCTCCTCGCAGAAGCGATCGACGCCGCGCCGGAAGATCGGGTTGACGTAGGTCATGGCGATGGTCGGCTTGGACGTGTCCCGTGCAACTGATCGGAGGATCGAGATGCTGACGTCGAGAGTGGCGCCGGCTCGGATAGCCGTGTCACTCCCCTTCTGGATCACCGGGCCGTCCATGAGCGGGTCGGTGTAGGGGATGCCGACCTCGAACCCGTCGGCCCCGGCATCGGCCATCGCCCGGAACAGCGATGGCGACTCGTCGGGGGTGGGCAGCCCGGCCGTCATGAACGGAAGGAATGCCGCCCGTCCTTCGGCTTTGGTCCGGGTGAACATCTCGTCGATTGCGGCTCGCCCCATCAGAAACGTTCCTCGCGATAGCGTCCGATCTGCTCGACGTCCTTGTCACCTCGACCTGAGACGTTGATCAGCACCTTCTTGCCCGCCAACTCGTCGGCCGCCTGCTTCACCCAGATCACTGCGTGAGCGGACTCGAGCGCGGGGATGATCCCCTCGGTGCGTGCCAGGAGCTCGACTCCTTCGAGGGCGGCATCGTCGTCGACCGCCACGTACCGAGCGAGCCCGTTGGTTGCGAAATACGCATGCTCTGGACCGACCCCCGGATAGTCGAGACCGGCCGAGATCGAATGCGCCTCCTGGACCTGGCCGTCGGCATCTTGGAGCATCAAGGTGCGGGTGCCGTGCAGCACCCCGGGGGTGCCGGCCGAGATCGACGCCCCATGCCGCCCGGTCAGGATCCCCTCGCCCGCGGCTTCGATTCCGACGAGCTCGACGCCGGTGCCGGCCAGGGGAAAGAACATGCCCATGGCGTTGGAGCCTCCACCGACGCAGGCGACCGCCACATCCGGGAGGCTGCCCTCCATCTGGCTGAGGATCTCGTCGCCGATCACCTTCTGGAACTCGCGCACCATGTAGGGGAACGGGTGGGGACCGACCACCGATCCGATGATGTAGTGGCTGTCGTCGACCGTCGTCACCCAGGCCCGCATGGCCTCCGACACGGCGTCCTTGAGCGTCCCGGCCCCGCTCGTGACCGGGATCACCTCGGTCCCGAGGATCTCCATCCGGAGCACGTTCAACGCCTGCCGCTCGATGTCGACCTCGCCCATGTACACCTTGCACTCGAGGCCGAGAAAGGCCGCCGCCGTGGCGGTCGCCACCCCGTGCTGGCCGGCGCCGGTCTCGGCGATCACCTTGGTCTTGCCCATCCGCTTCGCCAGCAGGCCTTGGCCTATGGCGTTGTTGATCTTGTGGGCGCCGGTGTGGGCGAGATCCTCTCGCTTGAGCCAGATGTCGACTCCGAGCTCTTCGGAGAGCCGGGCCGCGGCGTGAAGCGGGGTGGGTCTCCCGACGAAGTCGCGCAGGATCTGGTGGAACTCGTCGAGGAACGCCGGGTCCGCCCAGGCCTCGTCGAACGCAGCCTCGGTCTCGAGGAGAGCAGGCATCAGGGTCTCCGGAGCGAATCTGCCTCCGAACTCCCCGAACCGGCCCTGTTCGTCGGGTCGTTCCAGTCGTTTGCTCATCATGCGGATTTCGCCTCCTCGACGAATCGTGTGATCAAATCCGGATCCTTGCGTCCCGGCTCGAGCTCCAGGCCAGAAGAGGCGTCGACCCCCCACGGCTTGGCCAGGTCGATTGCTTCCGCCACGTTCTCATGGTTCAGCCCGCCGGCGAGCACCCAGTCACGTCCCGCGGGATCGACGAGCGAGGTGTCGAAGCGGCGTCCGGTCCCTCCTCGGCCGCTCGTGTCGGCGGTGTCGAGCAGCGGCGTCACGGCTTCGTCGACGTCGAGCAGCGACACCGATTCGGATGCCACGCTGATCGGGAGAAGCACCCGGAGACCCGCTCTGAGGGCGGCCTCCACCGTGGCCTCGACCCCGCGGCCGTATGGCTGAATGCCCGTGACACCGATGAAGTCTGCGAG
>CBDTXZ010000247.1:0-4010 GCA_965364515.1 uncultured bacterium
ACGTTCGCTCCCAACGTGACCGGGTAGGCGTTCTCGAGCGTGAGCACGCCGGAGGCGACGAGGGGGATGAGGACCGAGGTCGTGATCGAGGAACTCTGAACGGCGATGGTGATGAGCACGCCGATGATCATCGCGCCGATCCCGGCACCCTTGCCCAGCACGGCGTTGAGCGATCGCTCGATCCTCCCCTCCATCACGGCGCGCATGTTGCGAGTGATCAAGGCGAGCGCAAGGAATATCAGGGCGAGACCGGAGACGAGCAGGGCGACCCCCAACACGGTGGACGAGTCGGTCAAGCTCTCGACTGCGCCCTCGAACCACGAAACCGGCACCTTGATGGCGTCCTTGATCGGACTCCCTTCCGGAGCGACCTCGGCGAGCGACGTCCGGCCGCTGAGCACCTCGGTCAGTGACGCCGCCATCGACGACAGGAACCCGGTCGCGAGTTCGAGCGGGAGAAAGACGATCACCGCCAGGAGGTTGAAGAAGTCGTGCACAGTGGCACCGGCGAATGCCCGCCGGAACTCGGCGCCGCGCCGAACGTGCCCCAACGATGCAAGCGTGTTCGTCACGGTCGTCCCGATGTTGGCCCCCATGATCATGGGAACCGCTGCCGACACGGACAGGGCGCCAGAACCGACCAAGCCCACGATCGTCGCGGTCGACACCGACGACGACTGGACCAGGACGGTGGCGAGAATCCCGGCGAACAGACCGGCGATCGGGGAGGACACGGACTCGAAGAGTCGATCGGCGAAGTCGGCGCCGAACGCCTTGATTCCCGACTCCAAGCCCTTGACGCCGACGAGGAAGACGAACAGCAGTCCGAGAACGAGCAGTACCCGAAGCCACGTCGATGGCTGTCGCGTCGGTACGGGCGGGGCTGCGGGAGTGGTCAAGGCGACGTGACGGTAACAAGACGACGAACGGGGGGCGAGCCTGCGATGGTCACTTTCTCGCAGACCGAAGTACCACGCGTGTCGAGAGTGGGCCGAAACCGGCAGGTCTCGACTACGAGGACGCTCAGCTCTCCCGAGCGGCCCGGGCTTCGGCGAGGGCGCGCAGGGTGATGTGGGCGTCGACCCCGATCTCGCTCGGGACCTTCTTCCATTCGATTCCCGGGCCGAGCCGCCACGCCAGGGTGTCGTCCGCGAGCAGCACCTCGAGGATCTCATCGAGGCGGAACTGGAGGTCGGGATCCTCGACCGGTGTGATCGCCTCGACCCTTCGATCCAGGTTGCGCGGCATCAGGTCCGCGGAGCCCATGAGGTAGGTGCGCTCGCGTCCTCGAGTCCCGAACCGGAAGATCCTGGAGTGCTCCAGGTAGCGCCCGACGATCGAGCGCACGGTGATGTTCTCACTCATGCCGGGCACCCCGGGGATGAGACAGCAGATGCCACGAATGATCAGATCGACCCGACAGCCCGCTTCCGATGCCGCGTACAGCTCCTCGATGAGCCGCTCGTCGACCAGCGAGTTCATCTTCATCGTGATCATGCCATCAGAGCCTCGAGACGCCTCGTCCCGGATCATCTGGGTGATGCGAGAGCGGAACGACGTCGGCGACACCAGCAGCTTGCGGTAGGTCGTCTGCTGGCTGTACCCGGTCAGGTAGTTGAACAGGTCGGAGAGATCCGCTCCGATGGCCGGGTCGGCTGTGAACAGTCCGAGATCCTCATAGATCCTGGCCGTTGCGTCGTTGTAGTTCCCGGTGCCGATGTGGGCATATCGGCGAATCCCGGCGTCGCCGTCGTCGCGCACGATCAGGGCGATCTTGGTGTGGGTCTTCAATCCGATGACGCCGTAGACGACGTGAACACCTTCGTCTTCGAGTCTCTGGGCGAACTCGATGTTCCGTTCTTCGTCGAACCGGGCCTTCAACTCGACCAGCACCACGACCTGTTTGCCCTCGCGGGCGGCGTACATGAGCGATTGGATGATGGGCGAGTTCGCCGAGGTCCGGTAGAGCGTCTGTTTGATCGCGAGAACCCGGGGATCGTGGGCGGCCTGATCGATGAACGCGGCCACAGACGACGTGAAGGAGTCGTACGGGTGATGGACGAGGATGTCGCCTTCCCCGATGGCCCTGAAGATCTTCGTCGGTCCCTCGGGAGTCGGAGCCAGCCGCGGCTGGGTGACCCATGACCAGCGGTCGTGCATCAGGTCCGGACGCTCGATTTCGGTGAGCACCCCGAGGCCCGCCATGTCGAGCGGGCCGTCGACGACGAGCACCTCCTCACGAGTGAGGTTCATCTCGCGAATGAGCAGATCGAGCACGTCATCGGTCATCGACGGCGTCACCTCGAGACGGACGACTCGGCCAAAGCCGCGGCGGGTCAACTCCGACTCGATCGCCGCCAGCAGGTCGTCGCCCTCGTCCTCTTCGATCTCGATGTCGGCGTTTCGTGTCACCCGGAAGACGTGGTGTTCGACGACCTCCATGCCGGGGAAGAGGAGGTCGAGGTGCGACGCGATGACCTGTTCGAGCGGCACGTAGTGTTCGCCGTCCGGCAGCACCACGAATCGAGAGAGGATGGGAGGGACCTTCACCCTGGCGAATCGGGTCAGCTCCGTTTCGGGGTTGCGGACGAGCACGGCCAGGTTGAGCGACAGATTCGAGATGTACGGAAAGGGGTGCGCCGGATCGACCGCCAGCGGAGTCACGACCGGGAAGACCCGCTCCTTGAAGATGGCGTCGAGGTACTCGCGGTCCTCTTCTTCGACGCTTTCGTAGTCGTCCAGGGAGATCCCTGCGTTTGCCAGGGCAGAGGCGACGTCACCGGAGAATGTCCGGTGGGCCCGGGCGTATTGACGTCTCGTCTCCTCACGGATGAGGTCCAGTTGCTCGGTGGGGCCCAGCCCGTCCGGCGAGTTGCCGTGGGCGCCGAACGCTTCGAGTTCCTTGAGGCCGGCGACACGCACCATGTAGAACTCGTCGAGGTTGGATGCCCAGATCGAGAGAAAGCGGGCTCGCTCCAGGAGGGGGAGATTCGTGTCCTCGGCGAGGGCGAGCACGCGGCTGTTGAAGTCCAGCCACGACAGCTCCCTGTTGCGATATCGGTCGGTCCCCATCGGTTGGGATTATGGCAGGGAGGTGAGAGTGGACAATGGACGCTCGCTCGCATTGCCGCGTCTCCTCCGGCCTGGCGGCCGGAGCGTGTCTTCGCCTTCGGCGGCGTATCCGCGACCTCAGGTCGGCAGCACTCCGCAGGGCGGATCGAACGACGCGTCAAGTCTCAGCGCCTCGCAACGCCCAAGCGACTCATGTCGTGACGAAGCTCACGAGTGAAGACACGCTCACGAAGTGAAGAGACGCTCGGCGGAGGCCCGCCAGAGCCGGAGCAGAGGAAACGCTCCGAGCGACTGGCGAGGAGGGGACGCCACAATGCGAGCTCAGCGAGCGAGCCCTCCGATGAGGAAGCGTTCCAGTTCCGCGGCCACCTCGGGGTAGCGGCCCTCAGGATCCTCGGCGCTGATCAGGACCCGAGCGGCCGA
Source organism: uncultured bacterium (assembly GCA_965364515.1). GTDB lineage: Bacteria > Actinomycetota > Acidimicrobiia > Spongiisociales > ZC4RG35 > JAHEDH01. The sequence goes on from CBDTXZ010000247.1 coordinate 3,496, forward strand.
CATGATGGTGTCCTGCATGAATCGGCCGGCGATGTCGAACGCCATCGGTCGCAACTCGCCCCGTTCCACGGAGACGCGATAGGCGCCGACCATGTCCATCGCCAGCTCGGAGTGGGCCGCACGGATGCGCTCCTGGGCGTGCGACGACAGTCGAGGCAGCTCACGGTGGAGGATCAGACCGAGGACGGGATCGGACACCACGAAGTACACGGTGGCCTTGGCCAGCTCCACGAGCCGCTCGGTTCCCTCGGTGGCCTCGAGTTGGGTGATGAGATCATCGATCACCCCCGGAAGGTGTTTCTCGACGAGCGAGGCGATCAGATCGTCTTTGTCCCGGAAGTACTCGTACAGAGTGGTGCGGCCGATGCCCGCCTCGTGGGCGACCTCGCCGAGCGAGATGTCGGCCGACCCGATCTCGGCGAGCAGATCATGCGTCGCCTCGAGGATCTCACGGCGCGTCTTCAGCTTGTGCGCCTCGATGTTTTCGGCTCGGATCCGCGGCATGGTGAGAACAG
>CBDTXZ010000248.1:0-3977 GCA_965364515.1 uncultured bacterium
GGATTCTGGACGAAGGTGCGTTCCGAACAACAGTTTCGCGCTTCCCCCGACTTCGCCATGGCGCACCGATTCCCGCCAGCTTGTGTCAGATCTGTGTCATGAAATGCTCGGTGGCAGGCGAGAACGGCCTCGACTCCTACCGCCCGGTTCGGCTCGAATTCGTCTATCTGGCCGTGCCGATGATCGATCGTTTGCTGGAGTCGCCTCACGACACACTTCGTCATCGGTGACCTCGCGTGAAACCAGCGTGCGCTGATCCACAGAAGGGGCTCGGGATCAGGCTGATGGGCGCCGAATGCCGCCAGAGACAGCCGCCGCCTCGTGCGAAGATGCAACTGCCTCATGGCATCTGGCTATGGAACAGAAACGTTGGGGTGCAAGTCCGCCCGGGTCTGCAAACGTAGATGGCCTGTCCGGTTGAGAGGTTCTCTCGATTCCGCCCTTCCTACGGTTGTGCTCACTGTGTGGTTCGCCTGACTTTCTCAGTGGCTCTCGACCGCTTCGTTGAGCGCCAGGACCTCGCGGAGCGAATCCGGGCGAGTCGGATACTCAATCGTCAAGGATCCGGCCGTTTCGTCGATTGCCGCAATCCAGTCGCGCATCGGCCCTCTCCGACTCCACACGTTTGGCGGCCCCATCAGCGACTTGAGGGCTGCCGCTCGATCGAGATTTCCACTTGCCGAGTGTATGGAGGCAGCGATCACGAGCAGGTAGTTCACATGGCTGGAATAGAACTGCTGAGTTTCCGCGAGATACGACAATGCGTCCTCGGTGTGTCTGACCGCGGCCGGCACGTCCCCGGCGGCAATGGCCACGGCTGCCATGCCGAGTCGCACCGGCAGGTCGAGCGTGGGTCCCAGCGCGGCTTCGAGACGCAACGCACTCTCAAAGGCCTGACGTGCGTCGTCCAGTCGACCCGCAGCGAGTTCCACCCAGCCTTGCGTCTCCAGACAGTGAAGCGTCTCGCGCGTCGACCCCGAGCGCTCGGCGGCAGTGAGGCTCTCCGACACCAGGGATCGGGCCGTCTCGAACTCGTGGCGAGCCAGCGACAGATACGCAAGTTGTAAACAGCATTCCACGACGAACCAGTATTCACCGACTCCTGAAGCCCAGTGGTAGATCTCCTCGTATGCAGCCTGGGCTCGCTCCGGGTCGTCTTCGAGCATCGCGGCCAACCCGAGGTTCAACCGCGCTTGCCACAGCTCACGCGGGAGACCGAGGTGTTCGGCCCCATCCACGACCGCGAGGAGCATCTCGCTGGCGTTGGTCGGATCGTCCCCTATCAGGGACCGTGCGAGCCCGAGTTGAGCCCGAAGTCGGCCGGCTGAAGGCGTGGACGACGCATCGAGCGCAGCTTGTAGCGTCTCGACGGCTTCGGGCACGAGGTTTCGTTTCTCCCAGAACCAGGTCAGCGACCCTGCGAGCAGTTGGGCTCTCTCGGCGTCATGGATCAGCCACCACTCGAAGGCTTTGCGCAGGTTCTGCCGGTTGCTCACCAAGAGAGCGAACCAGTCTGGCTCATCTGGGCCCGTCTCTCCGTCGTACCAATCCTCTGCCAAGCCAAGGAACCGTTCAGCGTGCCGTCGTGCGAGGTCCTCCAGCGACGGCGAGTCGTCGAGCAGGCGTGCAGCCAGCGCTCGGACCGTCTCCAACATGGTGTACCGGTTGGTCTTGTCCCGACGAACCGGGATCACCAAGGACGCGTCGACGAGGCGTGCAAGTGCATCCGACACGGCCTGTTTCGAGATGTGCTGATCGGCACACACGTCAACGGCGTCGGCGAACTCGAATCCTCCGGCGAAGATCGCAAGGCGCAGGAACACCTGCCGTTCGATGTCCGAGAGCAGCTCGTACGACCACATCACGGTTTCGACCAGGCTCGAGTGTCGTTGTGGCCGATCCCGGTCTTGGCTGACGACATCGGTGGCGTTGGAAGCGAGCCGTTCCACGATCTGTGTCGGTGTCAACACCGCGGTCATCGCCGCTGCCAACTCGATGGCGAGAGGCAACCCGTCGAGACGTCGGCAGACCTCACCAACGACCACGACATCATCCGACGTGAACTCGGGATGCCCGGCTGCCCTCGTCCGGGCTGTGAAGAGTTCGACGGACGGGCTGTGTGCCGCTTCCTCGGCGTCGGCGTCTCTTGGCGGAGTTGGAAGGGGCTGAAGCCGAATCACCATCTCCGCCCTCAAATGGAGTGGCACCCGACTGGTTGCGAGCACTGAAACGGCAGGGGCTGCTGCATAGAGCTCGGACACCACGGCTGCAGCCGCATCGACGACGTGTTCGCAGTTGTCGAGGATGATGGCGATCTGGCGTGTCTCCACGTCTTCGAGGACGACGTTTCTAGGCGGTTGATGTGAGTCCAGAATCGACAACGGCAAGGCGGCGGCGAGTTCACGCCAGATGTCACTGCTCGAGTCAGAACTGGCGAGATCCACGAACCAGACACCGTCACGCACCGTATCGACGATCTCGAGTCCCGCCTCGATGGCGATCCGGGTCTTGCCGGTGCCGCCCGGACCGACCAGAGTGACGAGGCGACTCCCGGAGAGGGATTCCACCACTCGTGCGACGTCGTCCTGTCGACCGTGGAACGAGGATCCTTCGGTCGGCAGGTTGTGGCGTCGGCGCATTGGGCGACGTTCTGATCGAACCCCAACGACTTCGGGGTCCTGATTCAGCAGCTGATCCTCCAGCTTCTGAAGGGACGGGCCGAGCGACACCCCGAGTTCCTCGAGCAACCTGGTCCGGGTCTTGTCGAGCACTCTCAGCGCCTCCGCCTGACGCTCCTCGGCGGCGAGAACGGAAACGAACAACGCAATGAAGCTCTCCCGAAGCATGTGAGGCTCGAGCCACCGCTCCATGCGTGCCGCCAACCCCGTCGTCTCCCCGCACGCCAGCCCAGCCTCCATGCGCGCCTCGAGCGCCACGACTCGGAGCGCGTCCAGCCTTCCTGCTTCGAGACGGAGGCCTGGTGCATCCGCCACGTCCTCGAATGCGCCGCCTCGCCACAGGCCGAGAGCTCGATCGAGAAGCTCGGTGGCGACCGTCGGATCCCGCTCCAACTCGGTCTCTGCGGATTCGAGCAGCCGTTCAAACACAGCCGAGTCGACCGCTTCCGGCGGAGCTTCGAGCCGATAGCCGATGCCGTTGTGCTCGATCCGCTCAGCAATCACCTGACGCAGACTCGAAACATAGGTCTGGACCGACGACAGCGGACGGCTGGGTGCGGCTTCCCCCCAGACGGCTTCGACCAATGAATCCGCCGTGACGACCTCACCCGCATGCGCAATCAGCACCGCAAGCAGGCTCCGCTGACGTCGCCCACCAAGTGCAGACCCCGCGACCCCTTCGGCGTATTCGACTGGTCCAAGGACGCGGAACCGCACGTCCGTCGACTCCTCGGGCGCTGCTGTCATCACCTCAAACTTTCTCCGCGCTTCCACTGACTCTTGCGCATCCCGGCTGACCGTGCGGAGTCAAGCAGCGTTCGCCGCCGGGAATGGCGCTCTTTGAGCATTGCTGGAGCGTTTCTGGAGCGAGCCGGAGGAAGGTGTCTGACATCTGAACGGGTCCCACCGATTCAGCGACCGGGTGCAGTCGAACCACTGCACGGAAAGGACACAGCATGACGACAACGAGCGACAGCCGCACTCATCGACGGCACCACGTGCAGATGACGGATCCGACGAGTCGACAGGTCGTGCTCGAACGACCCACACGACCGTCAACGGGCGCAACGGCGCCAGAGCCTTCGGAAGCGCAGCTTCCGTTCCGCCGGCTCGGTTGGGTGGCGACGCTGGTAGCGGCTGCACTGGCGATTGTCGGAGCGATCGCATTGAACGGGGGCGAGGAGGTCGACCAGATCGGGGCGTCGACACCGAGCCCAGCACTGGTGGCAACGTCGGGTACCTCTACCGCAGACGGATACTGGAACCCCTACACCCTCGACTGGGTCCCCTTCCAAACCG
>CBDTXZ010000249.1:0-3950 GCA_965364515.1 uncultured bacterium
CCGCTGAGTGGATCGGGGCCAGCCGGCGAGGCGGCCCCACAGAACACACAGGTCTCCCGCCCGGGGGCGATCATCGAGCCACACGCCGGGCACGGCATCGGGGTGGGTGTTCGTCTGCCGTCGGAGGTGCCGTCCACTTCATCGAGGGCCTTGATCCGCTCGGCAAGCTGTTCGTCGGTGTAGCCATGCTCTTTGAGCAGGTCCCACATCGCGTCCATCACCAACAGCATTCGATCGATCCGGTCGTTGAGATCGCCCATCTGTGTCTGTCCCATGGCCGCACTGCTCGCGGCCGCCCCGCGGGCGTAGGTCGCGGCACGTGCAGCCGACCGCTCACCCATCACGTATCCGGTCAGGAAGCTGAACACGGCTGAGAATCTACCGAGTTCACACCTGCGAGGCGCGGGTGGACCGGAGATAGTCTCTTCTGGCCACTCATCAGGGTCTGTCATGTTCGGATACATCTCACGGCGTGTTCTCTTGGGGCTCGTTTCGCTGGTGATCTTCACCTTCGTGATGTTCTGGATGGTCGAGATCCTCATTCCCGGCGACTTCTTCTCGTCGAGCCGGCTGTTCCTCACCGAAGACGAGGTCCAGGCGTTGCGAGAGGAGTTCGGCGTCGATCGGGCGATTCCCGTGCGATGGTGGCGGTGGCTCACCAGCTTCTTGTCCGGCGGCCTCGGGACGTCGACGACCGGCTTCGGAGTGTCTGGCCCGCTCACCGATGCGCTCTCCCGCACGATCTTCGTGTTCGCAGCAGGGCTGCTCGTCGCCTACGCAGTCGGACAGTGGCTCGGGCGATTCACAGGATGGAGGCGGGGATTGGTCTCTGACGGAGTCACGCTCGGCTCGATCGGCGTCTCGACGCTGTTCCCGCCGTTCCTTGGGTTCCTGTTCATCACGTTTGTCGGGGTCAGGCTGCGAAACACCCGTGCTCGATTCTTCGAGGACAGTCGGAGGGAACTCTGGACGGACGCCCCGTTCACCGAGCCTCAACTGTTCGATCGGATGTCGGTTGCGCTCATCGCTGCAGCGGTGGTTGCGCTCGTCGTCTCGGCATTCGTATGGCGTCGACGTCGGAGACGGCTTCCCATGTGGGTTGCTGCGCTCGTCGTCGCCGGCGGGTGGGCGATGTTGGTGGCCGGCTTGGGAATCGGCCCCTGGGCGCTCGACCTGCTGTTGGATTCCGGCCTTGCGCTGGGCGCCTTCGTCGTGCTGGCCTTCGGGGAGTTTCTGCTCATCATGCAGGCCGGGATGGTCTCGACTCTGCACGACGACTACGTCCTCACCGCCGAGGCGAAGGGCCTCAGTTCGAAGGCGATCCGGGATCGCCATGCCGCTCGGAACGCCTCGCTTGCCGTGGTGGCGAGGCTGGCAGTCTCCATCCCCTACCTGCTGACCGGACTCGTGATCATCGAGACTGCGGTGGGGTTCCACGGTGTCGGCAGGTTCCTGTTCTCGGCCATCGACTCCCAGGACGTTCCACTGGCGGTGTCCACGCTCGCTGTCATCGGGCTCATCACGATGGTGGTTCGATTGGTGCTCGACATCCTGATCGCCGTGTTGGATCCTCGGATCGTCGTCGGGAGGGCTCCATCATGAGTGATCGGTCCATTCGTCTGCGGCTGCTCCGGCGTGCCCTCGGGGACGGAGCCCGTCAGTTCTTTGCGAACCGACTGGCAGTCATCGGGGTGGCCATCATCGTCGTTTACGGGCTGGCGGCTTTTGCGTATCCGATCTTCATCGCACCGAACCTGCCCAGCGGAATCTATGACCCCGTCACCGGGTTCGACCCCGATGTCATCCATCCATCGACACCTGGACCGGGTCATCCGCTCGGAACCGATTCGCTGGGCCGAGACGTGTTGACCCAGATCCTTGCGGGAGCCCGTCCGACCTGGGTCCTGTCGGTGGTGGCAGCTCTCATGACGGCTGCCACGGCAACGCTGATCGGGGCTGCGTCTGCGGCGTTCCGCGGGATCGTCGATGCATCCCTCGCCCGGATCTCCGACGCCTTCCTGTTGCTTCCCGCCCCGATCTTCATGTTGTTGATCGGGAGCGGCGACCTCTCCCAGCGGATCGGGCCGATCAGCTTCGGCCTCATCTACGGGCTCATCACCGGCGTCGGTGCCGGGGCGATCGTGCTCAGGGCACAGGCGCTCAAGGTCATGGCGTCTCCATTCATCGATGCGGCGAGGGTGTCGGGGGCGGGTCGGTTGCGGCTCGTCTTTCGTCACGTGCTGCCGCACCTGTATCCGCTCGCAGCCCTCTACATGATGCTGGCGGTCGTCGGCGCCGTGGTGGCCGATGCGTTCGCCACCTGGCTGGGCCAGACCGGTACACGGGTGAATTGGGGCACCGTGGTGTATTACGGCGTCACCTTCCCGAATCCGATCACCGGCGAGATCGCCTGGAACGTCGTGCTTGCGCCCAGCCTGGTTCTCTCGGTGTTCGCCGCCGGTTTCTATCTGATCTCGGTGGGGCTGAGGGACATCGCCGATCCCCGCTACCGGGCTGGATCGCGGCCCTGACCAGGCTGCCGAAATGGCGCATCCCGAGAAAGCAGGTACACTGCCTTCCGCTCGAGGGGCCATGCGCCCCTTTCCCTTTCGGGGGTGGTGTAATTGGCAACACGGCAGGTTCTGGTCCTGTTATTGGGGGTTCAAGTCCTCCCCCCCGAGCCACTCGAGTCCAACAGACTCAAGTGAATCCTGGCCCCGTCGTCTAGTGGTCTAGGACGCCGGCCTCTCAAGCCGGTAACGCCAGTTCGAACCTGGTCGGGGCTGCAACCCGGGAACCCCCGCATTGCGGGGGTTCCCGTCGTTTTCCGGTAGGAGGGAGGCGACGGGCGTGTCGTCCTGGGCCACACCTGGGCCACGAGAGGATTCCGCGATGGCGTCAAGTCGGTCGGCAGTTTGACTGTCGAGGCCGTCCATCAGGTGGCCGTAGCGGTCGATGGTGACCTGGATCGAGGAATGACCAAGTCGCGTTTGGATGGCTTTGGGGTGCTCACCGGCGGCGATCAGCCAGGCTGCGTGGCTGTGTCGGAGATCATGGATCCGACAGGGTGGACCGACTGTCAGCTGAATCGCCTGCCGCCAGATCCGGCCGAACGATCCCCGTCGTAGATAGGCTGCCTTCTTGGTGGTCCACACCATGCCGTCGACGGCCGGGTTGGCTCGAAGGTGGGCTGCGATCGCGTCGATCACGACGTGGGGGAGCGTGATAGTCCGCTCGGAGGCCGTGGTCTTGGGTGGCCCAAGTTGGGGTGGGTGGCCGCTGGCTTCGATCAGGGCGTTCGTGACCGTCAGGCGCCGGCGCAGCATGTCGATGCCATCGACGACCGTCTCTTCGTGGTTCGGGCCCCTGGCTAGAAGCCGGAAGCTCGGGGACGAGAGAGCATTCGACGAGCCGGTCGAAGGATGGGGCACCGCCCCCACGGCTGTTTCCCGTGATCGCCCAGGCCGTCGGTTCAGTGCGTGACCGGTCGAAGAACGGACGATCGGCCCTACCGATCCGTGCGCGGCGCGGAGTACGAAGACGGGGACGATCGGAGTGCACATGGCGGACATCACAACCAAACGACAACGCCGACACGTCCCCCACGCAGAGCTGATTCCGCATCGGATGCTCGCCACGGCGACGATGCTGCTGGGGCTCGGTCTGGCTGCCAATTCGATACTGGGTCCTTTCGGTCTCGAGGTCATTCGATATCGATTCTCGACGACGCTCATCAACCAGGGGATCGGTCTCGATGCGGTTGCGATCTTCGCAGTCTTCCCGGTCGCACTTGTCTCCGCCGTGCTCATGTGGCGTGCAAGACATCCCGGCCTCGTCATGGCGTTCATCCCGTCGACGTTCGCTGCCTACATGCTCCCGCAGTACATCGTCGGACCCGACTACCTCGGCATCTCCGGGAACAACGAGCAGTTCTTCCCGTTCCATGTCGG
>CBDTXZ010000250.1:0-3935 GCA_965364515.1 uncultured bacterium
TCATATCGATCTCCAGTTTTGGTTCCCCACCCTCAGACAGGGCAAGGAGTCGCGATAGGGTCAAACGGCCCGATCTGCATCACGAGCCGGGCGCGCCCCGGCGCACCTCAGTCGCCGATGTGAAACCAACCGCCCCGATCGAAGACGTCCGATCAGAGGTGTTGATGCGCCGGACCTCGCGCGGCCGCAGAACACGGCCCACCATGCAACTCTCAGTTCGTTCAGCGCGCCCGATCGCTCAGGGCCGAACCGGAGCTGACACCCTCCGTATCGAAGCCCAGGCGGTCCACTCCCTGGTCGAAATCGAACGCTACACCCGGCGTGGGGCTCACCACCAGTGGATGGCAAGCCTCTTGTGAGAGCGTTGGCAAAGGCGGAGGCGGGTTGACTGTCCGCGCCGCGACCCGTTCGGGAGTGCCGGCCATCCAGAACTGGCGGTCAGGTTGGAACTCCGCAACCCAAGGTCCGGACAGATCCAGCCGCTTGACTCGCTGTGCAAGTGGATGATCCCCGAGAACGAGGCTGGCGGACTTCCGCCCGTAGCGGCACCGGCTGACGCCAGATCCGCCCACCGGGATCCGGTAGAGCTCACCGTTCTCATATGCGAAGAAACTCATGTCGGCCGCTGACTGGTCAACAGTCGGTCGGCCATCGGTTTTGACGGTCAAGTCACAGATCACGCCTTCGGCCGACTCGGAGATGAATCGCTCACTCTCCAGACGTTGCTCCACCCGAAGTGCGGCAGTCATCGCCGGCACACCGGCCAGTGTCTTGTAGAGCTCTGCGGCCACGCGATTGGTCACCACCAGCATCAGCATGTAGCCGCCGAACCCGAACCGGGCCATCGCCCGAGTTCCCACCATGGGCAGCAGCGGCGGAGCGGGCTCATCACCGCAACTGACATATGCGATGAGCGCCACCTCTCCAAAGCCGAGGTAGGGCGGCTCGAATCCCACAGACGGGATGTGTGCGCCCCAGGCCATCACGAGCGCTCGATTCTTCGTGATCCGGACCGGGAAGAGCGGCGGTGACGGGAGGAGACGCCGGACCTCGTCGAAGTCCGCAGAGAACACCGCTCCCGCGAACCGATGCGGATACCAGCGCCACACCCCGGGTTCGACCTTCACCCTGTCGACTTCGAACCACGCCTGATCTCGCGGTGACGATTCCATCTGGGTCGCCATGGCCACCTCCGACTCATCGAGTCCACCCTCGCGCTCGAGCGTCCGGCAATACAGAGTCCTTCGGCGCCGAATCCCCAGAAACCAACCAAGTGCCCTGGCATCTGCGGGGCGCTTTCAGTAGCGGTGGGAAGGCGAGACTGCGGAGGTGAGGACATGACCGGCGCAACACCGACGAAATCGCTCAGAGACTCGACCCTGGATGACGGCGTAGTCCGATGGAAGATCCACCGGTTCATCGACGCCTACTTCACTGCCGACGCACAGGCCGTAGGCGACCTGCTCCCATCACAACTGCGTCCGTTTCGGTGGTCGCCACATCGCACCATCGTGTCGTTGATCTCAGGAGACTGGGAGTGGTGGAACGGCTCCGACTTCCTGTGTCGCAGCGGCACCATGATCGTGTCCGCTTCCGTAGGCCAGGGGTCAGGGATCGGCCCCGTCGCGATGCTTCGGGGCATGAGAGTGGGTGGTCCCTCGGACCGCTTCATAGGTGGCAGCTACCTCCTCCAGGTCGCAACCACCAACAGGACGGCCCTCGACCTCTTTGCTCGTCTGTATGGCGTGGCCGGGTTCATCGCCGATGTCCATCACGAGGAGCGACCAACGTTCGACCGTTTCATCTGCAGCCAACACGGTCAGCTGATCACCGACCTGACCGTCGGTGCCATGGGCCGCGCGAGCCGGTTCACATCAGCCCGGGAGCGCAGTTTCTGCATCCGAGACGGAAGACTCGCCGGATACTTCGGAGAGGCTGACGGAACGGCACGATCACGGGTCGGGCGCAAATCTGCCGAGCTGAAGGTCGGCAGCACTGGCGATGCCGCCATCCTCCGAGAACTCGAGCTCTCACCCCGGCCGTTCGCCGGCTCGATCTGGCTCGAGGGCGAACAAAGGGTCATCCCCGCGAACCGAGACTTCGGTCCGGTGGCAGAGCCGCTGCCGATCCACGGAGAACCAGAACCTGCTGGCGGGACACTCACGATCAGCCGTGAACCTGGGGAACACGTCGAGATCGACCAGGATCGCCCTTCCGGGTGACGTCCCGCCAGAAGGCGGCGAGATGCCTCGCCGTGACGACCTCCGACGTGGAGTCACGTCGTCATCCCGCAGGCCAACTCCGAGTCACATCGAACCTGAGTCTGCCCCGGGAGATTCGGTGAACCGACCTTTCGACCCTGTCCGACGGCGTCGTGACCGAGACAGCATGCGGACATGAGCCCATCTGCGGTCGGCATGTCGACAGAAGTTCAGATTCCGGGCACCGTCCGACATGAGCTTCTCTCGAGACACACCGGGCGTGTCTATGAGATATCGATCGGTCTGCCCGACGGATACGGCACCGCCGCTCGGTATCCGGTGATGTACGTCCTCGATGGGCAGTGGGACTTCAAGCTCGTGATGTCTGTCTACGGCGCTCTCTGTTTCGACATGTTCGTTCCCGACGCAATCGTTGTCGGGATTGCCGCAGGCGGCGACGATCCGGACCACGAAGCACTGCGGATCCGCGACTACACACCGACCGCTCTCGATGACTTCGAAGGTTCTGGGGATGCCCACGGATTCCTGGCCTTCCTTTCCGAGGAGCTCATACCGTTCGTCGAACAGCGCTATCAGGCCGACCAACACGACCGAACACTCGTGGGGAGCTCACTGGGCGGACTGTTCGCGCTCCATGCCCTGTTCACAGATCCGGAGCAGTTCGGTCGTTTCGTCGTCGTGAGCCCGGCGCTGTTCTGGGACGAGCGGGTTGTGAAAGCCCAGGAGGATCGGCTTGCAGCTCGCGTCACGGACCTGCCGGTTCGGCTGTTCCTCGCCGCGGGCGAACTCGAGCCCTCGATCGCCTTCCTCCGCCCACTCGATCGCCTCGTCGATCGCATACGTGAGCGTAGGTATGGCGCTTTGCAGTTGATGCACATGGTGATCGCTGGTGAACGGCACGCGGGCGTCAAGGCGGAGGCCTTCAACCGCGGCCTGCGTTGGGTGTTCACCCCTCCGGCGTTCGACTTGCCGCCCGACGCTCTCCTGGATTACGTCGGCGAGTACGAATACGACGACCTCCGGCGAGCCTCGGCGTGGTGGCCGGGCCGATGCGGCCGGCCACGTCTCCGGCTCCTCGTCAACGGTGATCGACTGGTCGTCGATGCCGAACCCGGAATACACGACGGTGACGAGCTAGTACCGGTGGCCGAGGACCGGTTCACCTTCAAGGGCAGCATCCCAGGTGAGGCGACGTTCCTCAGAGACTCACTGGGCACGGTCGATCGGCTCTCGATACGGCTCCCCGAGCAGACGCTCGTCATGGAAAGAACCCGCTGACAGACTGGGGCGGGACCACGCACAATACCCTGGGAATACCGGCGAGATCCACACCGGCGGGCGTCGCTCGACGCCGATGAACGCGCGGGGTCGACGGTCACTGGCCCGTCAGTGCGTGTTGCCACGCGGTGGAGGTGCGTGCTCTGACAGCTCGGTTCCGGCCCCGATGTCACCCGCCGGCGAAGTCCAAAGCTTCTTCGAGATAGGGCCCCCAGTCCTCCGTTGCGGCGATCTCGACCCACTCTTTGAAGACTTTGCCGGCCGGCGCCACCGGCTCGCCGCTCCCCGAAGCCAGGAGCTGGGCGACTCGCTCTGCCGGCAACTTGACGACCATGCCGTCGGACTTGTGTCCGGGCATGGCTACGAAGGCCTTTCCCGCACGGACACACGGGAATCCGAACATGGTCCCTTCCTCGAGTCGACCGGCCGCCTGCA
>CBDTXZ010000251.1:0-3913 GCA_965364515.1 uncultured bacterium
TCGTCGACGTTCCTGATGACCAGCGTCCCGTGCTGTCCTCGAACCTCGGCGAATCCCAGCCGCACCTGCGCTCCGTGCGGTCCGTAGTCGACCTCGAGATCACCGGGCGACATCTCTTCGCTCCGTTCGATCGGTCCGGTCGAGATGAGGCCGAGTTGAGCCACTGCCTCGCCGCTCTGCATGTAGACGTCGACGGTCGAACAGAAGGCCGTGAGGATGGCGGCGATCGACGTTCGAGGGTCGGGGCTGGGGAGTCGCATCACCGAGCGAATCGCTGATTCGAGATAGGTCATCCCCGTCTCGTGACGCTCGGTCTGGCGACGTTCCGTCACATCCGCCTGGAGGGCGAGGAAGTATCGGTTGGATTCGTCGATCTCGACGGGAAGCACTCTCCAGTTCATGACGAACGGCTCACCCGACTTGCGATAGTTGACCGTCTCTCCGTCGAAGCGCTCGCGGGACCTCAGCTTCGAACGGAGGTCGTCGAGCAGGCTCCGAGAAGTGAGCCGGCCCTGGAGGATGCGTGGACTGCCACCCAGGATGTCGTCGGCTCGATAGCCGGTCAGGTCGGTGAAGGCCCGATTCACGAACAGGATGCGTGGCCCTGGGAGGTCGATGGTGTCGTCGGTGACGATCACCGATTCCCTCCCCGACAGGACCCCACGCGCGATCACCTGGTCGAACTGCGCGGGATTGAGGTTTGGGTTCGTGGGCATGCGTCTGGGTGTGAGGCTTCACTCCATCGTGGAGGATCGGCCGGCGTTCAGCAAGAAGACATCACGATTCACAGCCATACGCGAATCGAATGGTCATCCGAGGGAGATCTCGACGCTCTCCGGAGACACGTCTTCCAGCACCAGGTGCCCGGGACCAGTCTCGACACGCACGGAGTCGAAGAGCGCCTGGACGAGCGGATCGTCGACCCGATCCATGAGAGTCGCCAACACGATTCGCATGGGCTCTATGTCGGAGATCTCCACGGCAACGGTCAGGTTGTTCGAGTACGCGGTGGCGAAGCTCTGGGGTGCGACTGCGGGGACGCCTTCGATAGACACCGCGGTGATGAGATCTTTGAAGCTCTCGGCGGCGAACCCCGTCGACGATCGAGAGAGCCCCGCTTCGAAGGCTGAGTTGGCCCGTTGCCAGGTCTCGGGCAGCCAAGCCGTGGACAGGAGATCGATGGTGGCCAGTTCGGCGACGCCGATCGAGTCGGTATCTGCGAGGGGATGACCCCTGGGCAGGACCAACATCACGGGATCGCTCCAGACATCGATGCTCGAGAGATCGCCCATCGATGCGCTTTCGAACGGCAGCCGGCCGATCAGCGCATCGATTGATCCGGTACGGAGACTGTGAGCCTGTTCACCGAGCTCGATCCGTCGAATGGTCAACTGGAGATCCGGGTCCGCCGCCCTCATCGGTCGGAGAGCGTCGACGGCGAGCTGGTCGATGGCGTTTGCCGCGATGCCGAGGTTGAGGCGTCGCGGCGTGCCGCCGTTGCGAGCCTGATCAACGAACTCATCCATTTGGGCGAGAACCTCAATCGCCCGCGGAAGCTGTTGGGCTCCGAACGCCGTCAGCTCGACCTTTCGCGGCCCACGGTCGAAGAGCCGGCCGTCGAGGATCTTCTCGAGGTCTCGGATCCGTCGACTGAGCGACGGTTGAGAGAGGTGGAGCCGCTCCGCCGCACGGGTGAAGTTCAACTCTTCGGAGACCAGGACGAAGGTGCGCAGCAGGTCGGTTTCCATGCGGCCATCTAAGCAGGGCCCGGGGCCGAGCAGAAGTTCCTCTCCGGCCTCGGGATCGGGTTGTGGATCACGGTGGGTTACCATTCGGTGCCCGGATGCATTCCGCCGTCCGACCCTCTCCGACAGGCCCTGGTTTCGTGAGCACGCCAAGACGTACATTTGCGATCATCTCGCACCCCGACGCGGGCAAGACGACCCTGACAGAGAAGCTCCTGCTGTACGCCGGAGCCATCGAGGAAGCAGGGGCCGTCAAGGCGCGCGCCGGGCGTCAACGTGACGCCACCTCGGACTGGATGGAGATGGAGCGAGAACGGGGAATCTCCATCACTTCGACCGTTCTGCAGTTCGAGCATCGGGGCCACATCTTCAATCTGCTCGACACCCCGGGCCACCGTGACTTCTCCGAGGACACGTATCGAGTCCTGTCGGCTGTCGATGCGGCGGTGATCGTCCTGGATGCGGCGAAAGGCATCGAGGACCAGACGCTCAAGCTGTTCGAAGTCGCGCGCAATCGCGGCATCCCGCTGATCACGTTCGTGAACAAGTGCGATCGGCCGTCACTGCCGCCACTCGAGATTCTCGACGACATCGAAGATCAACTCGACATGCAGCCCACTCCGGTGACCTGGCCGATCGGCACCGGCTTCGAGTTCCAAGGCGTGGCCGACCGCAGGGATCGTTCCTTCTGGCGTTTCGAGCGCACCGCTCACGGAGCCAAAGCCGCCACCGAAGAGCGATTCGAGGTCGCCCGGCTGGGAGAGTTCGGTGAGGTCGGCGTCGCCTCCGCAGCGGACATCGAACTGCTCGACGAGGTGGGCGCGGACCATGACCAGAAACGGTTCCTGGCAGGTGAGACGACACCGGTGTTCTTTGGCTCCGCCCTGTGGAACTTCGGTGTCCGGCTCCTCCTGGATGCCGTGGTGGACTACGCACCTCCGCCGTCGCCCCGATTGGACGTGTCGGGTGAGCCCCATCCCCTCGATGACGAGTTCTCCGGTTTCGTCTTCAAGATCCAGGCCAATCTCGATCCGCGTCATCGCGATCGGGTCGCCTATCTGAGAGTCTGCTCCGGCGTCTTCGAGCGCGGCATGGACCTGGTGAACCACCGGACCGAGAAACCGTTCGGGACGAAATACGCCCACCAACTGTTCGGTCGGGAGCGGGAAACCGTGGACGTCGCTCGAGTGGGCGACATCGTCGGGCTCGTGAACGCCGGCGATCTGATCATCGGGGACACCCTGAGCGAGAGCGGAGACGTCCGATACCCGCCGATTCCCACCTTCGCACCCGAACACTTCCGCCAGGCCTACAACCTCGACACCGGCCGCTACAAGCAGTTCCGCAAGGGCATGGAACAGCTCGACGAAGAAGGCGTGATCCAGGTGCTGCGTCACCCCGACCGGGGTGATCAGCAGCCGGTGCTCGCCGCAGTCGGCCCCCTCCAGTACGAGGTGGCCGTCAGACGGCTCGAGACCGAATACGGCGCCAAGATCGACCTGCAGCCGACCCCGTACTCGGTGGCTCGTCGGACGGACGTGGAAGGTGCCGCGGTCCTGTCGAGGCTGCGGGACTGCGAGGTGCTCACCCGGTCGGACGGTGCGCTCCTCGCGTTGTTCCACAACGTCCACCGCCTCGAAGCCGCCCGACGCAACAACCCCGATGTCCTCCTCGACACGATCGTCGTCGCCTGATCAGGGCCGAATGACTGGTGTGCGGCGGTTCCGTCGGCGGTAGCGTCGAGTCATGGCCAGGAAGATCGCTACCAACACTCCCGTCACGAAAGACGAGCTCATCTCGTTCGTGAAGGAACGACACGACGCCGTGCTGATCACCAGACGTTCCGACGGCTGGCCCCAGGCGTCCCCGGTGACGCTCGGCGTGGACGACCTCGACAGACTGGTCATCGCCTCGTATCCGAGCAGGGCGAAGTCCAAGAACCTCAGGCACGATCCGGCCGCGACGGTCTGTGTGCTGTCCGACGACTTCGGCGGGCCGTGGGTTCAGGTCGACGGATATGCGGAGGTGATCGACGTGCCGGCTGCGGTCGAACCGCTCGTCACGTACTACCGGAACATCGCCGGAGACCACCCCGACTGGGACGAGTATCGCCAAGCGATGGTCGAACAGGGCAAGTGCATCATCCGCATCACGATCGAGCGCTGGGG
>CBDTXZ010000252.1:0-3903 GCA_965364515.1 uncultured bacterium
TTGGTGACGTCGACGGCGTTCGAAATCGCCCGGACGCCGGCAACTCGAAGCCGCTGCCGGATCCAGAACGGAGACGGACCGATCTCCACATTCCGAATCTCTCGGCCCGTGAAGCGGAGGCATCCGGTCGGATCCTCGATATCGACCCTGGTCGACGGGGTTCCCGGCACGGTCGGCAGTTTCGGTTCGACCATCTCGTACGGCACGTCGAAGTACGCCGACAGCTCCCGTGCAATCCCCATCATCGACATGGCATCGGGCCGATTCGGGGTGATCGAGAGGTCGAAGACGACGTCAGGCAGATCGACGTAGTCGGCGAAGTCGACTCCAACGGGTGCATCCGGGTCGAGCACGAGGATCCCGGCGGCGTCGTCTCCGATCTCGAGCTCACGTTCGGAGCAGATCATGCCGTTCGACTGAACCCCACGGATCTTCCTCCGACCGATCTCGAAACCACCGGGCAGGACGGCACCTGGTTTTGCGAACGGCACGATCGCCCCGACGTCGAAGTTCCACGCACCACACACCACGTCGACCGGGGTGCGGGCATCGTCGTAGACGACCTGACACAAGCGAACCTTGTCGGCATCGGGATGCGGCTCGATGCTCACGACCTCGGCGACGACCACCTCGGTCCAGTCGGGCTCGAGCACCTCCACGCCTTCGACTTCGTGGCCCAGTGATTCGAAAGCCTCCTTGATCAGCGCCGCATCGTCGGTGGGCAACGCGATGTAGTCGGCCAACCAGTTGAGCGAGACCTTCATGGCGCGGACCCCATCGCTTCTGCGGGTTCGACGCAGAATCGTCCACCGTGCTGTCGGCTTTCAGCTCTCGGCTTTCGGCTCTTGCCCCTTGACAGCTGACAGCCGATCGCTGACAGCACCTCTTCCCGCGACATGTGACACCTCTCCAGACTCATGTGAACTGCCGTAGGAAGCGGATGTCGTTTTCGATGAAGTGGCGGATGTTGTTGATGCCGTGACGGGCCATGGCGGTCCGCTCCACACCGACTCCGAAAGCGAAGCCGGTCACTTCATCGGGGTCGTAGTCGACATAGGAGAAGACGTTGGGGTCGACCATCCCACAACCTGCCAGTTCCATCCAGCCGGATCCGCGACAGACGCGACAGTCCGGCTCACCTCCGTCACAGTTGAAGCAGGAGGCGTCCAACTCGGCGGACGGCTCGGTGAATGGGAAGAAATGAGGCCGCAGCCTCACCTGAGTCTTGGGCCCGAGGAACTCACGAGCGAAGTGGGCCAGGGTCCCCTTGAGGTCGGCGAATGTGATGTCGGTGTCGACGGCCAGACCCTCGATCTGATGAAAGACGGGCAGATGCGAGGCGTCGATGGTGTCGGAGCGATACACCTTGCCGGGGACGACGACGTGAACTGGTGGCCGGTGCTCCTGCATCCATCGAACCTGCATCGGCGACGTCTGCGTTCGCATGAGCACCGAGTCGGCCTCGCCGTACCCCAGGTACATGGTGTCCGACTCGGCACGCGCCGGATGCGTGGGCGGCGTGTTCAGAGCATCGAAGTTGTAGACCGACAGCTCGGCTTCGGGGCCATCGGCAACCGCATACCCCAGCGCCGTGAAGATGTCGGTGATCTCGTCGATCGTCTGCTGGATGAGATGCAGGCTTCCGGCGGGCATTCGGTAGGCCTCGAGCGTCATGTCGACGCGGTCGTCTGCCAGCAGGAGGTCGGCTGCCTGGCGTTCGAGCTCGGCTCTACGGGACTCGATCAGCGGAACGATGGCAGCACGCGCCGTCTGAATGGCGCGACCGACGACGGGCTTCTCCTCGTTGGAGAGCTTGCCGATCCCGCGCTGGAGCTCGGCGAGCTTGGATTGACGGCCAACCAGCTCGGTCTCCACCGCTTCGAGTTCGTCGAGCGAGCGGGCCGCTGAGAGCTGGGCCGGGGCGGCTGCGACGATCTGATCGAGTTCTTCCATGTGTTCCTGTGGCCGGGCGCCGTCACGATAGTTGTGGCAGGTGTCGGTCCCGAACCGAGTTACCGGGTTCGTCCGTGCCCTGACGGCCGGGCGAGCATCAGCTCGTACATACAGATCGAGCCCGCCACGGCGGCATTGAGGCTCTCGATCTCGCCGACCATCGGGATGGACACCGTGAGATCCGCTTCGGCGATCGCTGCGCTGGAGAGACCGTGGGCCTCGTTGCCGACCAGCAGGCAGACCGGCCGCTCGGGAGGGAGGTGGGTGCGCACCTCGTCGAGAGGGGTGCCTCCCGCCACGATGGTGGCGATGGTGAACGAGTCACCGGGCGTTCCGGTGCCGATGCCGGTCCTGAAGTGTCCGCCGGCTGCGGCGCGTATGACCTTCGGGCTCCAGGGATCGACAGCCTGTGGGGCGAGGAGCACGCCGAACCCGAACGCAGCCGCGGCCCGGATCAGTGTGCCGGCGTTTCCGGGGTCGGACGCGTCGAGCCAGATGCGGTCGCCCTCGATGACGTCGGGCTCAGGAATCCGCACGATCGCCACCGGGCCCCGCGGATTGTCGGTGTCCGCGATCTTGCGAAGCACGTCATCGACCACGGGAATCCAACGGGCACCGACCTGCTCGGCGAGCGCTCGAGCTTCCTCATCGTCGACGCGACCGAACACGTCGGTGAGAGAGGCACCTGCGGCCACCGCCTCGGTGAGGATGTGCGGCCCCTCGAGGATCGTTGCGCCGGCCTCACGCCTTCCCCGGGCGCGACGGAGCCGGCCCGCTCTGACCACATGCTGATTTCTGGTCGAGCTGACCGGCTCCATCTGGTTCGGTTCAGTTCTGCTTGGCGACCTCGACCAACTGGGCGAAGGCGTCGGCGTCGTTGATTGCGAGATCGGCCAGCATCTTCCGGTCGACCTCGATCTCGGCCGCCTTCAGACCGGCGATGAACGTCGAGTAGCTCATGCCGTGCTGACGCGACGCGGCGTTGATCCGCTGGATCCACAGGCGACGGAAGTCGCCTTTGCGCTTGCGACGGTGGTCGTAGCTGTCCTGCATCGCATGCATGACCTGCTCGTTGGCGGTCTTGAAGCGACGACTCTTGGAGCCCTTGTACCCGGATGCCCGGTCGAGGACCTTCTTGTGATTCTTCTTGGCGTGGACGGCGCGTTTGACTCTTGCCATGGTGGTCCTCCCTGCTCAGCTGCCGATGAGTCGCTTGACGACTTTGGCGTCACCCGGGGCGAGCTCGGTCTCACCGGCGAGGCGCCGGTAACGATCGTTGCCTTTGGTGTTGTTCAGGTGCCCGCGTCCGGCCTGCTTGCGTCGAAGCTTGCCCGAACCCGTCTTCTTGATTCGTTTGGCGGCACCGCGGTGCGTCTTCTGTTTCGGCATGCGGGTCTCCTTCTTCTCGATTGAATGAGGGGCGTTGTCACGCCCTGCGTGTCACTCGGCTTCGGCTTCCTCGGCGACATCGTCGCCCGCAGGTGCCTCGGCCTCCGCCTTGGGGCGGTTTCGCAGCGGTGCGAGAGTCATCACCATCTGCCGGCCCTCGAGCGAGGGGGCCTGTTCGATCTGGGCCATGTCCTCGACGGTGTCGTACAGCCGACGCAGCACGCGTTCCCCGTATTCGGGACGCTCGCGCTCACGGCCACGGAACCGGACGGTCACCTTGACCTTGTCGCCTTCCGACAGCCACTCCGCCGTGCGGCGTGCCTGCATGTCGAAGTCGTGGTCTGCGATCCTCGGCGTGAGCCGAGTCTCTTTGATGACGGTCCTCGTCTGGTTCTTCCTGGCTTCGCGTTCGCGCACGGACTGTTCGTACTTGTATTTCCCGTAGTCCATGATCTTGCACACGGGTGGCTTGGCGGTCGGAGCGACCTCGACGAGGTCCATGTCCAGTTGCTCGGCCAGCCAGAGGGCTTCGGCCAGTTTCTTCACCCCGATCTGTTCTCC
>CBDTXZ010000253.1:0-3828 GCA_965364515.1 uncultured bacterium
GGGGCGAATGACCGGCCCCCTCGATCACGACACGCTCTGCCCGCCCGGTGGCGGCCGCTTCGATTCGCTCCAGTTGCTCGAGGGTGCCGTATTCGTCCCGGGTGCCCTGCAGGAGCAGCATCGGCGTATCCATGCCTCGGATCTCTTCCGTGATGTCCCAGTCGGCGAACCCGGCGTCGAGCCAGATGTCGCGCCAGGCCGTATAGAGGTCTCGGGCCCGATCGTGGTAAGGCTCGAGCCGGCCGATGAGCATCTCGGCTTCCCGATCGGTGCGTTCGATGCCGGCGATGGCTGCAGGTTCGACGTAGACGTGCGGAGCGATCAACCCGAGCCCGGCAACGGGGTGACGCGCGGCGTAGAGGAGGGCGATCGTTGCCCCATCCGAGTGACCGATGAGAATCGGATCTGTGATGTCGATCCGTTCGAACAGGCCTGCCAACTCCTCGAGTGCGGCCTCGTGGAGGTATCGCGCAGTTCGAGGGCTTCTCATCGGGCTGGATCGCCCGTGCCCGCTTCGGTCGTATACGAGCGCGGTCTCCCCGGTCTGCTCGGCGATCCTGTGCGGGAAACCTCTCCACAGCTCGATGGATCCGAGTCCCTCGTGGAGAAAGACGAGCCCGGGACGGCGCGCGCCCACGATCTCGAAGGCGAGCTCTGTATCTCCCACAGCCATGTGTCGAGGATCAGGCACACTTCGACGCTACCCACGCCTGGAACCCCCGATGGCGATGGCACGTCCCATGGGAGTGAAACTCGCTGCCATCCTTGGAACCCTGACGCTGGTGGTCTCGTCCTGTTCGACTCCAGACCCGACTCCTCCGGCACTGATCGGCGATTGGGAGATGACCGGCGGCACCCTCGCCGGTGCCGCGTTTCCGCTCGTCGAGGGCAACCGGATCACCATCTCGTTCTCTCCGGACGGCTCTGTCGGCGGAGTCGCGGCGTGCAACTCGTACGGCGGGTCGTACGTGGCAGATGGAGAGGACCTCATCATCGGCGAGGACATCGCATCCACTGCGATGGCGTGTGAACCAGAGGTGATGGAGTCGGAACAGGCCTTTCTCTCGACACTGCGATTCCAGGGTCCGTTGACGTACACACGCACGCCCGACACGCTCACGGTCGAGGGTCCAGATGCGATGATGGAGTTCTCCGCAATCGTCCCGGTGCCGCAGGCGGAGCTCATCGGCACGATGTGGGTGCTCGAGACCCTGATCTCGGGGCAAACGGCCACGGCGGCGACAGGCGAGCCCGCAACGCTCCTGCTGACCAGCGCCGGCCAGATTCGAGCCTCGACCGGCTGTCGGACGCTCGGGGGCGAATACATCGTCGACGGCGACTCCGTGCGATTCACGACATTCGGTGCGCAGGGCGACTGCCCTGCGGCGCTCGCCGACCAAGACTCCAGGGTCGTTTCGGTCCTCGGCGACGGGTTCACCGTGGACATCGACGGCGATCAGCTGACCCTCAGCTCGCAGGGAGATGAGGGTCTGGTGTATCGCCGATCCGATGGCGGATCGGCCGGCTAGAGCAGCCTCGCCTGGTCGCCACCTTGCGGTTCGAGTCCGAGATGGCGGTAGGTGAGGTCGGTGGCCACCCGTCCTCGTGGCGTCCGGTGCAGCAGGCCCATCTGCAGCAGGAACGGCTCGTAGGCGTCCTCGACGGTCTCGGGCTCTTCGCCCACCGCTATCGCCAGCGTGTTGAGCCCAACCGGACCGCCCCCGAACTTCGAGACGATGGCGTCCAGGATCTCACGGTCGACCTTGTCGAGACCCATCTCGTCCACCTCGTACACGACGAGTGCATCGGCGGCGACGTCCGCCGTGATCGCTCCGCCGGCTCGTGCCACAGCGAAGTCGCGGACCCGGCGGAGCAATCGGTTTCCGATGCGAGGGGTTCCACGGCTTCGTCGTGCGATCATCGCCGAGGCATCATCATCGATCTCGATCTCGAGGATTCGCGCCGCCCGATCGACGATCGCAGCCAACTCGTCGTGGCTGTAGTAGTCGAGCTTGTCCTCGAGGCCGAAACGGTCCCGAAGCGGCGCGGTGACCTTGCCTTTGCGCGTGGTCGCCCCAACGAGTGTGAAGCGCTGGAGGTCGAGCCTGATCGACTGCGCCGTGGGCCCTTTGCCCACCATGATGTCGAGCTGGAAGTCCTCCATCGCCGAATAGAGCACCTCTTCCACTGCACGTGGAAGTCGATGGATCTCGTCGATGAAGAACACGTCGCCCTCTTCGAGGTTCGAGAGGATGGCCGCGAGGTCGCCGGGCCGTTCCAGTGCCGGTCCCGTGGTCACCCGGAACGCAGTTCCCATCTCGTTGGCGACGATCGCCGCCAACGTCGTCTTGCCCAGCCCGGGAGGACCGGAGAACAACACGTGGTCGAGCGAGTGGCCGCGCTCCCCGGCGGCCTCGATCGAGATGCGCAGCCGTTCTTTGAGCTTGTCCTGGCCGACGAACTCGTCGAGTCGAGACGGACGGAGACCGATGTCTGGATCGTCATCGCCCTGAGGGTCGAGGAGGAACTCTTCTCTCATGACGAGCTGTCCCTCTGTTTGAGCGCCTGACGCACCTGCTCGCCTACGGGGGCGGTTCGGTCGACTGTCTTGAGTGCTTCGGCGATCTCGGCGCCGGTGAAGCCGAGACCTTCGAGTGCCATGCGAACCTGGCCCGCCTCGCTGGTGGATCCGATGACCTCCGACTCCATTGAAGCGAGCTTGGGACGGAGTTCCAGCACGAGCTTCTGGGCGGTGCGCTTACCAATTCCGGGAACGACTGTGAAGGCGTCGGCGTCGTCGTTCGCCACCGCCATCCGCACGTCGTCCGACGTCATGGACGCAAGCACCGCAAGACCCACCTTGGGCCCGACGCCGGATGCGCTGATCAATGTCCGGAACAGTTGGCGGTCCAACGGCGAGAGGAACCCGTACAGCGCCAACACGTCTTCCCTCACGTGCAGATGGGTGAAGACGGTTACCTCGCCCTCGGCGCCGCTGAGTTGTTCGAGCGCTCGGCTCGTCATGGCCACTTGATATCCCACTCCGGCGACCGCGAGCAGGACTCCGTCACCGTCGACGTGTTGAACGATCCCTGTGAGCGAGCCGATCACGAGGACCGCTTCAGGTTGATCGACTGAAGGTGGCAGAGGGCGATCCCCAGGGCGTCGGCGGCGTCTGCGGGGCGGGGTGCTTCGACGAGGCCGTACCGCCGAGCGACCATCTGCTGCATTGCAGCCTTGTCTGCCGATCCCGAACCGGTGACCGCCAACTTGATCGCAGTCGGGGTGTACTCGGTGACGGGGACTCCCGCCTCGCCGGCGACGAGCAGCGCCACTCCCGAAGCACGACCGACGCTCATCGCCGTCTGGCGGTTGCGATTCGTGAACACCGTCTCGAGCGCCACCGAATCAGGTTCGTGCTCGGCGATCACGGCGCGGAGCTCCGCAGCGAGGGTCGCCAAACGTCGCTCGATCGTGTCGGTGGAGGTCGTCCGGATGACGCCTGCAGCGATCGCTTTGATCCGACCACCGTCACGGGTGGCCACCCCGTAGCCGGTGCGCGTCAGGCCGGGATCGATACCGAGAACGAACATATGTACGAGAGGATAGGAGTGTGCTGCGACATGCTGGCGGATCTGGGATGTCCCCCACGCCAGTGGTTGAGGGCCCGGCGGCAAGATGTTCCCCACGGAGTGGGGAAAGGTCCCTGCCGCCGAGGGACGAGGCGGGAGGTAAGGGGCCAACTCCGCCTCTGCCTTCTGTGGAGGTCCTCCAAGTGTCGCCATCGCAGTCGTGTCCTTGCCGCGATCGGAGCAGGGGCGGCGCCTT
>CBDTXZ010000254.1:0-3825 GCA_965364515.1 uncultured bacterium
CGAGGTCAGGCTGCCGCGTTCATGTGGCGCATGGAGGGCTCGCCGACCGGGTCAGCAGCCCATGGATTCAGCGACGTGCTTGCGCCTTGGCAGCAGGAGCCGGTGTCATGGATGGCCGCGTCGGGGATCACCACCGGAACCTCCGAGACGACGTTCTCCCCTGACCTCCCGGTCACACGGGGAGAAGTGGCTGCGTTCCTCCATCGTCTCGCAGGGTCGCCTGAGGCGCCTCCGCCGAGTCAGTTCACCGACGTCGTGGCCTCATGGCAGATCACGCCGGTTGGATGGATGGTGAACGTCGGAATCACCACCGGCACGTCGAGTTCCACCTTCTCGCCTGAGCAGCACGTGACGCGTGGCCAGATCGCAACGTTCCTGTACCGGTACTCAGGCTCTCCCGCGGTGACGGTGGATCGAACACATCCCATCAGTCCTCCATGTGCCGACCAGGTACCGCCGCCGCCTCTGACGCCCGACGAGCTACGAGCTCAATTCCTGACGGAGAAGCAGAGTGCCGGCTGGCTGCTTCACACCGACTCTTCCCAGGGCTGGTCGATCATGTACCCGCCGGGCTGGCAGATCGTCGAGGCGGGCCCTGGTGCCCTCGCCATCGCGACGCCGGATGACGACGGTCTGTTCCTGGCGTTCGCCGGCCTGGATGCGGCTTCGACTGACAATGGCTCTCTCGACTACGTCCGAGGAAACGTCGAGTTTGCCATTGCCATGGGCATGCTCAAGGAACCCGACTGGCAGGCCGACCAGATCTCATTGGACGTGGACTTCGACGGGATCCAAGAACTCCAGGATGTCTACGGGTACGACCTCGAGTTCGCTGCGGACCCAGCCACTGGCGATCCGATCCCGGAAGGTTTCATCGCTCCGACTCGCTGGTACGGCTACTACGCACCCGACGCCGTGCCTTCGTACGGATACATCTTCGAGACGCTCGGTGCTGGATCGGTCATCCTCGGTACAGCCGACGAAATCGTCAAGACCTTCACCCCGAATGGAGGCTATCCGTGAGCTGAGCCCCGATGAGGCCCGGTCCATCGGGCACTCGCAGTCGATCGAGATTGGGTAGGTTCGGGCGTGAGCAACGAAAGGGCACTCATGCAGATCCAAGGCGTCGAGGTGAGCTGGCTGGGACATGCCACGATCAGATTGAAGCTGGATGACGGGACCACCGTGTTGGTCGACCCGTGGCTCGAGGGCAACCCTGCCTGTCCCGAGTCGGAGTGGAACCAAGAGGGCGTCGACGCCGTCTATGTCACCCACGGTCACTTCGATCATGTGCTCGGTGTCGAGGCAGCTGCCCGATCGAATGATGCCGCCGTGTTCGCCATCCACGAAGTCGCCGAGTACTTCACCCGCCAGGGGCTCGAGAACGTCACCGGCTCGAACAAGGGCGGTCGGATCGCAGGTCCCAACGGCATCTTTGGGACGCTGGTCGACGCGGTCCACTCGTCGGGGATCTCCGGCGACGGCGGCATCGTCGCCGGTGGAGAGGCCGGCGGCTGGATCATCGACATCCCGAGTGGGCCGACGTTCTATTTCGCCGGCGACACCACCATCTTCGGTGACATGTCGCTCATCGGCGAGATCTACGAGCCCGACGTTGCGTTTCTCCCGATCGGCGGCCATTACACGATGGGCGCGGGAATCGCGGCCAAGTCCGCCAAGCGAATCGGGGTGGAGAAGGTCGTACCGATCCATTTCGGCACGTTCCCGATCCTGAGCGGGACGCCGGGTGAGTTGCGTGACGCCGGTGATGGCGCCTTCGAGGTGATCGAGCTCGAGCTTCAGTGAACTCGGCGGAGTCCAGCCGACTGCGTGGCCGGCGACCGTTTCTCGATGAGCCCCGATTCGAGGACCTCGTGATCTTCGCCGAGTACTTCGACGGAGACACCGGCCGCGGGCTCGGTGCCACCCATCAGGGTTGGACCGGGCTGGTCGCAGATCTGATCATGCGAGCGGGCTGAGGCTCCTCCGATCCGAGTACGGTTGCCCCATCGTCGATCGAGGACCACAGCAATGCCGACACCGCACATCTCCGCAGAGCCCGGCCAGTTTGCCGAGGCGATCCTGCTTCCAGGCGATCCGCTCCGTGCCAAGCACATCGCCGAGAACTTCCTCACCGATGCCGAACTGGTGACGTCGGTTCGGAACGTCCTCGGCTACACCGGCACGTACAACGGCAACCGGGTGTCTGTGATGGGGACGGGCATGGGGATCCCGTCGGCGTCGATCTACGCCTTCGAGCTGATCACCGAGTACGACGTGAAGCGCCTCGTCCGGGTCGGCTCCTGCGGTGGCATCGGGAAGGACGTGAAGATCCGCGACGTCGTGATCGCCACGGGGGCGTGCACGGACTCGTTGGTCAACCGGACCCGGTACGCCAACTGGGATTTCGCGGCGATCGCAGACTTCGGGCTCGCCAGGGCGGCGGTCGAAGCGGCAGAGGCCGGCGGCTTCGACGTCAAGGTGGGCAATGTCCACTCGGCAGACCTGTTCTACAACCCGACGGAGAACGCCATCGACGTCATGGAGGCCATGGGGGTCATCGCCATCGAGATGGAGGCGGCCGGCCTCTACGGGGTGGCGGCCGAGAAGGGCGCGCGAGCACTGACGATTGCGACGGTGAGCGATCACGTCCAGACCGGCGAAGAGACCTCGTCGGACGAGCGCCAGACATCCTTCAACTCGATGGTCGAGATCGCGCTGGATGCTCTCGAGCGTGACGGGTTCTGACGCGGGAGGACCGGCTCACGACATCCTGGACTGGTTCGCCGACCTTCGCTCGCGGGAAGCGGAGCGGCGCGCCAGACAGGCAGGGGTCTTCTACGGTGAATCGCCGAACGTCGTTGCGAGATTGATCGAATCCGGCCTCGTGATGAGGTCGGCGCTGGTGTTGGAACGTAGGAGACATCTGCTCGACGACATCGACACCCGCGGGGCTGATGTGGTCGTGCTGTCCGATCCGGAACTTCGTGATGTGGTGGGTTTCGACATGCACCGTGGCATCGTCGGCCTCTTCGAGCGACCGCGCCCCGTCGAGATCGACGAGATCGCCAACGCCCGGATCGTGTGCGTGGTCGAAGGAGTGGGTGACGATGCCAACATCGGAGCGATCGTGCGCAGCGCCTCGGCGCTCGGGGCCGACGCCCTGGTGCTGGATCCGACGACGGCCGACCCGTTCACACGGCGCGCCGTCCGGGTCTCGATGGGATGTGTGGGGCTTCTCCCGATCGTTCGACCCGGCGAGTGGCCCCCAGCCATGCCCGGGAGGTCGATCCTCGCGATGACACCTTCGGGTGACGTCGAGATCGGTGACGTCGAGATCGCAGGACGGGTCGCGGTCGCCGTTGGATCGGAGGGGCCGGGACTGTCGCAGGCGATGCTGGATGCCAGTGATCTCCGTGTGCGAATCGACATGGGGACCGGCATCGAGTCGCTCAGCGTTTCACACGCCGCTGCGATCGCCTTGTATCAGGTCAGGCGCGGGCTCTCGCAAACGCGATGATCGTTGCGATGGCCACGATCGGCCCGACGAGGAGGCTCGTTGCAGCCAGCGTGGCATTCGAATCTCCGGAGCCGAACAGGACGAAACCGATGCCCGCGACGAAGGCGATTGCCAGCGAAACGATGGCATCGCGCCGGTCGTCGTCGCGCCGGGTGCCCCCCAACCAGCCGAGATAGAGGCCGAAGAGAACGGCAACGAGATAGACACGCCAATCGTCTGACATCGCCGAGAGCCTAGACCAGGCTCGAGATGGCGGACTCCATCGCGTCGGCGGTGGTGTATCCCCGGGCGATGATCTGGCCGGT
>CBDTXZ010000255.1:0-3821 GCA_965364515.1 uncultured bacterium
TCGTGGTCGCGGGCGGCGTGGCCTTGCTGTGGCGTCGTCGGAACCCGGTGCTCGTAGCTGTCGTGATCGGCGTCGTGATGAACCTGTATTGGCTGCGGGACCACGGCGCGTACTTGGCGCTCCTCGGGCTCCCTTCGTTGTACGCCGTTGCCATCTACGAGAGCCACAGAAAGCGAGCTTGGATCGCGATGGGTGGCCTCGTCGTTGCGATGCTGGTGGGTGCGGGCTTCACCATCCTGCGCGCCCCGGAGGGATTCCGCTATCCCAACGCAGTGACGATGGCTGCGTATCTCTTGGCAACGGCTGCGACCGGGCTGGCTGTCCGGGATCGACGACGGGCGTTCGAGCGCACGACCCGTCGGGCGGCACGCGCCGAGGCGGAACGGAGGCGGGGTGCGGCCGAGGCCGTGATGGAGGAGCGCAGTCGGATTGCCCGTGAGATGCACGACGTGGTGGCCCACGGTATGAGCCTCATCGCCGTCCAGGCGAGTGCGGCGAAGGAGGTCGTGCGCACGAGTCCGGAGCAGGCCGAGGAGCTCGTGCGCCGTATCGAGACGGTGAGTCGGGAATCGCTCACCGAGATGCGAAGGATGCTCGGTGCGCTTCGGAGTGGTGACGCCGAGGACCTCGCCTCGCTCCTCCCACAACCCGGGCTGGGCGACCTTGCCGGCATCGTCGAGGAGGCCCGCGCCTCGGGGATCGAGGTCGATGTGTCCGTCGGAGGAAATGAGCGTCGCCTCGCACCGGGGATCGAGCTTGCCGTGTATCGGCTCCTCCAGGAGTCACTCACGAACGTGCGGAAGCACGCAGGCGAGGGAGCAGCAGCATCGATCTCCATCGAGTTCGGACCCAAGTCCATTGCGATCGAGGTCCTCGACGACGGTGCAGGCCGGTCGGCCCGGAGCCAGGTCGGGGGTTCGGGCCACGGTGTGATCGGCATGCGGGAGCGGGTCGAGATCTATGGGGGTACGTTCTCCGCAGGGCCACGCCCTGAAGGCGGATGGTCCGTGCAGGCACGCCTCCCACTGGCCGACTCTGATGAGCGAGTCCCGTCCGAGGGATCATCCAAGGTGGTGTGAGGTGGCAATCCGAGTCGCGATCGTCGACGACCAAGAACTCATGCGGGACGCCTTCGCCATGATCCTGAACGCGCAAGAGGACATCGAGGTTGTGGGAACGGCCGCAGACGGGAGGTCGGGTGTCGATCTCTGCCACGAAACCCGGCCGGATGTGGTCCTGATGGACGTGCGGATGCCCGAGATGAATGGCATCGAGGCGACCCGGCACATTGTGGGCGCCGACGAACTCACCACTCGGGTCCTGGTGCTCACCACCTTCGACCTCGACGAATACGTCTACGCTGCGCTCCGCGCCGGCGCGAGCGGGTTCCTCTTGAAGGACACGCCCTCGAGTGACCTCGTCTCCGCCGTCCGGGTCGTGGCCTCGGGGGACGCCCTGCTCTCTCCATCGGTGACACGACGCCTCCTCGACGAGTTCGCGCAGTTGCCCTCCCGGGGGGCCCCGGGGGAGCAGCTCCCCGAGGACCTGACCGAACGGGAGCGCGAGGCACTCGAGTTTCTCGCCAGGGGGTTGAGCAACCGGGAGATCGCCGACGCCATGTACGTCGGGGAAGCCACCGCCAAGACACATGTGAGTCGGCTCCTCACGAAGTTGGGGGTTCGCGACAGGGTCCAGGCGGTGATCGTGGCGTACGAAGCCGGCCTCGTGCGCCCGGGTCGGAACCCATTGGATCGGTCCAATCACGGTCGAAACGACGAGGCCTAGAAGTCGGGTGCGGTCATGCTGGGGGAGGTGCAGGCCGTGACTGCCGCCTGAGACTCGGACCTGCTCACCCCCGGGTCGTGATCGAAAAGACAGGATGGTCGGGCGCTATGGCGACGAGTTCCTCTTCAGAGGCGTCCGGTCCTACCCCAGCGAAGAACTGGCCCACTTCCCACTTCCATCGCTCGAGATAAGGGCGGAGAATCCGGGGCTTGTCCGAGTCGGGTAGCTCTTCGGCTTCGAACTCGGTGGTCCTCTTCCCGACCCTGAGCCTGCCCTCACCGGCCGCCCTCAGGTTGCGGACCCACTGGGTCTCACCTCGAGGTGCAACCAGGTAGTCGTTTCCATCGAGCGTCAGCAGATTGACCGGAACAGATCTCCACACCCCGGACTTCCGCCCCCTCACCTCGAGGATTCGCGAACCCCAGAACGAGATCCCCCGCCTGGTCAAGGCCAGGACCGCCGGGTTGAGAATGGTGCGGGTGAACCAGTCGGGTTCGAGGTAATGACGACTCGATTCGGACATCAAGCCAACTCCCGCAGATGAGTCCCCCGTCGCTCAAGTGCGCCTCGAGCACGAGGGCCAGATTTGGCAACGATTCGACACGCTGGGGCTCCTCCTGAGGAAGGGCGTGGTCGACATCGACTTTCTCGGTGATGTGCTGATGGCGTCGGCATTGTCGACCTGGGAGAAGTACTCGCCGGTCATCAGGGAGGCGCGGAACAGGTTCGGTCAACCGGGGATGTGGAGCGGATTCGAGTTCCTTGCCGATCAGGTCGAGCGCAGTGGATTGGTGAAGCCCTCACGGGTGACTGCGACGAGGGTGTAGCGGTCAGCCGCCGTTCGCCGTCAGCTTCACTCCAAACCTCGACCCGCCGCGCCGAATGTCCGGTCGGGCCGTGGTTCGATCGAGACGGTGACGGCGTGGGCGATGACTCCGGTGCCCCGGTCGAGCATCGGCCAGGATGGGTGGGGAGCTGCCCGTGAACTCTCGGTCACCGGCGCCCGAAGTCCCACCATCGGTGCAGGTCATCTCGATCAGAGCCCAATCGGCCTCGGATCGGCATACTCCCGCATTCCCGTCACTCGGCTTTCTCACTCCGGTGCGTTCGCTCGAGGGGCTCAGCGGGCGATGTATCCGCCGTCGATGTAGAGCTCGAGGCCCGTGACGAAAGCGGCGTCGTCGCTGGCGAGGTACGCCACGCCGGCCGCGATCTCCTCGGGTCTGCCGAACCGTCCCATCGGTGTGAGGTCGATCATGGCCTGCTCGAACGGTGTCCCACGGGCCTGATCCATGAGCGGTGTGTCGATGAAACCAGGGTGAACCGAGTTGACTCGGACGCCCTCGGTAGCCCAGTGGAGGGCGACGTTCTTGGTCAGGGTACGGACCGCACCCTTGGCGGCGTGGTACGCGGGCGAGCTTCCGAATCCACCACTCGTTCCGAAGATCGAGCTGATGTTGACGACCGTCCCACTGCCGGACGCCTTGAGAGCATCCGCGGCGTGCTTCGTCCCGAGGAACACGCCGGTCTGATCGATCGCCACGGTGCGCTCCCAATCTTCGAGGGTGGTCTCCTCGATGGTTGCCAAGTCGCCCATTCCGGCGTTGTTGACGAGGATGTCGAGTCCACCCAACTCGTCAACTGCCTTGGCGACTGCGGCGTCCCACTCATCGGGTACGGCCACGTCGAGGTGGGCGTACGCAGCGTTTCCTCCGGCCTCGGTGATGGCGTCCGCGACCGCCTGGCCCGTGTCGTCGTTCACATCGGTCACGAGCACCGATGCACCCTCGTCGGCGAGCCTGATTGCGGTGGCTTTGCCAATCCCACTGGCGGCGCCGGTCACCAGCGCAACCCTCCCTGCAAGGCGATCCATGTGTCCTCCTCTCGTTCCCGGATGCGGCCTCCGAGCCCGGGTTCGATCGCCATCACGACGGCCGTCCAGACGAGCAAGGGGCCGAAATGCCTCTCGGCTGCCGCAGCGCCGACTGGCCGGCGCGACTTGCCTGACTCACCCGACGAGGACGGACTCGTCGGGG
>CBDTXZ010000256.1:0-3800 GCA_965364515.1 uncultured bacterium
GAGATGATCATGGGCGAGATCGACCGTGTCGAAGCGGACGACAATCGCGTCTTCCTGACCGATGGCACCGAGCTCGCTTACGACCAGCTTGTGATCGCCACGGGGGCCACGCCGAGACCCGATCAGACGCCCGGAATGGACGAGGACGAGTGGCGAAAGAGCGTGCACGAGTTCTACACGCTCGAAGGCGCCACCGCACTGCGAGACAAGCTGGCCACGTGGGACGGCGGACGTCTCGTGGTGCACATCACCGAGATGCCCATCAAGTGTCCGGTGGCCCCCCTGGAGTTCACCTTCCTCGCAGATGACTTCTTCAAGAAGAAGGGCATGCGCGATCGGGTCGAGATCACATACGTGACTCCGCTGGACGGCGCCTTCACCAAGCCTGTCGCCTCGAAACATCTGGGCGACATGCTGACCGATCGCAAGGTGACGATCGAACCGGACTTCATGATCGAACGGGTCGACAACGAAAGCAAAGCCATCGTGTCGTTCGACGAGCGTGAGATCCCATTCGATCTGCTCGTGACGGTGCCGCTCAACATGGGCGCGGATTTCGTCCAGCGGAGCGGGCTCGGCGACGAACTCAACTTCGTGCCGGTCGACCAGGGAACGCTGCTCTCGACCGAACACGACAACATCTTCGCCCTGGGCGACGCGTCGAACATCCCGGCGTCGAAGGCAGGATCGGTGGCCCACTTCGCCGTGGACATCTTCACCGGCAACTTCCTCGAACACATCGCAGGTCGCCCGATGACCGAAGCCTTCGACGGGCATGCGAACTGCTTCGTGGAGTCGGGCAACGGCAAGGGCATGTTGATCGACTTCAACTACACCACCCAGCCCCTGACGGGGAAGTATCCGCTCCCCGGTGTCGGACCGTTCAGCCTCCTGAAGGAGACCGAGATGAACCACTACGGCAAGCTGGCCTTCCGGTGGATGTACTGGAACCTGCTGCTCCCGGGCAAGGAGCTCCCGCTCCCCGCGCTGATGAGCATGGTCGGCAAGGACACCGAGGAGGTGTCGGCGTGACCGCGCCAGCCGTGGCCCCCGCCATCGAGGATCGCCTGGACCGGATGGCGCTCCAGCTCGAGGTGCTGACCGACGAGGCCATGCGTCAACGGGCTGCGAGAGAGCGATGGTCGGAACTGACAGAAGTCATGACTCCGATCGCCTCCCAGGCGATGAACTCGATCGCCAAGGAACTCGACGACCTCGACGTGAGCACCGACGACGTCGTCGGCTTCGCCAGAACACTGGCCACCACGCTTCCGACGCTCGAACGGCTGCTGGCCCAGCTCGCAACCTTCAGCGAACTGGTCGACGTGGCGGCGCCGATGGCGAAGCCCGTGATGGCATCGGCCACGGACCGCCTCGCCACGCTCGACGAACGCGGGTATTTCGACATCGGTCGAAGCGGCCTCGGAGTCATCGACCGGGTGGTCACCTCGTTCACCGAAGAAGACGTGGAGGCGCTGGGCGACAACATCGTGCTCATCCTCCAGACGGTCAGGGAGATGACCCAGCCGGAGGTCATGCAGATGCTCCAGCGGACGTTCACGACCGTTCAGGACGGAGAGCACGTCGAACCGACCGAACCGCCGGGAGCCTTCGCTCTGCTCAAGGAGATGCGCCAGCCAGAGGTCCGGAGAGGACTCGCCAAGGCGCTCAACATGCTCCGCTCGCTCGGCGAGGAATCGCCGGAGACACGAGCCGGGGTGAACACACCAGCACCAGACAGAACAGACAACTGACAAACAGGAGGTAGTGCAGATGGCACTCGCAACACTGGCCGACCGAGAAGTCCACGTGGACGAGGAAGGCTTCATGACCGAATACGACGAATGGGACGAGGAGCTGGCGAAAGTCCTCGCTGCCAACATCGGCATCGAGATGACGGACGCCCACTGGGTTCCGATCAGGTTCCTGCGTGAGGACTACAAGGCGAATGGCGTGACACCGACGCTTCGTCGAGTCACCAATGAAGGCGGCATCCCGACGAAGGAACTGTTCTCGCTGTTCCCGAAGAAGCCTGCGAAGAAGATGGCCTACATCGCCGGCGTGCCAAAGCCGGCCGGCTGCGTCTAGGAAGGACTCACATGACCGTCACCGATACACAAACCGCTCCCATCCCCTCGTTCGGGGATGAGGAGGAGACGGATCGCAAACTGGTGATCATCTGCTCGAAGGGCTCCCTCGACATGGCCTACCCAGGACTCGTTCTGGCCAACGCCGCGCTCGGAGAAGGGGTCGAGACACATCTGTTCTTCACCTTCTGGGGATTCGACATGATCACCAAGAAGACGATGGGGCATCTCAAGTTCAGCCCGATCGGGAACCCGGCAACCCACATGCCCAACGCAGTCATGGGCCTGCCGGGAATGACGAGCTTCGCCACCTACATGATGAAGAAGCAGATCGAGGGACTCGAGATCCCCGAGGTTCCGGAGTTTCTCGAGTTGATCACCGATGCCGGCGGGCACCTCTGGGCCTGTCGGATGTCGGCCGACATGATGCACGTCGATGAAGAAGACCTCTACGACCGGGTGGAAGGCATCATCAACGCCAGCGACTTCATCGACATCGCAGCCGGAGCCCAGACCCTGTTCATCTAGACCCCTGGAGGACGTGACCGGAGCGGGGGTGGTGCGAGTCTCGCACCACCCCCGCTCTTGTCGCGTCCGCGTGGCGGCACGCGGCGCCCGGGATCCGCCGGGTGCGTGCGCACGTCGCAGCGCCGGGAGGCGTTCGCCGTTCGGACCATCGAACCGCTACCTTCTCGGCATGCGTGTAGCACTCGGATCGGACCATGCAGGGTTCGAACTCAAGAACCACCTGGCCACCGTCCTCTCCGACGGAGGGTTCACGGTGTTCGATCTCGGCACACACACCACCGACTCGGTCGACTACCCCGACTTCGCCGCGGCGGTCGCCAAGGCAGTGGTGGACGGCCGCGCGGATCGTGGCATCGTCGTCTGTGGGTCGGGTGCCGGTGCATCCGTCGCCGCCAACAAGATCAACGGCATTCGCGCAGTGGTGGCCCACGACACCTACACCGCCCATCAGGCCGTCGAACACGACGACGTCAACGTGCTGTGCCTGGGGAGTCGAGTGATCGGCTCGGCGGTTGCCGAAGAGCTGGCTTCGGCCTTCCTCTCGGCGAAATTCACGAACGAGGAGCGCCACGTTCGACGCCTCAACAAGGTCAAGGCGCTCGAAGCAGGCGACTGATCAGCCTCCCAATGCGGCTGCGACCTCGACGACCGATGCGAGCTGTTGCTCGTCGAGCTCCCCGGTGAACCGGGCCTGCACGTCGCCGTTGCCGTCGAGAACCACCCAGAACGGGAACGCCGAGAGGCCGTACGCCGTGCCTGCGGAGTTCGCCTGGTCGTCGTACAGCGTCGGAACCGGCCAGTCCTCGCTCTCCAGCCACCTGGACGGCGGATAGTTCGGCGCATCCACCGCCGAGCTCGTCGCGACAGAGAGGAACTCGACGTCGACCTCGTTGTTGGCGAGATACTCGGTGACTCTGGGCACTTCGCTCTGGCAGTGCGAGCACCAATGCGCCAGGAACAGGACGATTCTGGGCTCGCCCGGACCGCCGACCGTCACCGGATTCCCTGCCTGGTCGCTCCCTGACACCACTGGCGCAGTCAGCCCGAGTGCAGGGTCGTTGACACCGCCGGCTTCGTACTCGGCGAGGGCATCGCCCTCGACGGTCACGTCACCGAACGCGAAGCCCTCGGCTGTCCCTTCGCCGCCGGCGAATGTGAAGACGATCGCCAGAAGCAGAACGACTG
>CBDTXZ010000257.1:0-3788 GCA_965364515.1 uncultured bacterium
TATCGGCCATCGCCCGCGATCTCGTGGACAGGCTCGGACTCGACCTACCCGATCCGGCACAGGGCGAACCCGGTGGACCGGAGGTTCCCGGCTCGGCAAAGGACAAGGAACCGCCGACACCGCCGACCCAACCCGACAACCCCGGAAAGGGCAATCCGGGGTCGCGACCAGGGCAGAGCGGAGGCCAGCCCTAATCTCGACCCGCATGCCTGCGTCGGATCGACAATCCCGGATCACAGGTTCGGGATTGTCTCGCGCCTGGCCCCCGAGCCCCGAACGCGTCGAGGCGGCCCGCAGCGGGGACCGAATCGTGCTCGGTGAGATCCTCGAGCAGGGATTCCCCAAGCTCGTCGCTTTCTACCGCGGCTCAGGGCTCCGACACGCCGATGCCGACGAGTTGGCCTCCGAAGCGCTCGAGGGGATGGTCAAGAATCTCCCCAAACTTCGTGAGGCGGCGGCATTCGAAGCCTGGTTCTGGTCAGTTGCCAGGAATCGCTTCCGCAGCCTGCTGCGTAAGAAGGGTCGAGTCGAACGTGAGCTCGAGTACGCGCCGGTCGACGACCCTTCCGACCTGCTGATCGAGACCGAAGAACACGGGATGATCCGCCAGGCCATGACCCACCTGTCGGTGCGCGATCGACAGGTGCTCTGGCTGCGTGAAGTCGAAGGCCTCACCCACGACGAGATCGCCGGTCGCATGAAGATGGCGACCGGGGCCGTTCGGGTCGCGGCGCTCCGTGCGCGCCGCCGACTTGCCGACGCCTATGAAGGGCTGCATCCTGATCCGGACTGATGTCCGATCCCATCACCTCGACCACCAATCCCCAGATCAAGGAGCTCGTGCGGCTCCGTGACCGCCGCCACCGCGATCGCACGGGGACCTTCGTCATCGAGGGATATCGGGCTGTGACCCGGGCACTGGCATCCGGGATCGGCTTCGAACGCCTCTATGTGGCACCGGAACTGTTTCTCGGTCCCAACGAGGACCGGTTGATCGGCGAGGTCGCCGCCTCAGGGACGCCCGTGATCGAGGTCGCACCGGAGCCGTTCCGGAAGGCGGCCTACCGCGATCGTCCGGAGGGCCTCCTCGCCGTGGCACGGCAGTTCGACACGTCGCTCGGTGCGCTGAAACTCACCGACGAGCCGCTGCTGCTGGTCGTCGAGGCCATCGAGAAGCCAGGGAACCTCGGCACGATGCTCCGGACCGCCGACGCCGCCGGATGCGCCGCTGTCATCGTCTGCGATCCGACCACCGACCCGTTCAATCCCAATGTGGTGCGCGCATCGACCGGGATGCTGTTCGTGGTTCCTCTCGCCGTGGCGACCTCGGAGGAGACGATTGCGTGGCTGTCGGATCGCAGGATCACCACGTTCGCCACAACACCTGATACCACCGAGTTGCACACCGATGCGGACCTGACCGGCGCCGTCGCCGTCGTGATCGGGGCCGAGCAGTACGGGTTGTCGGACACCTGGTTGGACGGTGCAGACCATCGGATTCGAATTCCGATGGCCGGTTCCGCCGACTCGCTGAACGCCGCCATGGCCGCCGGCATCGCTCTCTTCGAAGCCGTCAGGCAGAGACGTGCCGCCCGGCTTTCCGGCGGCGGCTCCTGAAACCCTGAGCGGGGCACCAGCCCGAGCCAGAGCCACTCGGCCGGCGCCATCGCGGTATTCCATGGCCCGGCGTCTCAACTGCAACGACGCCGAACCCGTCGACCACCCGCAGGGCCGCCCGACCAAAGCCGAC
The DNA here is from genome assembly GCA_965364515.1 of uncultured bacterium. Taxonomy (GTDB): domain Bacteria; phylum Actinomycetota; class Acidimicrobiia; order Spongiisociales; family ZC4RG35; genus JAHEDH01. The sequence continues at coordinate 1,751 of CBDTXZ010000257.1, forward strand.
CCGTGGAGACCGGCCAACGCCCAATGGCGGAGAGTCATGGAATCGAACACCTGTTCGACTAGGGTCACTTCAGCGCTGGCGGACCGCCGTCGAACGAGGGAGCACGTCGATCATGACGCTCGCGTATCAGCCGAGCTTCGAGGAACTGGGGACACCGCTGTACGACGTGACCTTCTGCGTCGTGGACCTCGAGACCACGGGAGGGTCATCGCATGGCGACGCCATCACCGAGGTCGGAGCGGTCAAGGTCCGCGCCGGCGAGGTGATCGGAGAGTTCCAGACGCTGGTCAACCCCGACGCCGCCATCCCGGCATCGATCGTCGTGCTGACGGGGATCACCCAGTCGATGGTGATCGATGCTCCGAGGATCGAGGAGGTCTACCCCTCGTTCCTCGAGTTCGCCGGGGACTCGGTGATCGTGGCGCACAACAAGAGCTTCGATCTCGGTTTCCTCAACGCTGCTGCCGCCAGGCTGGGATACCCGAAACTGGCGAACCGCTCGCTCGACACCGTCGCGCTCGCCCGGAGGCTCGTGCGCTCCGAGGTCCGCAGCCTCGGACTCAAGTCCCTGGCCGCCCACTTCCGCTCGCCCGTGAGCCCGACTCACCGGGCGCTCGACGACGCCCGAGCGACCGTTCACGTGCTCCATGGTCTTCTCGAACGTGCCGGGACGCTCCACGTCACACATCTCGAAGACCTGCTCGAGCTCCCCACCGCACGAGGCAACCCTCACTACGACAAGATCGATCTCGCCCGCAACCTCCCACGCCGCCCGGGCGTCTACCTGTTCAAGGATCGCCAGGGCACGGTGATCTATGTCGGCAAGGCCAAGAATCTCCGAACCCGGGTCAGTTCGTACTTCTACGGCGACGAGCGCCGATCGATCGGCAACCTGATGCGAGAGATGCAGTCGGTCGACACGATCGTCACATCCGGCGAGTTGGAGGCCTCGATCACCGAACTTCGCCTCATCCACCATCACATCCCCCGTTACAACCGCGCTTCGAAGCCCCCGAAAGCGAACCACTTCGTGACCCTCACCAGAGAGACGTTCCCCAGACTGTCGCTGACCCGCAAGCTGCATCCCGACAGCGATTTCGTGCTGGGCCCATTCCGCTCGCGTCGGTCGGCCGAGCTCGTCATGCACGCCATCTGGGATGCCACGAAGATCAGACGGTGCTCGGGCAAGCCAGGGAGCCGTTCCGGGGCGTGTGCGGGAGCCCAACTCGGGATCTCGCTCTGTCCGTGCGACGGGTCGATCGACGGGGAGGAGTATCAACGCGAGCTGTATCCGCTGCAGCTGGCGATCGGTGGCGAACCCGGCGCAATGCTGGAACCCCTGATCGACCGGATGCGCGCTCACATGCTGGCGCTCCGCTACGAGGAGGCCGGCTGGGTACGCGACCGCTACCGGGCACTGGCAGCCGCCCTCGAGCGTCGGCGGGAGTGGCACGAGCTGCAAGCCGCCGGGACGATCGAAGCGCGCGACGACACGGGCGAGTGGGTGTCGATCACTGGCGGTGTGCACGTGCGGTCGTGGAACGAGAAGGAGGGTCGCCCGCTGATGGCGGTCGCCGAGCAGCGGACCCGGACTGCGGTGCCGTTGACAGTGGGAGTCGCGGCAGAGGCGAGACTCCTGTGGAAGTGGCTCGGCCGCAAGCACACCAGGATCATGTCCGCCGATGGCCGCCTCCCCGACCTGGCCACCCGCATCACCCCCATCAGCGAACTGTGAGTGCGTTCTTGTGACGCGTACACCGCTATTCCATGCGTTTGCGTCACAAGAACGTGTTCAGACGGGGCGGGGTTCCTTGGGGAGGCCGAGCATCATCTCGCCGATGATGTTGCGCTGGATCTGGTTGGTGCCGGCGTAGATCGTCCCGGCGCGAGCGTTCAAGAACACGGTCTGCCACGACGCCGGGGAGTTCGGGGCGCCGGGGTCGTCGGTGCGGAAAGCAGACGCCGGCTTGCGACCAACGTCGAGCAGGGACTCGACGCCCAGGATGTCCATGGCGAGCTCGGTCACCTCCTGGTGGTA
>CBDTXZ010000258.1:0-3775 GCA_965364515.1 uncultured bacterium
ACGTGCGCCGTATGGCCGCGCCGGCGCCATAGATGCGTGCAGCGTGCTGCGTGCAGCGCTAGAAGACCCAGATCACGGCGTAGGTGACGGCGGCGATCAGGCCGAGCGTTGCGAGAACGGCGGCGGCGATCGCTTCACGGGTGAACCTCGGTTCTTGTGAGAACGCCTTCCGGGCATCGAGGCCGAAGCCGATGGCAGCGGCGAGCCCGCCGACGGTGACCAGACCCAGCGGCCAGGCCTCCGCCATCGTGGCGACGTCGAACTCCCATATGAAGAAGGTGAGGGTGCCGCCGGCGGGGGCATGGAACACCCATAGCCCGACCATCGCGGCGATCGCACCCAGCAGCCCGACCGTCCTCTCGAGTGTCGAGCCCGATGACCGGACCTGGGCCTCGACCTGTTCTCTCTCACGCACCAGAACCATTCCGCTACTCCTTTCCTGCTGGGCTGCCAACTGTCCCCCGGGGGCATCGCTACCGATCGTCCGCGGCCGGGTCAACCGATCGTCGCTACGCGCACGAGGGGGACCCCCCTCGGTCTCCCCTCGTACACGTCGGGATCAGAAGATCCAGATCAATGCGTAGGCGATCACGGCTGCGGTGCCGATGACGGCCATCGCCGCTGCGGCGAAGGTCTCCAACGTCAACTCGTCGTCGCGATAGAACATCTTCTGCGCCATCGTCCCGAACCCGGCAGCGACCAAGAGCCCACCTACGGTGAGCAGGCCGAGCGGCCAGGCCTCGGACAGCGTCGAGACATCCCAGTCCCAGGCGAAGAACGTGAGCGTTCCGGCTTCGGGAGCGTGGAACATCCAGGCGCCGATGAGGGCAGCGAGTGCTCCGATCGTCCCGAGCACCCATTCGCTGGTGAAGCGGGCAGGGCGCACGGTCTGATCGATGTCGCGCCGTTCGCGGAGCATCGTCACGATGCCACCTCCTTTCGAGTCGCTCAGCGACTCGACGCCAACGTCCCTCTGCCGAGGTCCGCTGTCCAGAGGATGAAGCCATGTTCGAGGGGCCTTCGCCCGACTCGGCCTCCGGCGCACGCACCGGCCCGCGGGTCAGTTCGAGACAGCGGTCGGAAGCTCGTCTGGGGCGCTCTCTTCCCTGGTTCGCTGACCGAGGACCCCCACCGCGACGATCAGGGCGAGCACGCCGGCGACAACGAGTGGCCGCTCCCTCACGAACCCCGTGATCGACGACGAGAGCCGATCGATTCCGCGTACGAGGCCATTCGAGGCCAGGGCCGACGAGCCGCTCGAAAGCACCGTGCCCCAGTACCAGACGATGAAGACGCCGGCGGCGGTCAGCACGGCGCCGGATACCTTGTTGACGTATCTGGCGGACGAGCGGATCAACGTGACGAGCCGGTGCTGGCCGAACGCCAGCGTGACCGTGATGGCGGTGATCACGAGCGACATACCGGCCGCGTATGCGATGAACGCCGAGATGCCTTCGAACACGGATGAGCGCGCAAACGTGCCTGCGATCAGCGAGAGGAAGATCGGAAGTGTGCAGCTCAGCGACGCAACGGCGTAGGAGACGCCGAAACGGAACACCGACGAACGATCGACCCTGCCGGACCCCAGCGAGATGGTCATGTACGAGCCCCGGTACGTGCGGATTCCGAGCACGACGAGCCCCGCACCGACGATCACGGCGAGCCACGGGATGAACTCGACGATCGCACGCACCCCGAGCGTCAACGCCAGCCCGGCCGTTCCGAAGACGACCAGGAAGCCAAGCGCCATCAGGCCGCTGACCGCCAATGCCCGCCGGACCGACTGGTTCGGTGGTGTTTCGGAGCCGGTGCCGAGGAAATAGGACAGGTACGCAGGGAGCATTGCGAAGCCGCACGGGTTCACCGTGGCGACCAGCCCGGCCGCAAACGCGGTTGCAAGAAGTGCTTCCATCGCGTGTGACAACCCGACGACGCCCCCGGTTCATCCTCCGATCGACCGAAATCCGACAGTCCGAGGAGCATTCGGCACCCCTAGCCTCGAGTCGAGGAGGAGTTCGATGCGTTCGAATAGCCAGATCCACGTGGTCCGCTGCCACGCCGAGGGCGAGGTGGGGGATGTGATCGTTGGCGGGGTCGCTCCGCCGCCGGGAGACACCATCTGGGAGCAGTCGAGATGGATCGCATCCGATGGCCGTCTCCGAGATCTGATGTTGAACGAACCTCGAGGGGGTGTGTTCCGGCACGCGAACCTGCTGGTGCCCCCGAAGCATCCGGACGCCGAGATGGCTTTCATCATCATGGAGCCGGTCCACACGCCACCGATGTCGGGATCCAACTCGATCTGTGTCGCCACGGTCCTGCTCGACACGGGGATCGTCCCGATGACCGAGCCCGTCACTCGACTCACCCTCGAGGCACCGGGGGGCCTGGTGCCAGTGACCGCAGAGTGCCGCAACGGCAAGGCCGAACGGATCACGATCACCAACGTCCCTTCCTTTGCCCAGCATCTGAGCCTCCCCCTCGACGTGCCCGGTCTCGGAACCATCGAGGTGGACACGGCATACGGAGGCGACAGCTTCGTCATGGTCGACGCAGAGGCCGTCGGCGTGCAGATCACGCCGGACGACGCCGGCCGGATCGCTCGTCTCGGCGTCGAGATCGTGAGGGCCGCCAACGACCAGATCGGCTTCAGCCATCCGACCAACCCCGAGTGGAGCCACGTGTCGTTCTGTCAGTTCGCCGGACCACTCGTCGTCGATCCGCAGACCGGAGAGCGCTCGATGAGCAACGCCGTGACGATCGAGCCCGGAAAGGTCGACCGCTCACCCACCGGAACCGGGCTGTCGGCGCGCATGGCGGTCCTCCGCTCCCGGGGAGAGATGGAGGTCGGGGACCGATTGACGATGCGATCGATCATCGGGTCGCGCTTCGACGGGCAGATCATCGAGGAGGTCGACCTCTCGGGGACTCCGGCGATCGTCCCCACCATCACCGGTCGAGCGTGGATCACCGGGACCAGTCAGATCATGGTGGATCCCGACGACCCCTGGCCCACGGGCTATCGAATTGCCGACACCTGGCCGTCGGACCGCTAGCTGCGGTCCTCTGCTGCGACGCGGGCGACCGCCTCACGGTCCAGCACGGTGATCCTCCGGTATCCGGTCTCGACCGCGCCGATCTCCTTGAGCGCTGCGAGCGACTCGTTCACGGTCTGACGGCTGGCGCCGAGCAATGTTGCGATGGCTGCCTGGGACAGCTCGATGTCGTCGCCGCTCTTGGATTCCTCGTGGAGCAGATCGGCGACCTGGGCGAGCACCGTCTTGTGCATCAGATGGATGACCCTGCGCTGGGTGGCTTCGAGCTGTCGGAGCCCGGCGACCAGCCAGCGGAGACACAGCGCCGGGTGTTTGGCGAGTTCCGGGAGCAGGCGGTCGCGGTCGAATCTGAAGGCTCGAACCCGGCCGACTGCCTGCGCAGACGAGATGTACTCGCCACCGCCGAACATGGCGATGTCTCCGAGCACCGATCCCGGCCCGACGCGGCTGACCACTCGCTTTCTGTCGAAGGCGGTCCGGTAGATGTCGATCTCACCGTCTTCGATCAGGAACACCGCCGTCGCCTCCTGTCCCTCTTTGAACAGATGCGTGCCGGGGTATTTCGAGACGACCTCGGATGCGTCGTCGAGCAGCCTGAGATCTTCGGCCGCCAGCGGGAGGTAGTCCGGCCGCCCGAACGATCGGGCGATCCATGCGAGGTGCTGTTGATCCGCTGTCTGCATGCCCGTACCAACAGTCACCCGCCCGACATTGTTCCG
>CBDTXZ010000259.1:0-3773 GCA_965364515.1 uncultured bacterium
CTGAACGAGGCGTACGGAGTGAGATAGGTCGTTTCCACGGCTGTCCGTGTACCCGTTGTGAATCATCCGAAACCTTCTGGTGTGCTTCGTCAGATTGTTCGGAGCGAACCGGCTGAGTGGATGTCGGAGTTTCTCATGCTTTTCGGGCCAGCAGCTCCTCGACCGAGTCGGCCTGCATGGCGGCGAGCAGGACATAGACCGCCGTGGCGAGGTTCCCGAGCACGATGAACAGGAGGATCCACACGACCGTGACGGCGACGGAACGCTCCCGCCAGGCCACGAATGCCCCGAAGAGCGCGATCCCGACATAGAGGTCGATCAATGTGACCCGCCCCCACACGAGATCGACGATCTCCCCGCCCTCGGCGGTGAAGTCACCGCTCGTGAATCCGACGATGAGGGCGACGGCCATGGCGGCGACCCCCAGTCCTGCGATGATTCGGATCGGCTGCATTGGCGGACTCCTCGTTGCTCGGTGCGAGCGGTATGTTCACTCCCTCCCTTCGAGACGTGAAATCATGATGCGACGCCCCAAGCCCGAAACACCCGGCCCCGGACAGGAGTCCGTGTGGGACTATCCGCGCCCTCCGGCTCTCGACCGAGACGAGCGGCGCGTCGAGATCGTGTTCAACGGTCTGACCATTGCCTCGACGACGGGGGCCTATCGCGTGCTCGAGACGAGCCACCCACCCGGCTACTACCTGCCGCCTGCTGATGTCCGCACCGAGCTCCTGACCCGGTCGGACGGGCGCTCGGTGTGTGAGTGGAAGGGGGAGGCCGCCTATTGGGACGTGACCGTCGACGGGCGAGTGGCACCGAAGGCAGCCTGGTCCTACCCGGCGCCGACCGCTGCGTTCGAGCCGATCGCCGGATATCTGTCCTTCTATCCCGGCCGTATGGATCGAGTGACGGTCGACGGCGAGACGGTTCGGCCCCAGGCCGGTGACTTCTACGGTGGATGGATCCTCGATGAGATCGTTGGGCCCTTCAAGGGCGATCCCGGAACCTGGGGATGGTGACGAGGCGGACCGTCACGGTCGGCAGCGGCGTGGACATCTCCATGATCACGCGTGAGGCCCGGCCCGACACGAGAGCGTTCGTTCTCGTGCACGGGCTTGCGTCCAATGCTCGTCTCTGGGACGGCGTCGGAGACCACCTCGCCGAGCTCGGCCATGCTTCCATCGCCGTCGACCAGCGCGGTCATGGAGAATCCTCGAAACCCCACGACGGGTACGACTTCGAGACCGTGACCGACGACCTGGCTGCGGTGATAGAGCAGGCGCTCGGGAGACCGGCCGTCATCGCAGGCCAGTCGTGGGGCGGAAACGTGGTCGTCGAGTTCGCCAGACGCCACCCCGACCTGGTTTCGGGAATCGTCTGCGTCGATGGCGGGTTCATTCAATTGGCCGATGCCTTCCCCGTGTGGGACGAGGCCCGAGCGGCCCTGGCACCGCCGGATTTCACCGGGTTCACGATGGAGCAGATGACGAGCATGTCGAAGACGAGATTCGCCGACTGGCCCCAGAGCGGGATCGCAGGTCAGCTCGCCAACTTCGAGACCGTCGACGGTCACGTTCGAGCCCGTCTCTCACGGGCGAACCACATGCGGATCCTTCGCCACCTGTGGGAGCACAGGGCCGATGAAGCCGCTCGGCACGTCGCTGTGCCTGCGCTCGTGCTCGCGGTCGGCAGATCGGAGCCGGGAAGGGAAGAGCGGGTCGACTCGTTCGTCGACGCCCTCCCCGCCGCCCGCTTGACCTGGCTGGACGCTCACCACGACGTGCATGCGCAGCGTCCCGAGCTGGTCGCCGATCTCATGGCGACGTTCGCAGGGGGTATCTGATGGCCGGAAGACTGGTGCTCATGGGCTCCGGAGAGCTGGCTCCGACGATGGTTTCGACACATCGAAGAACCCTGGAGGCCGTCGACGCTCCCGAGGTGGTGCTATTGGACACGCCGTTCGGGTTCCAGGAGAACGTCGACGTGCTCACCGAGAAGATCGTCGAGTTCTTCGACGTGTCGCTCCACAAGCCGACCGCGGTCGCCACGCTGCGCTCCGCCGGCGAGCCGGTGTCGGCCGTGGAGCGGACGCTTGCCATGGTGCGTCGGGCCAGGTATGTCTTCGCCGGACCCGGATCCCCGTCCTACGCCCTCGGTATCTGGCAATCGGTGGGTCTCGCCGACGCCATGCGAGAGGTGATCACAAACGACGGGGCGGTCGTGCTGGCGTCCGCGGCCGCGCTGACGGCCGGGCTGAAGACGATTCCGGTGTACGAGATGTACAAGGCGGGCGCCGAACCGTACTGGCTCGACGGTCTCGATCTCTCGTCGGCGTTCGGCCTGCCGATGACGGTCGTCCCCCACTGGAACAACACCGACGGCGGCAACCACGACACGAGCCGGTGCTACATCGGCGAGCGTCGCCTCTCGGTCCTCGAGGCCGAGCTCGATCACGGCATCCTCGGGATCGACGAGCACTCGGCGGTGACCATCGACTTCGACAGAGGCACGCTCGTGGTCTCCGGAGCCTCGAGCGCTGTGTTGCGGGGAACCGATCTCGTCACCCTGGAGGCCGGTGAGACGATCGAACTCGAGAAGGCTGCAGAGATCCTCGGCGGTGCTATTCAGCAGTCCCCGGAAGCCGTCACCACGACGGCGCCGGAGTTCGCCTCCGCCCTCGGGGCCGGGGACATCGACGGGGCGGTCGAGGCTGCCCTCGATGTCGAACGAGCGGTCTCGGCGGGCGCCGTCGACCGCGCCGAGCTGCGGTCCGTGATCGTCGAGCTCGGCGAGGCAGCGAGGTCCGGCGTCCGGGACCCGCGTGAGGTGGTCGGCGGCTACGTCGAAGCGATGCTCGAACTCCGAAAGGAGGCCCGTGCCGCCAAGCGATACGACGAGTCGGATCTGATCCGTGACCGGCTCATCGATCTGGGCGTCGAGGTGAGGGACACCTCCGACGGGGTCGAGTGGGAGCTGGGCGACTAGGGAATCTGTGACGGAGAGTGCGTCGGCCTGTCCGGCGCCAATCCGAATTCGCGGCGCGAGAACGTGGAGGCGTACCGAAGGGTGCAAGAATGTTCGTGTGAGTGAGGAGAGGTTGCAGCCCGCCGCCAACGTACTGAGAGTTGCCTTCGTCCCGTCGGCGTGGCGACGAAACCTCAAAGCCGGGAGTCTCCTTGCATTCGTGGCGTTCCTCTATGCCTTGCGTTGGATGCGGGCCGACGATGTCGCGCAGAGCTACTCGGACTTCTGGGGATTGGACCCGCCGCGGCTACCGCAGTTCTACTGGCTCGGTCTCGACACGTGGCTCGGCCTGGCGACACTGATCCGCTTGGTGGCGCTGAGGCTTCGGCGGGATCCGCACCTGTGTATCGGTGAAGACGAGATTCGAACCACGTTCACACAGTCGTACACCCGGCGAGTCGATCGAAGCCGGGTGACCGAGGTTCGATTCGACCCGAAGCGGGGAACGATCCGATTCGAGGTCCCCGATGGCCTCGTCCTCACCGTCGACGCCAAACTGATCGATCTCAGGTCCGTTGGGGAAAGCGCAGCGTCCTTCGCCGATCTGTGCGCACGGACGCTCGATGTTCCCCTCGTCGAGGTCGGGGCATTCGGACGAGTGCGCCCGGGACAGGGCGAGACGGGTTCGCAAGCGGCCTGATACTGGCTCCCAGGGCTGCCGGCTCCCTCTGCGGCCGGACGGCGTCAGGAGTGGCGGTACAGCATGGCGCCCCAGTGGGCACCGGCTCCGAAGGCGGTGAAGCACGTCA
>CBDTXZ010000260.1:0-3732 GCA_965364515.1 uncultured bacterium
GAGCGCCTGCTGGACACCCTCGCCCGAGACGTCCCTGGTGATCGAGGGGTTCTCGGCTTTTCTCGCCACCTTGTCGATCTCGTCGATGTAGATGATGCCCTGTTCGGCGCGTTTGACGTCGTAGTCGGCCGCCTGGATGAGCTTGAGGAGGATGTTCTCGACGTCCTCACCCACATATCCGGCCTCGGTGAGCGCCGTCGCATCGGCGATGGCGATGGGAACGTTCAGCTGCCGAGCGAGTGTCTGGACCAAGAACGTCTTGCCCGACCCGGTGGGTCCGACCATCAGGATGTTCGACTTGGCCAACTCGACGTCGTCATGGCGGGGATCACCCGTCCGAACCCGCTTGTAGTGGTTGTACACCGCCACTGCGAGCGACTTCTTGGCGTGATCCTGGCCCACGACGTACTCGTCGAGATAGGAACGGATCTCCACCGGCTTCGGAAGCTCGGTGAACGTGACGTCCTCGCTCGAGGACAGCTCCTCTTCGATGATCTCGTTGCAGAGATCGATGCACTCGTCACAGATGTAGACACCGGGACCGGCGATCAGCTTCTTGACCTGGCGCTGCGATTTGCCGCAGAAGCTGCACTTCAGCAGTTCGCTGTTCTCGGTGAACTTCGACATCGGTGACGCCTCCTTACTCGGAAGACGTTACCGCAGAAAGCTCCCGACGGGAGAGCACTTGATCGATGATGCCGTATTCCTTGGCCGCATCGGCCAGCATCCAATAGTCGCGCTCGGTGTCCTTCTCCACCTTCTCGAGCGGTTGCCCGGAGTGCTCGGAGAGGATGGCATTCAACTGTTCGCGCATCTCGATGATCAGCTTCGCCTGGATCTCGATGTCGCTCGCCTGGCCCTGGGCCCCGCCGTGCGGCTGGTGGAGCATCACACGTGCATGCGGGAGCGCAAAGCGCTTGCCGGGGGCACCACCGGCGAGGATCACGGCGGCCGCCGAGGCTGCCATCCCCATACACACCGTGCTCACGTCTGGCTTGATGTAGTTCATCGTGTCGTAGATGGCGAACAACGATGTGATGGATCCGCCGGGCGAGTTGATGTAGAGAAAGACGTCCTTGTCGGGATCATCGGACTCGAGGTGCAACAGCTGAGCCATGATGAGGTTGGCGACCGTGTCATCGATCGGCGTCCCGAGGAAGATGATCCTGTCCTTCAGAAGGCGGCTGTAGATGTCGTAGGTGCGCTCGCCGCGGCTGGTGTTCTCGGTGACGTAGGGAACTGGCATGTATGCCTGGGGGTCCATCATTCCTCCTCGTTGGATGCGATGACCTCTGCTTCAACAACTTCTGCTTGTACGACGTCCTCAGCCGCCTCTGCGACGGCTTCCACCGTCTCGGCTTCGACCACTTCGGTCGTCACGGGAGGAGCGATCTCCAGGTCGACTTCATTGCCTTCCTCATCGACCGGTCGAGCCCCGTTCACAATGGCTTCGAGTGCCTTGTTCCGAAGGATATCACCGGCCAGATTCTTTACCTGGACCTCGTCCTGGAGGGCGAGCCGGATGCGTTCGGGGTCCTCGGATGAGGAAATCACCATCTCGATGACCGATGCGAGCTCGGCTTCACCGACCTCGAGCCCCTCGGTGTCGATGACGGCCTCGAGCAGCAGCCTCGTCTTCAGACTCCGCTCGGCTTGCGATTCGAGATCGGAGATGAAGGCCTCTTGCTCGATGCCGGTCACTTGGAAATAGTCCTCGAGGCTGATCTGCTGCTCCTCGAGGCGATGGCTGAACCGATGGAACACCTCGTCCATCTCGGCACGCACCAGCGGTTCGGGCAGCTCGACGACCACCTCATCGACCAGTTGATCGAGTGCCTTGTCCTGGAACGTCCCCGCCAACGAACGGCGCTTCATCTGACCCATCTGTTCGAGAAGAGTCGAACGAAGCTCGTCGGCAGATTCGAACTCCGTCGTCTCGGCCACCCATTCGTCCGTGACCTCGGGCAGCACCTGCTCGCGCACGTCGTTGACCTTGACCGAGTAGGTGACCTCCATCCCGGCTTTCTCGCCGAAGCCGTCCGGGAGCGGTCCGTCGAAGGTGACGACATCTTCTGCGGATGCTCCCACGAGTGAATCGTCGAGGGCCGGGATCAGCCCGCCGGAGCCGACCTCGTACAGCAAGCCGGCGGCGGCAGCCTCGGGCACCTCTTCTCCGTCGCTGGTCGCCGAAATGTCCATCGACACGTAGTCACCGTCGGCGGCCGGCCGATCGACCTCCTCGACAGAGGCGAACTGCTCGCGAAAACGGTCGATCTGGGCATCGAGCTCCTCGTCGGAGACCTCGACCGAACCGACCTCGACGACGCGGTCGTGGATCTCGGGGACGTCGTCGAGACTCGGCCAGGTGGTGACACGGACCTCGACTCTGATCCCCGAATCGCTGTCTTCGATCGACTCGAGCGCCGGAGACACGGCGGGCTCGAGATCGAGCTCGGTGAGAACGTCGCCGACCTTTTTCGGGAGCATCTCATCGATCGCCTCCGAACGCAGCCGATCTGCGCCAACGGTCGCCTCGACGATCGCTCGAGGCGCCTTGCCTGGCCGGAAACCTCGGATCTTCACTTCCTGTGAGATCTTGCGGGCGGCTGCGCTCTTGGCCGCATCGAGTTCGGACTCGGCGACCTCGAAGCTGACCAGCTTCTCGTTTGGACCGGCTTCGGTCACGGTGACATCTGCCACGGAATGCTCCTGGGTTGGACATGAATCGTCCGGGAGGCTGACGCCTCCCGGACGCTCGGGGGTGACCGAGGGGAATTGAACCCCCGACCTCCAGTACCACAAACTGGCGCTCTAACCAACTGAGCTACGGCCACCATGTTCGGAGTGGACGATGCCCTCCGGGTCGTGCGACACGGTGCCCCCGGAAGGATTCGAACCTCCGACCAAGAGCTTAGAAGGCTCCTGCTCTGTCCACTGAGCTACGAGGGCACGGTGGCTCGAATCTTACCGATGGGCAGTCGTGATCACGACCCGACGGGTCTGCGTGTCACCCCTGGAGCGGGTGAAGGGAATCGAACCCTCACGACCAGCTTGGAAGGCTGGGGCTCTACCATTGAGCTACACCCGCGGAGAGCGCGAGTATATCGGTGGCCCGCTCGCCCAGTAAAGCCCGCCGACCTCAGGACCGCTCGAGAATACGGTGCAGCAGGCCGAACTTGTCGGCGAGGTTCCCCTCATCATCCATCTGGAGGCGGATCGTGCCCACGATGAGGCGCGCCTCGGGTTCGGGGCGTTGGCCCGCCCACTGATCGAACGCCTCGACGAGCCCATCTTGGTCGCCGAGGGCACGAGCGAGGGTGTCGAGTCCCTCCATGTCGGAAGACACCCGCTCGACGATCTGCCGCAACGAGTAGCCGGCGCGTAGGCCCTGCTCCAGCGACCGGAGGAGGTATGGGATGTCCATGGTGTCCTTCGCCGTCATTGTTCCTTCCCTTCGACGATCTCCTGGTACCGACGCTGGTACACGTCGTACCCGACTTCGAGCATGTACGCCAGCGCCACTGCGCGTTCGAGGACCGCCGTGTTGTGCCGCACCCGTGGGAGGCCCCAATGGGCGGCCAGGTCGGCCATCTGGCGAGCGGTCTCTTTGGTGATCTGGATGCTGATCTGAGGCATGGCTTTATATACGATAACCGTATGTTGGTGTCGGTGTGGCGGTCATGCGGTGTGCGCTGTGCGGTGTGCGGTATGCGGTGTTCGCCGTAGGTCGAC
>CBDTXZ010000261.1:0-3720 GCA_965364515.1 uncultured bacterium
GGTCGAAAGCGGTCGGGCGCGCACGATCGCCCTGGCGATCCGGGTCGCCTGCTGCTCTTCACCGTAGGTTCGAATGATCCTGGCGAGATCCGGCTCGGGGTAGCCGTTGACGACGTCGGCCGCCGTGAGGTCTTGTCCAGGGTCCATCCGCATGTCGAGTGGGCCCTGGGAGTGGAAGGAGAAGCCACGGCCCGGTTCGTCCACCTGGTGTGACGAGATCCCGAGATCGAAGAGTGCGCCGGAGATGCCTGCGATCCCCGCCCGGTCGAGGAGGCGGTCGAGGTTGCCGAAGTCACCCTCGAGCACCTCGATGTCGTCGGCATTTGCTCGCGCCTCTGGGTCGCGGTCGATCCCCACCACGGTGTGATCGGCGATTCGGTCGGCCAGCGCCCGGGCATGCCCGCCTCCACCAAAGGTGGCGTCAACGATGACGCCGTTCGGCGTGGGCGCCAGGAAGGCGACGACTTCTTCGAGGAGGACGGGCTCGTGGTACTCGGACATGATCGTTGACCCGGGGTGAGTGCGTTCTTGTGACGGCAACCCAGCTATTGCCTGGGTTTGCGTCACAAGAACGGGAGCTTCGGTGGCGTATGGCCAGCCCCCCGGGCGCTGGCACCAAACGGGAAGCGGGCGGAGTCAGGGGCCTTCCATCTGGTAACCGGGGGGCTGGCGATACGCCAGCCGTGCAATCGTCACGCTTCGTCGGGTTCGTCCTCCTCGTCCGCCAGATAGACCTCTTGACCGAGCTGCTTCGAGATTGCGAAGCGCTCCGGATTCCAGATCTCGACCGTCTCGAAGTTGCCGACGACGACCGCCTCCGATCCGGGCTCGAGTGCTGCGAACTCGCGGAGATGGGCAGGAATCTGAATACGACCGGTGTTCTCGGCGACGGTCTGGGTGTCGGACGTGGAGAAGAACGAGCGGCGGAACGCTCGACCTCTTCGTGTGTCAGGAGTGTTGTCGCGGACGCGCTTGGCCTCTTCCTCCCAGTCGGACAGCCTCCAGACGACAAGGTTCTCGTCACGGCCCTGGGAAACGACGACTTCTCCGGCGAGCTCCTGGCGGTAGGCGCGCGGCATCACGATCCGGCCCTTCCCATCCACGTTGTGCTGGTGCTCACCGAGAAACACACCCGTTCCTGTCCTTTTCGTGCCACCGGGGTGCCCCCGGCGTCTCCTCCTGGGGCACTATGGCCCACAATCTGACACATGTCAACCTTTCGTGACACCTTTTGCCCGATTTCGGGTCACTTCGGCCGCAAATGGGTCGCGAGCACCAGGCGGGACGAGATCCGGGTGTCGCCGACCCTCTCGGTCGACCGGTTCACGGAGAATCCAGAAACGGCCGGAGCCCGCCGACGGTCGGCCGTTCATGAGTCACGGCGACCGGGCCGCCGCGAGGCCGTCGATACACTTCTGCCGATGGATCGAACTCGGCGAGATCGACCGGACATGCCCGATGGCTACGGCGTGCCAGATGGCGTTTCGGGAATCCTCGAGTGGCACCAGATCGAAGTCCGCCTCGTCGATTCGCTCAACTATTGGATGGCAACCACTCGACCGGACGGGCGCCCACACGTCGTACCGAGGTGGGGGGTCTGGCTCGAATCGCGGCTGTGGTACGACGGCTCCCCCGACACCGTGCACGCCAGGAACCTGCGTTCGAACGCCGCGTGCACGCTCCATCTCGAAGACGGCGCCCAGGCGGTGATCGTCGAAGGCACCGCTGGTCCGGCCGATCCACCCGGAAAGGATCTCGGGGCGAAGCTCGCCTCGGAGTTCCAGCGCAAGTACTCACCTCTGGGCTACTCCCCCGGTGCCGATGCGTGGGAAGGGCAGGACGCCGGAGGCCTCGCCGTGTTCACGCCGGAGAAGGCGCTCGCATGGTTCGAGTTCCCGGCGGATGTGACTCGATTCCGGTTCGACTGACGACGGAGTTCCGACGGCGTGTGGGTTCGAGCGCGACCGTGCCCGCACCGATCGGTGCGGGCACGGTTGTTCAGTGTCTGAGACTCAGTTGCGGGGCCGAGCGACCTTCACCAGGAGATCGCGTCCGTCCAGAGACGAGCCGTTGAGAGCCCTGATCGCCTCTCCGGCCTCGTTCTCAGGCATCTCGACGAAGCCGAAGCCCTTGGAACGACCGGTCTTGCGGTTCGTCACGACGGCGGCGCCGTCGACGCTTCCGTACTGCGAGAACATCTGATGCAGGTCGCCGTCCGTGGTCGTCCACGGGAGGTTCGCCACGTAGACGCGCTGTGACCCATTGGAGGCCTGGGGGCGATCATGACGCTCCTGCCGCTTCGCCCCGTCCCTCGGGCCGGACTTCCGACTCGAACGGTCGGTCCGCTCGGGACGAGACCGATCGGTGCGGGATTGCGAGGACCCGTTGGGCGAACGCTCTCCGATCCGATACCCGGTAGCTGCAAGCGACGCGATGTCCGGCCGAGCCAGCGGAGCGTCGATGTCGATCTCACGCTGCATCTTCAGAACGTCGCGCTTCTGCTCGTGGGTGACGAGCGTGACCACGGTCCCGGTGGCACCGGCTCTCGCCGTCCGCCCTGATCGATGGAGGTAGTCCTTGTGGTCTCCGGCCGGGTCGAAGTGGATCACGCTGGCCACGTCGTCGACATGGATCCCGCGGGCAGCGACGTCGGTTGCGATGAGCGCCTTGGCCTTGCCCGAGGAGAACGCATCGAGTGCTCGCTGTCGCTGATTCTGCGAGCGACCGCCGTGCATCGCCACGGAACGCACGCCGAGCTTGTCGAGCTGCTTGGCGAGGCGGTCTGCGCCGCGTCGAGTGCGCGTGAAGACGATCGACTTGCCCGACTCGTTGATCAGATCTGCTGCATGCTGGGTTCGGTCATGGTGATCGACGAGCCAAAAGTGGTGGACGGCATCGAGCTGGTCGGTCTCCACCGACTCGGCTTCGTGACGCACCGGGTCACGCTGGTAGCGCTTCGAGAGCTTGGCGATGTCACCATCGAGCGTCGCACTGAACAGCAGCGTCTGACGACGGGCCGAGGTCTGATCGAGAAGCCGCATCACCGATGGCATGAAGCCCATGTCGGCCATCCGGTCGGCCTCGTCGAGGACGACGAGGTCGGCGTCCGACAAGTCGACGATGCCCTGCTCGATCAAGTCCTCGAGTCGCCCTGGACAGGCGACGAGGACATCGACGCCCTTGCGCATCGCCGAGATCTGGCCGCCGTATCCCACGCCGCCGTAGACGGCGAAGACATGACGGTCGAGACGACGCGCCAGCGGAGCGAGCTCCTTCTTGATCTGCTCTGCGAGCTCTCTCGTCGGAGCGAGTACGAGTGCACGAGGACGCCCCTTCTTGGCCTTCTCGACCTTTGCGAGAAGGGGAAGCCCGAAGGCGAACGTCTTGCCCGAGCCCGTTGGAGCCTTCCCACAGACGTCTCGTCCGGCGAGTGCATCGGGGATGGTGGCGGCCTGAACCGGAAACGGCTCGGTGATGCCTTGGTCGGCGAGCGCGCCGACGAGCTTGCTGGGAACGCCCAGCTGAGCGAAGGTGGTGGTCATTGGTTGTCTCCTCTCCCCGTTCGGGGAGGTCGTTGGACTCTGTTCGATCTCTGCCCTGCAAGCGCGGCGCGCGTGAGCGTCGACGCATCGGACGGGGGTCGGCCGAAGAGGCAATCCAACCGGTGAGAAACTGGGCCATGTGATCATCGGGGAAGCGTGTGAACGCTGGCCTCCACCC
>CBDTXZ010000262.1:0-3719 GCA_965364515.1 uncultured bacterium
TGCCGACCTTCATGCCGATCCGTTTCAGCGTCTTGATGAACGTGCGGGCGCCGGGTGTGAGCTGGATCCGGTCTCGCGCCTCGGTCAACACCGAGGCGTCGAGTCCCGCCAGTGTGCGCACTCGCTGCCTGAGCGAGGCTTCGAAGTCGATCTCGCCTGCCATGGCGGCGGCCGTGATCGCCCGGACCTGATCCGCGGTCCCGGCCGCTTCTGCCAACAGCTCGATCATCTCGTTCTGGATCAACGTCGAGTCGACGTCGAGCATCACCAGGCGCTTGGACCGTCGGTTGATCCCCTCCGCCTGGATGGCGAGGTCGACGCGTTCGGTGCGGGCCACCTCGACGAGCGATGCCCGCATCAGATCCATGTCTCCATCGGTCACGGCCAGTTCGTAGCTCGTCACTGGTTCCCGCGACAGCCGGACGATCCGCTCGATGTTCCCTCCGCCTTCGGCGATGGCTTGCGCAACGGCACCGAAAGCGGCCGGCCCGACCGTTGTGCCGATCATCGTGACGACCGACCGGGACAGGACCTCCGTCGGCTTCTCGTCGATCACCTCGAACTCGACATTGAGGCCGCGTTCCCAGCCGTAGAACAGCAGGTCCTTGATCGTCGCCTTCCCCTCGGCGACAGAGATCAGCACATCGAGCGAGAGCCTCCCCCGGACGAGCACCTGTTCCACGTCGTGGATGTGCGCGTCGCTCCGAGCGAGAACGGCCATCAGTCCGGCGGTGATTCCCGGCCGGTCCATTCCGCTGACGCGCACGAGGACGGTTGATTCCATCCGGGGCAGGTTACGCCGGAACCCTCATGCGGCGAACCGGCTGAGGCTCGACAGCCGTCGGCCGGTACGATGTCCGCCGATGACACTCACCACCGAAAGTGCAGCAGCCCGAAACCCCCACCGCCTTCCCCGAACGGTGCTTCCTTCTCGCTACGAGATCGAGTTGGCTCCGGACTTCGAAGCGTTCACGTTCACCGGCAGTGAACGCATCACGGTCGAGGTGCTCGAGCCCGTCGATGAGATCGTCCTGAACTCGGTGGAGATCGAGTTCTCGTCGGCCGTCGTCGAGGCCGGCGACTCCGAGCATCAGGCGTCCGTCTCCTTCGACGAGGAGATGCAGCGGGCAACGCTCTCTTTCGATGAGAAGCTGCCGGCCGGGCCGGCGACCCTGAACATCGAATTCACCGGGATCCTCAACGATCAGCTGCACGGGTTCTACCGCTCGACGTTCACCGACGTCGACGGCGACGAGCAGGTGATCGCCACCACGCAGTTCGAAGCGACCGACGCCAGGCGGGCCTTTCCATGTTGGGACGAGCCCGACTTCAAAGCCGTGTTCGCCATCACTCTGGTGGTCCCCGAGGATCTGTTCGCCGTGTCGAACATGGCCGAGATCTCACGGGAGGACGCTGGAGACGGACGGGTCCGCATCCGCTATGCCGACAGCATGGTCATGTCGACCTACATCGTGGCGTTCGTCGTCGGGCCGTTCGAGGCGACTGCGCCGCTCGACGTCGACGGGATCCCCCTCAGGATCGTCGCCCCGAAGGGCAAGATCGGGCTGACCGACTTCGCCCTCGAATGTGGTGCATTCTGTCTGCGCTATCTCCGCGACTACTACGGGATCGAGTATCCGGGTGACAAGGTCGACATGATCGCCATTCCCGACTTCGCCTTCGGGGCGATGGAGAACCTGGGTGCGATCACCTACCGGGAGACGGCACTCCTCGTGGACCCCTCCCAGGCGTCTCAGGCGGAGCTCGTCCGGATTCTCGACGTGATCGCCCACGAACTGGCCCACATGTGGTTCGGTGATCTCGTGACCATGAAGTGGTGGGACGGGATCTGGCTCAACGAGGCCTTTGCGACCTTCATGGAGATGAAGGCCACCGATGCGATGCGTCCGGAGTGGAAACGCTGGCTGGCATTCGGCGCCACCGAGCGGCCGTGGGCGTACGGAACCGACTCGCTCGCCTCGACGCGTCCCGTCGAATTCGAGGTCATGTCCCCCGACGAGGCCAACGAGATGTTCGACGCGCTCACCTACGGCAAGGGGTCCTCGGTGCTTCGGATGATCGAGCAGTACCTCGGCGAGGAGGTGTTCCGTCAGGGAGTCGGCTCCTACCTGCGAAAGCACTCGTACTCGAACACCGTCACGTCCGACCTCTGGGCCGGGCTCGACTCGGCATCGGGCACGGACGTCGGATCGATCATGGACACGTGGATCCTCCAACGCGGGTTCCCGCAGGTCGAGGTGTCCAGGATCGACACCGGCATCCGACTCCAGCAGCGGAGATACCTGACGATCCCCGACGAAACGGACACCACGCTGTGGAAGATCCCGATCGTGTTGCGGGGAAGCGCGAACGGATCGAGCTTCGAGCGGAAGCTCGTCCTCGATTCGTTCTCGATGGACCTGGCCGTGGACGGCGAGATCGACTGGGTGGTGGCGAACGCCGGCGGGCACGGGTTCTACCGGGTCGACTACGCCGGCGAGCTGTTCGGAGCGTGTGTCGAGAACCTCGCAGAGCTCGATGCCCTCGAACGGTTCTGCCTGATCGACGACGCCTGGGCGTTCGTGGAGTCGGGTCAGAAGTCGGCGGCAGATTGGCTGACACTCGCCTCTTCATACCGTCACGAGGAGGAACAGGCGATATGGAACGCGCTGCTGACCGGGATGGCGGGCATCCGACATCACATCGTGACCGACGACGATCTGCCTGCCTTCCGTGAAGTGGCCGCGACGCTGCTCGAGCCGAGCACCAACAGACTCGGGTGGGAGCCCGACTCCGGCGACTCGGACCTCACCCGCCGGCTGCGTGGAGCGATCCTGGGGGCGATGGGACGCATCGCCGAGGATTCCGACACGATCGACCGAGCCCGAGAGGTCGCCGACGCCTGGCTCGACGATGCCGGGTCGGTCGATCCCGATGTCGGCCAGGCATCCCTGTTCACGATGGCCGCACATGGAGACAGCTCGACGCTCGACCGGGTGATGGCCGCCTACGAGGAGGCAGCCACGCCCCAGACGAAGTTGAAGCTCCTACAGGCGGCGACCTTCCTCGATTCCGAGGACACGGTGGATGCCACGCTGGAAGCGGTCAAGTCGGGTCGTATCAAGAGCCAGGACGCCTCATGGGTGGTGGCCCGGATATTGGGTGGAAGGCACTCGGGTCGTCACGCCTGGGAGACGGTCCGCAAGGATTGGGATTCGCTGACATCGGTCATGCCGCCGATGACGCTGCGCCGCCTGGTGGAGGGTCTTCCGGCGCTTTCCTACGGCGACATCGCCCAGGACGTCGAGTCCTTCTTCGCCGAACGGTCGATCCCGGTGATCGAGAAGACCGCGAAGCAGAACATCGAGCGCCTCCGGGCGAACGTGTTGATGCGAGAGCGGGAGACCAGTCGCCTGTCGGATCGTCTCAATCGACCGGATTGAGACTCACCCGGCGGTCGCCCGCAGGCTGACCTGGGGGATCGCCTCGAAGTCGAGACCGAGGGAGGGCACGGCGAACAGCACCGTGTAGAGACCGGGGTTGGGTGGCGTGAAGCTCAGCACGTAGGCGTCGCCGTCGGGCACCGCCTGCAGGTTGGCGTTCCAGTTGGACCCTGGCTGGATGATCTTGGCCATCACGTCCTCGATGCCGCTCATCGGCTGTCTGGCGTCGGCGTCGGTCATCTGGAAGCGGAGCTCGTGGGCCTGCCCGGCGACCGG
>CBDTXZ010000263.1:0-3718 GCA_965364515.1 uncultured bacterium
CCCGACGGCTACGACGCAACCCGCCGGTCGCTTCACCAGCTCGCCTTCTTCGCAATGGCTCCCAAGCGATTCGCCGCCAACGGGAGGCTTGGCTTGAGGTACACGCATCACGGCTTCGGCACACCCTTCTTCCAGGGCCCCGACGGCGACGAGCAGGTTCGCGTCGAAGGCGATCTGTTGGTGCATGACACCGCCGGCGCGGTTCGGACAGTGCGGATCACGACATTGGATGCCGCGACGAGATTCCTCGGGCTCGAATACTCCGAGAGCTGGTTCGAGGACTTTCATGACCCGCTCGAGCCTGTCGGTGCCGACACGCCGCTCGGCGTTGACCCGACCGTGACTGAGGCGATCGGAGCCTGGTTCGGGTTCGCCACCCATGTGCTCGAGCGGGCACGTCGAACCTCAGGCGCACGTGATGTCAGCAGGGTGCAGCTGTGGCCCGAGCACTTCGATCCCGCTTTCGAGATGGGATCGGCCGAGGATGGGGCCCGAGCCAGCTACGGCGCTTCACCCGGAGACGATGCTCATCCCGAGCCCTATCTCTATGTCGCCGCCTGGGGCGAGATCGACCGAAACGATCCTTTCTGGAACGACTCGACTTTCAACGGTGCCAGCCTGAGCTACCGCGATCTTCTCGATGCGGACGACCCCTACGCGACGGCGCTCGAGTTCATCCAGGAGGGACATCGCAGGCTCACCAATGACATCGGATCAGTCCCTCTACAGCGTTGAGCGCAGCGGCACCTCGAAACGTCTTCCGAAGATCGAGGGTGAGACGTCGAGGCCGATCCGTCGGTACACCGCCAGGGGGATGCCGATGTCGGCGAGCAAGAGCTCCCCAACGGCCGGGACGTCCAAGCCCGTCTTCGGCAGAGCCAAGGTCATCGTGACATCGGCGTCGACGTAGAGGCCAGGTGTCTCCCCGGTGGTCGAGTCCACCCCGGACGGCACGTCCAGAGCGACGACCGGTGAGTCCTGTTCGGATGCCCAGCCGATCATCTCGGCTGCTGCTCCTCTGGGCGCTCCTCCAAGGCTGTATCCGATGACGGCATCTACCACGAGCGCCGGATTCACCGTGCCGAGCCCGTCCGGCGTCGCCATCCGACCGTCGGTCCCCTGGTAGATGGACAACTGGTCAGCAGGCACGGGGCCGAGCCGTGACTCGTCGGAGACCACCAGCGTGACATCTGCTCCCCGATTGGCGAGGTGTCGAGCTGCGCAGATACCTCCGCCTCCGTTGCCACCCGTTCCCGCAAGCACGGCGATCGGCTTGTCCTCCCAGTCGGCCCCGAGGCGGTCGATCACCGTCAGTGCGAGGCTTCGGCCGGCGTTCTCCATCATCTGGTGCAGGTTCGGGCCGAACTCCTCGATGGCCAGCCGATCGACCTCGCGCATCTGTGCGGTGGTGACGGCCGGAACCGTCACGCCATCGTCCGTGAGGAACGCGCTGGTGCTCATGGCGCGGTCATGCGGGCCGGAGTCATCGGGGGACAGCGGTGCGTTTGAACTCGTTCATGGCGGTCCAATCGAGTAACTCCAGTGCCCGTTCCAGGTCTTCGACGTCACCGCGGCTCATGAACCGGACGAACGTGGCCACGTCGTTTCGGATGAAGGTCGGAACACCGAACACCTGCCACCGCTCGACCGACTCGGTGTGTTCGGCGCCAAGCGTCTCCGCCGGGACTCCGGACTCGACGATGCGCCCGATCTCATCGACGTCCACGCCGGTCCGTGCGAGTGTCGAGCAGATCACGTCCTCGTCGGAGATGTCGAGACCGTCGTCGTGACGGGCCGCAAACAGCGCAATGTGTGCTGCCGGGAAGTTCTCGGGGTCGCTGTCACGTACGGCGATGCCCCACTGCAGCGCCCGGATGCCCGACTCGGCCGGGTCGTGGAACACCGGCGGTTCACCTTTCTTTGCGTGGACCTGGGCGAGGGAGAACGGGCGGAATGTCACATCCCAGGCTCGGCCGCGTCGCAGCCCTTCGATCACCGCCTCGTTGGCGTTGCGCGCGAATGGGCAGAGGTAGTCGAAGGTGATCTCGAATCTCATGCCCATCGGAACGTCCTCGTCTGGGACGGCATTCCCGCCGTCTCTCGAGGCGCCCGCGCGCTGCAGCAGGCCGACCTTCTCAAGGCTCGACGAGCGTCGTCCCCGGCCGATAGGTCGACCAGGCGAACCAGAAGGTGTCGAGATGAGGGATCTTCGTGAGAGTGGTCCCCTCCAACTCGCCCTCGAGCGACCGGCCGATGATGTCCCACGTGCTGTTCGTCTGGTCGTCGACGAATCCGCCATTGACGGCCGAGAAGGTGAGGACCTGGCCATCCACGGTGGGGTCGAACACGCCGACCGATCCGACGTCCCTCCCGCCGTCGACGTTCGCTCCCTCGAGTGCGCTGGACTGCCCGGCGGTCCAGAAGATCACCACCGGCTCGGCCCCGACCTCGGTGTTGGTGGCCTTGGCATCTTCACCCGAGATCGCGTCGATCGAGAACGCCGCCGAGGCGTCGCCGATCGATACGCCTGCGACCCGTTGTTTCGCCCTGGCTCGAGCGTCGACGTCCCCGGCGAACAGGAAGGGTGACGTGTCCGGATTGTCGTATCCGAAGTATGGGTTCTGCCCGTAGTTGCGGTTGAATCCGGTGTCGCGACTCAGCACTTGACCGTCCGGGTAGGCCGCCTTGAAGTCCGCCCACGAGAGCAGCGGAGAGGGGACCGGCTCGAGACGCTCTCCGGCCAGCACGCCGACCACCGCCTTTCCGTCGAAGTGTGTCCAGAGGCTCTCGGTGGCCCGGTCATACATCACCAACGCCGACGCGAACAGGCTGCCGGACGTGCCGAACGTGGTTTCCACTCCGTTGATGACCCGCTTGTAGCTGATGGCGCTGTTGCACAACGGGCAATACGTGATCGCCACCGGCACGCCGGCGACCGTGTCGTTGACGATCTCGTGCCAGATCATGATCTCGACCGGATACGCTCGAGCGTCCCCATCGATCTCGAGTGCGACGACCGGCTCGTCATCGCTCAACGAGGCCTCGGCGTCGCCGATGCTGCGGAACTGCGGGTTGTCGATCGGCGGGATTCCATCTGGCGGCGGTCCCCCCGAGCGGATGCCGTCCAACGGCACGAGTGGCGGTGGAAACGCCGGGTCGGTGCGATCGACCAGTGCCGACGGGCCCTCGGGGAGCTCGCCCGGGGGCAGATCGGCAGTCGGGGTTCCAGGATCGATCTCGGGGGTCGAGGGAGAGGTCGTAGGTGAGATCGACGTCGTCGTGGCCGGCGCCTTCGCCGGGTCGGTCGGGGTGCTCACCGTCGCACCTCCGCACGCCGCGAGCAGCAGCACGATTGCCATGGGTCGAGCCAGTCGTCTCATGTTCTCTCCAACGGTCGCACGCCGCCGTTCCTCCACATTGGTCGCATGGCCGACAGTCGATCGGTCGGCTGGGTTCCGTACGACCTTCGAAACGGCTCGTCACCGTACTCGTGGTTGAATGAAGTCGGTGTCCTCCACCACCTCACCGGTCCGTCGGGCTGCGCTTCTCGGCGCTCGTGACATGCTCCCGCTCGTGATCCTGGCCTTTCCGTTCGGTGCGGTTCTCGGGCTCGCCATCGCCGGAACCGACGCCGTGCCGAACCTCGTCGGCTGGCTGAGCTCGAGCATCATCTTCGGTGGCTCTGCCCAGCTCACCGCCGTCACGTTGCTCGCCTCCG
>CBDTXZ010000264.1:0-3712 GCA_965364515.1 uncultured bacterium
CCGTTCTCGCCTGCCACCGAGCATTTCATGACACAGATCTGACACAAGCTGGCGCGAAACGGTGCGCAATGGCGAAGTCGGGGAAAGCGCGAAACTGTTGTTCGGAACGCACCTTCGTCCAGAATCCCAGGTCAGCGAACTGCCTTGTCGTATCTTCAGACGGTAGAGGTCCTTGGTTCGCGCCCGCACCGATGCAACAGCAACGACGGTGTGCCCGGCTGTCAGTTGTAGTCGATCGGAACCGACATGCCGGCCTCGTAGTGTCCGGGTACCAGACACGCGACGATCGTGTAGGCGTCGGTGTCTTCGGGGAAGGTGACATCAACGGTCTTCGAGGTTCCGGGCTCGAGCACGACGAAGACGTCTCCAGTCGTTCCGTGATGGCCGCCGCCTCCGTCGCCGTGGTCCTCGTGGCCGGCGGCGATGTGCTCGTCTATCCGATGCTGATTCGACAGCCGGAACTCATGTCCTATTGCGCCGTCGTTCGCCAGGTGGAACCGAACGGTCTGGCCGGGGGAGAACTCCAGGTGCGGTGCATCGATCGAGAAATCGGAGAACACGAGCTCGACCTCGACGTCGAAGTCGCCGGCTGCCGTCGGTGCCGCGCCAGCCTGGTCGTCGGCATGGTCGGTCATTCCGTCGTCGGCGAGATCGGCGGCCTCGTCGTGGTGGGTGTCGTCGGTGTGGTCGGCGGCCTCGTCGTGGTGGGAGTCGTCGGTGTGGTCGGCGGCCTCGTCGTGGTGGCCGTCGTCGGCGTGATCGGACGAGTCCTCGGCAGCGACTTCCGCGACCACCGCCACCTGGGCGGGCTGGATCTCTGGCTCCGGTTCCAAGATCGGATCTGCAGCCGCGCACGCTGCTCCGAGCATCCCGACCACGATCACGATTGCTCCGTAGCGTCTCATTCGTCGTTCCTCCTCACCTGGGCCGGCCTCGGTGGTCGCTGAGAGTCACCAGACCGACCTTCGGTTCATCATGGAGGCGGGACTTTCTCCGCCGCGCATGGACTCCTGGTGCTTCCCATGGTGTCAGAGCGGTTCCGTCGGGAGTAGTCCCTCGTCGGGACGAACACACCTCACCCGTCCGGACGTTCGCCGAGGGACTTTCGGCCCTATTGGATGAGGCCCCGGCGGAGCGCGATCGCCACCGCCTCTGCCCGGCCTCGAGCCTCGAGGATCTCGAAGACGTTCTTCAGATAGGTCTTGACGGTGGCCTCGGAGATGTCCAGTCGACGGGCGATCTGCTTGTTCTCGAGGCCTTCGGCCACGAGTTGGAGGACTTCCTGCTGTCGAGGCGCCAGAGTCGTGTCCCCGTCGCCGCCGGCGATCCCAGCCAGGAGCGGGCCGGTGACCTCTGATTGGATGTATGCCTGTCCTGCCTCGACGGCCTCGAGTGCACGGACCACCTCGGCAGGGGCTGCGCTCTTGAGGAGATAGCCCGAGGCGCCACCTTCGATCGCCCGACGCACGAAGGTGGCGTCATCGTGCATCGTGAGGATCACCACGCGCACATTCGGATGCTTCTCGGTGAGCGCCTCGAGTGTGTCGAGACCGGACATGCCAGGCATTCGAATATCGAGCAGCGCCACATCGGTGTCGACGGCGGCGAGGAGCTCGAGCAGTGCCTCTCCGCTCTCGGCCTCGCCCACGATGTCGATGCCGTCGTGATCGGCCAGCATGTAGGCGAGGCCTTCCCGCACGATGCGGTGATCGTCGGCGATCACAACTCTCATGCCGGTCCGCTGCTCACCGGTACCCAAGCCCTGAACCGGGTACCCGCTCCTCTTCGGGGGATGACGGCCATGCCACCCCCGATCGCCTCGAGCCGTTCCTTCGTCGTCGTGAGCCCCAGGCCCGGCTGAATTCGACCGCCGGTCCCGTCGTCGATGACCTCCACGCCCACCACACCCGCGTCGCCGGTCAGTTCGACGTGGATCCGCTCTGCACCCGAGTGTCGGCGGGCGTTGGTGAGGCCCTCACGGGCGGCGCGGTAGAGCGCAGCCCGCTGCACGGGCTCGGGTTCGATCTCCAGGTTCACGTCGACATCGACGTTCAGGCCCGTCTCGAGTCTCGTGAGCTCGACGAGGTCCTTGATGGCGGGTGCGAGGCCGGCCTCCGCCTCGCTGCCTTCGTGCATCAGCCGAAGTTCTCTCCGCAGCGTCGAGTCGATGTCTCGCACCACCCCGGCTAGGCGTTCCAGCTCGTTCGCCACTGGATGATCGGCGTCGAGCTTTCCGCGTGATCCCTCGATCCCGTAGAGGAGGCGATAGAGAGGCTGTCCCACGTCGTCGTGGAGGGCGCCAACGACCCGGCGCCGCTCCTCGTCCTGCGCATGCAGGAGTGCCCCCAGGATGGACTCGGCCTGTCGCCGACGCCGTACGGCGTCTCGCGCTCGGATCACGACCAGGGCTGCGAGAAAGATGCCGAGCAGCCCGATTCCACTCCCGATCGACAACCAGACGTGGCGATTGATCTGTGCCATCGATTCGTCGAGGCTGTCCGTCAGCTGTTCGATCTCGAATGCCGCAACCGGATTCTGCGGCGGGCCAAAGGGCACGTAGAACTCGATCAGGCGGCCGAGGTCCCGTTCGCCGGCGTGGGCGGGATCGCTCAGGTCAGAAACTCGATAGGAAGGAGAACCACTCAATGCCGTACGAGCGGATGTGGACAGCTCGAAGGTCTTGCCGACGAGCTCGGGCGAGTCCGAGTAGGCGATGGTCCCGTCGGACAGCCACAACTTGACCCGGACTGTCTCACCGCCCAGGAGCCGTAGCCGCACCGCCTCGTCGAAACTCGGGCCGAGCGCGATGTTGCCACCCGAATCGAGGTCCACTGCGCTGAGCTCGTCCGTCACGCTGGTGAGCAGGTGAAGACGGGACTCGAGAAGGTGATCTCGTGCACCGTTCGTGATCGAGAATCCGAGCACCACCGCGACTACGAGAGAAACCAGGACTCCGAGGAGCGCGAACCGCCCCAAGCCTCCGATCTCTCGCCAGTCGGTTCGAATCGCAGAGAACACTCGGTTGCGAGGCGCTCGCTCGGTCGTCACCGGCCCAGCGTACGGCACGAATCGCCGAAGATCACTCACATGACGACCTCCGAGGACGGGCTGCGAAGCCCAAAGGGACTACTCCACCCTGGGGCGGGACGAAACCAGCACTTGAAGGGGCTCCGTTGGTCGCAGAACAGCAGCGAGGCGCTCCAGAAAACGGACACGCTCGGGCGCGAGATCGCAGATCGACACCACCACGTCGTGGTTCGGCCCCGACCCTCGTACATCGAGCAGGCACTCCTGAGAAGGATGACCTCCCAGACAGAACATCGGTGTCGCGGCGGAGATGCCGGCGGATGGGGCTCCATGGGTGACGTCCACCGCAAAGGCCCCGATGTCTGGGGCGATGATCCACGGAGGGTTGATGATCAGCGCCGGACCCGATCCATCGTCCATGTACCGAACCTACGACGGACGTGGCCCCATGAACAGTCGCCCATCGGGACTGATCGTGCCACCAGATAGATGAGGGGATCCGGGACTTGTGGCCCTGGGCAACTCGCCATGCACCGGGTCCCGCGTTGCATAGGCGTCCACCGGCGAGTCGATGCTTTGCACGGTGGATGCCTCACCGGGTGAGGGCGTGTCGGAGCATCTCCTCGCTGGGTGATCCGCGCAGTCCTTCTGGTGTGTTGTACACACGACAGGACAGGCTGGTTGG
>CBDTXZ010000265.1:0-3694 GCA_965364515.1 uncultured bacterium
GTCACCCAGGAGGTGGCCATCCGGTGCTGGAAATCCATCGACGCCTTCCGGGGCGAGTCCAAGTTCTCGACCTGGACTCATCGAATCGTCGTCAACACGTCGTGGACCCATCGCCGGAGAGCCAAGCGTCATCGGACGACACCGATCGATCACGTCGAAGATCCCAGCCACGACCCGCTCGAGTTCCACGCCGATCGGCTCGAGCTGCGTACCGAGGTCTCCGAAGCTCTCTGGACGCTGTCCTCGGCCAATCGAGCCGTCGTCGTCCTCAAAGACGTCTACGGATGGTCACACGCCGAGGTGGCCGATGCGCTGGGGATCACGGTCACCGCGGCCAAGGTGAGGCTCCATCGAGGACGCACGTCGTTGCGAAGCCGCTTGGGAGGCGAGGTGTGAGCTCGGTTGCGTGCAGAATCTCGGCTCCATGGATCACGGCGATGGGAGCCGGCGACGACGTCTCGTTCAAACCGGTCCGAAGCCACATCGAGAGTTGCCTCAGATGTCAGGCCGGCGTCGCACGGCAGCGACGTGTCAGAAGGGGCCTCGAGGGTCTGGGCGACGTGGCGGAAGTCGCTCCGATCACTCGCATCCACGTCGACTCTGCCCCTGACAGCCGTCACGGTCGCCAGGCGTTCGTGGGGGCGGTCGGTGCCGCGATCGTCGTCGGGGTGGGTGTCGCCGGTCTCCGTCGGGCCCTCGCCGACTGATAGGATTTTCCAAGCACCCCCGATCTTTCGTATACTCAGGTGTCCCTGCATGGAGGGGTGTAGCTCGAACTGGTTAGAGCGCCGGTCTCCAAAACCGGAGGTTGAGGGTTCGAGTCCCTCCGCCCCTGCGGGTCTTTCACAGAAGAGATTTCGAATCGCTGTTTGCGAGGAAGTCAGGACATGAACCGAGAACAACGCCGACTCATGGAACGTGAGGAACGGCGACAGAAGAGTCAGGAAGGGAGCTCGCGGCGGGAGCAGGCTGCTGCGCGCGTCGCCACCGCCCCCAGCGAGCGGCAATCCCTCTGGAAGCGCCTCACCTCGTTTCTCCACGATGTCCGCCTCGAGATGAAGAAGGTCTCCTGGCCCACCCAGGAGCAGATGATCGCGTTCACGGCCGTCACGGTGATCACCAGCACGGCGCTGACGTTCCTCATCTTCGGTCTGGACGTCGCGCTCAAGCAGGCCGTGCTCATCGTCCTCGGAGGGCTGTGAGCGTGGCCGAAGACGTCGACATTCTCGAAGACGAAGAGGAAGTCGCTCCACCGAAGCCGGTGAGCCCATACGACCTCCCGGGTGACTGGTACGTCATCCACTCGTATTCGGGCTACGAGAACAAGGTCAAGCTGAATCTCGAGACCCGCATCAAGTCGATGCACATGGAGGATCGGATCTACGAGGTCCACATTCCCATGACCGACGTCGTCGAGATCAAGAACGGCAAGAAGGTCACGGTCCCGAAGAAGGTTTTCCCCGGGTACATCCTCGTGCGGATGAACCTCGACGACGACTCGTGGTTCACGGTCCGCAACACTCCGGGTGTGACCGGCTTCGTCGGCGGGTCCAACACCCCCACGCCGCTGTCGCGACGTGAAGTGGAGCGTTTCCTCGGAGTCGAGGAAGAAGAGACCAAGCCGAAGCCGCAGTTCCGACCCGATTGGGAGATCGGCGAGATCGTCCGGGTTCAGACCGGGCCATTTGCAGACTTCACCGGAAAGATCGAAGATATGGACCTCGACCAGTCGAAGGTCACGGTTCTCGTCGACATCTTCGGTCGTGACACCCCCGTCGACCTCGGTTTCGGGGACATCCAGAAGGCATAGAACGCGCCGGGCGACACACCGGCCCGGCGCACGTCAGGAGATACACAACAATGGGTAAGAGAAAGCTCGCTGCCGTCGTCAAGATGCAGCTGCCTGCGGGACAGGCAACACCGGCGCCGCCCGTGGGTACCGCCCTCGGTCCGCACGGTGTGAACCTGATGGACTTCGTCAAGGCGTACAACGACGCGACCGCCAACAACCGCGGTCAGATCATTCCGACCGAGATCTCGATCTACGAGGATCGCAGCTTCACGTTCGTTCTCAAGACACCACCCGCTGCAGCGCTGCTCCGGCAGGCGGCCAAGGTGGACAAGGGCTCGTCGGAGCCGAACAAGGAGAAGGTCGGCAAGGTCACCAGGGCACAGGTCAAGGAGATCGCCGAGACCAAGATGCCCGACCTCAACGCCAACGACATCGATGCGGCGATGAAGATCGTCGAGGGCACCGCCCGTTCGATGGGGCTGCTCGTCGAGGGCTGAGCCCGACAGACACATCACTCCGGGCGTTCGAGCCCGGTCGACGTGGGAGGTGAGCCATTCACCGTCTGCACCACAGGAGGAAACACATATGGCACGCAAAGGCAAGCGGTATGCAAATTCCGCGCGCAGCTACGACCGACTCGCCGAGTTCCCGCCCGATCAGGCGGTAGGGCTCGTCAAGAGCTTCGCGAACGCCAAGTTCGACGAGACCATCGACGTCGTCTTCAGGCTCAACATCGATGCCCGCAAAGCTGACCAACTGGTCCGTGGCACCGTCGCCCTTCCCAACGGCACGGGCCAGGAGATCCGGGTCGCGGTGATCGCTCCGGCCGACAAGCACGCCGAGGCGACCGAGGCAGGCGCCGACGTCGTCGGTGGCAAGGAGCTGGCTGAGGAGATCGCCGGGGGACGCGCCCTCGATTTCGACCTGATGATCGCAACTCCCGACATGATGGCCGAGGTCGGAAAACTCGGACGTGTCCTCGGCCCCCGCGGCCTGATGCCGAATCCGAAGGCGGGCACCGTGACCGCCGACGTTGGCAAGGCAGTGTCCGAGTTCAAGGCCGGAAAGCTCGAGTATCGGAACGACCGCTACGGAAACGTGCACGTTCCCATCGGGAAGGCGTCGTTCGACGCCGAGGCGCTCCAGGAGAACCTGATCGCGCTGTCCGCCGAGATCGTTCGCGCCAGGCCGGCAGCGGCCAAGGGTCGATTCGTGAAGGGTGTCGCCGTCTCTTCGACGATGGGCCCGGGTGTCAAGGTGGACACCGCCCGCCTGGTCGAACTCGCCGAGAAGGCCATCTAGACACACCATCACCACGAAAACAGCGAGGGCCCCGGGAGACGATCCCGGGGCCCTCGCAGTGCGAAGAGGGGATCTCCGAGTCCACGGTTCGGACCTGCGGTGGCGACGTGTGCCAGGTTGTCGACGGGTTGGCGGTGCGATCACCGCATGTCCCGTACCGCAAAGTCCGGGCCCGGGAATCGTGGGCTTGGTCTGAAGTGCCCAGGTTGTCGTTCGGAGATCCCCTGACCTCAGAACACCATCGCGCTTCCCCCCGCGCATGTACAGGAATTTCTTGCCAGTGGCCGGCACCTTGGGAGAGGTGCTGTCGGCTGTCCGCAGTCGGCCATCTGCGGACCCGATCGCCGATAGCTGAGCGCTGACAGCACGGTGGTCGCGTTTTGCGCAACTGGTCCGCGACTCGTACGCTGAGTGGACAACTCATTCCTCGGCCCAAGACCGTTGGCGCTTCGCATAATGGGATTTCACCCACCAACGCAGGTCGGCTCACGAGAGCCTCCCTGGTCATGTGCCGAGGGAGGTTTGTTCGTAGAAGAAGGAGCCGAAATGCCGAGACCTGAAAAGGTTCAGGCAGTTGCCGAAATCAAGGAACAGATCGAA
>CBDTXZ010000266.1:0-3674 GCA_965364515.1 uncultured bacterium
GCCGGAGCGAACCAACGCCAGCACGGCGAGATAGCGGACCTCGGGAGAAGCATCGCCCGACTCGATCACCTTGGCGGCCTGGTCATAGGTCTGGAGATACTCACCACGACGGAGCAGCTCCCACAGCTCTGACGTCGAACCGGCGTCCGCTCGCTTGCGTATCCGCTCGTTGGCCAGCCTCGCCCTGAAACTCCGGAGGTCGTGGACGCTCACCGTCGTCGACACCAGCGCACGGGCGGTTGCGCTCCGCTGGGTTCCCAACATGGCTGCGAGCTCGCCGAAGTACCGACCGGGCCCCAACTCTGCGACCCGCTGCCGCTTGCCAGAGTCGTCGATCTTGAGAATCTCGACCCGACCCTCCTCGATCCAGTACACCGTCGAAGCGCTGGTGCCCTGTTCGACGATCACGTCACCGGGACTGAACGTGATGTACGCAACATCGTCATCGAGATCTGCGGGGACGGGCTCGAAGTCGGACAATGCCGGGTCGTGGAGCAGGATCCGCTCCTCCAGGTCGACGAGACTCGGGGCAGGCTCGAGCCCGAGCTCCTCCCCGAGATGGGATCTGAGCTCTTTGAACGCCGCAAGGGCCTCGGCCTGTCTCCCCGACCGGTAGAGCGCCAACATCAGCAGCTGCCAGAGCCGCTCCCGGAGCGGGAACGTCTCGACCAGCCCGAACAGCTCGCCGACGACCTGATCGTGCTGGCCGGCACCGAGCATTGCGTCCATCAGCTGCTCGACGGCCACGAGCCGCTCTTCTTCGAGACCGCGCGCTGCGGATTCGGCGAATTCGAACTCGCGCAGATCGGCGAGGGCGGGGCCGCGCCACTGCGCCAAGGACTGCCGGAACGCTTCGGCGGCCTCGAGCGGGCGACCCAGCGTCACCAGCTGTCTGCCGCGCCGGACGAGTGCCCGGAAACGACTGACATCCGAGTTCGAAGTGGGGATGTCGAGCCGGTACCCACCCGGCTCGGTGACAACCTGGGAATCCCCCAGCTCCTTGCGAAGCCGGTTGACGGTGGTGTGGAGCGCAGCATCGGGTCGGGCGATGCCGTCGTCGCCCCAGAGCGCCTCGATGATCGCATCGGTGCTCACCATCGATGGCGAGCTGAGACCGAGCAGGGCCAGCAGCCCGCGTTGACGGGCGCCTGACAGCTTGATCGGCTCACCCGCAGTGTCCACCACCTCGAGCGGCCCCAGCACACGAAGGTCGGCCACGACCGAAACCCTATCCGCCGTCTTCACCGACCGATGGGAAACACCGAGTTCCATTCCACCGTTGTATCTCGCACCGCTCACAGCTCGCCAACAGATGTGCCGGCAACGCCGGGCGTGCCGGCACATCTGGAGCCGGCTCCTGTCACCCAACCAGCGTGATTGTTCGTCTGTAGAGGGTGAGCGAACGGAAGGACAACCATGACTGCTCGACGTGCGGCGACGCTCGCTGCGCTCTCCGGTCCGGCGGCGATCTTCGTCGGCGACCTGTTTCTCGGCCCCGTTGGGGCACTGGTCATCGTGGCTGCAGGGGTGGCAATCGGATGGAGGTACGTTCCCGGCTTCTGGCGCACTCTGTTCCGTGCCGCGATCGCAGGCGGGCTGGCAGGAGTCCTGGTCCTGGGACCCGGCTATCGGCTGGCGATGAGGATCGTTGCGATCCTCGACGAGTCCACCACGCCCGAGTTCACGATCGGGGGGACGATGTTCCTGATCATCGGGATAGGGGCGATGTTCGGCGGGATCACCACGACCTGGGTGACACTCATCACGACGGCGTTTACGGCCCGGAGGGTGGTCGCCGTCGTAGTGCTGACGGTGGTGACCGCCGGCACCCTGTTCGTGGACTCGGAGACGTTCCGGGAACTGACCGAGCTCGGGTGGGGGCCGGCGCTCAACGTGCCGATGTTCCTCGGAGTGACGGTCGGGTGGGCATGGCTCGCTGATCGCTGGGCGCGCACAACCGGTGAACCGATTTCGACCGACGCGGAACTGGTCTCGGTGCCATGATGACGTCGAGGTGGTCGAGGTGACACGATGAGCTGGTGGGCGGTCGAGATCGTGACGAACGTCGTCCTGTTGGCGATCGTCTTCGGTCTCGGTCCCCTGATCAAGCGCTTCGGACGGGCCTACGCCGGCGACATCTTTCGGGCCAACCCGCGAACCGGCAAGAGCTACCTGGTCCTGATGGATGTCGCCTACTACCTGGTCTTCACGGCGTACATCCTGTTCACGGTGGCGATCGAACAGCGACCCGAATGGCGCACTGCGTCCATCAGCGCCCAGGTGGAGGCGGAGCTGATCCGGGTCGGCGGAATGCTGCTGTTGATGGGAGTCCTCCACGGATTCAACGTCCTCAGCTTGCCGCTCATCGGACGTCTGCTCGGACTGACTCGCCAGCTCGAAACCGACACACCGGCGAACTGATGCTGAGCGTCGAGCTGCTGGCGGCTCTCGATGTGGCCGAAGGCGTCACCGGGGACCCCGAACGCCGGCGGCTCGTCGTCGAGCTCTTCGAGGCCGAGGCGACATCGCTCGTGAGATTGGCGAGGATCTTCACCGACGACAAGAACGCCGCGGAAGACCTCGTGCAGGAGGCTTTCATCCGGCTGTATCGATCGGCCCACCGGATCGAAGACGGCGCCAAGTCGGCGGCGTACCTGCGTTCGATCGTCCTGAACCTCGCGAGGGATCACAACCGGCGCGGGTTGCTGTCGCTCAGACACCTCCAGACAGCCGAAACACCCGACGACCCGGACCGCCCCGACGACACCGTCGTTCGCACCGAGAGCCAGGCCGAAGTCATCGACGCACTCCTGACGCTTTCCCTGCGCCAGCGGGAGTGTCTGGTGCTCCGCTTCTACTTCGACCTGAGCGAACGCGAGATCGGGTCGACGCTCGGCATCTCGTCGAACTCGGTGAAGACCCACTGCAGGCGGGGCATGGCCTCGCTGCGGGAAATGCTGGAGCCGGCATGAGCGTCGAGGACCGCCTCGTCGACGCCCTGTCGGAGTTCGACCGGGTCGAGCCATCGCCGGACCTGTTCGCCCGCGTCGAGGCCAGCGTCGAACAGGACCGGATGCATCGGCGCCGAGTAGCCCGATTCGCCACCGGAGGAGTCGCTGCGACTGTGATCGTCGTCGCCTTTCTGTGGGCGGCGACCGATTCCGCATCCGGAACGATCTCTGGGTGGGCGGTCTTCGCCGCCCAGCTGGTGATCCTCATCACCATCGTCGTCGTGCTCGGCCGGGTCATCCCCCGTTTCGGCCGGATCTACGTAGCTGACGTGTTCCGGCTCGATCCCGGGACCGCAGACCGTTTCCTCCGGCTCCAGGACGTGGCCTATCACCTCGTCTTTGCCGGCTACGTGGTCGTCTTCGCATGGCACCGGGAGATGGCGGGATCCGCCGACGTCGTCGAGGCCAGCCGCTTCCTCCTCGATCGCATCGCCGGCCTGTTGCTGCTGATGGGGTTGCTCCATGCCGTCACGCTGATAGCGCTGCCGGTCATCGGCCTGGTGTTCGGGACCATCGTGCGGGACCACGCTCGCTCCCTGGCCGGTGACGACGCCCCGCCTCCTGACCCGCGAGCGGTGCAGGCTGCTCGTTTCGGCCGGCTGATCGTGTGGATCATCGCCGCTCTGGTGCTCGTGTGGTTGTTGGTGAACGTCGGATTGGCTG
>CBDTXZ010000267.1:0-3632 GCA_965364515.1 uncultured bacterium
TCCGTGGAATGAGTTGAGGTCCCACCGCCCATCTCGGCATTGCGAGCGGGCACCGAGCAGCCCTGCCAGTTCGGATGATCGGAGCGCAAGCAAGATGACGAAGCGTCGGGGCGGAGGGCGCCGTTCTGGTTCTTGGCAATCGCCTACAGCCATCGGACCTGGCCAGTCCTTGTGTGCGTCGTAGGAAACAGGACGGGAATTGAGCACTTCTGAATCGACCCGTCGTCGCCGCAACTCTGTGTCTATCTGTCTGAGCCCCTAGGCCAGTTGTCGGACGGGGTCTGGGGCAGTCCCAAGGGCCGCCGTGTTCGAGGGCGTGGCACTCGGGACGTGGGTGGAGTCGGTGAAGAACCGCTGGCGGAACGGAACCCTCACAGACGAGCAGCGACTGGAACGCCCTTGTCCGAGAGCGACGCCATCTGATCAGGTGTCGTCGGACTGCATTCGACGAAACTGACCCGGCGACATCTCGTACTCCTTCGAGAAGGCGCTCGAGAAGTGACTCCGGCTCGAAAAGCCGCAACGACGGGCGATGGCCGACGTGGAGAGCTGAGTCGTGCGCAGCAGTGTCGCGCACCTGTGAAGTCGGACGGTACGAACAAAGCTCATGGGAGTCTGGTTGAAGCAGTCACGGAAGCTCGCGGCGAATGCCGACCGGCTCATGTGCGCCACCTCGGAGAGAGATGCCACGCTGTGGGGAGCTTCCGGATGATCGAGCACGGTCTTGATGACCGCGCTCATCCGGTCGTCTCCCAACGCATCGACCCACATCAAGCCACGGGCGCTCGATCTGGACAGCCGGCGAACAACGAGAATCAGGCACTGCCGCATGAGGGCCGCGATCATTCCGAGACTTCCCGCCGAAGGATTGGCACTCTCCCTCAGGATCATGTCGAACAGATGACGCATGTCCTCGTTCTTGGAGAAGTCGAGCACGATCGGGTCATCGATCAGATCGAAGAGGCCGATGGCTCGTCCGTACGAGGCCTGGATTCGGCCGCACGCGACCACGAAGTCCGGGTCGCCGGAGGGCGAGCCGAACAGATGCGTGACCCCTTCGAGCGAGCTCGCCCCGGCCGATGCGCCGGCGCCCGCCGTCCCGTGCAGATCGTGTCTCCGCTTCACCAGACAGAGACTGTGTTTTCGTAGATCCGCCACGCTGTTGCGCCCTGAGACGACCTGACCCTCTCCTGCGATCACGAAGTGCAACGTCACCCAGCCGAGCTCGTCGATGGTCAAGTCGGAGCCTTCGCCGATCTCGCACAGAGCGAACGGCTCTACGACCACTTCGAGGTTCTCCAGGACCCGATCGACCATCGACATCCGCCGAATCTACTTCGTCGCCGGCGAGCGATGGACGATTCCGCACACTTTGCGTACCAAATCGTCCTCGACTCGGCGCAATGTGAGACAAGCAGTACGCGGATCGAATGGAGGACTGCCATGGACAATACGACTGCTCTCGTGATCACCGACCCCCAGAACGACTTCCTGAGTCCCGAAGGAGTCACGTGGGGTCTCGTTGGCACCAGCGTCACCGAGAACAAGACCGTCGAGAATCTGCAACGGCTACTCGAGGCGGCCAAGGCGACGGGAATCCCGGTGTTCGTCTCTCCGCACTACTACTACCCATCGGACAAGGGATGGCAGTTCGGCGGCACGGTCGAGGTGATGATGCACGACATCAACATGTTCGAGCGCTCCGGGCAGCTGACGATGGACGGCTTCGAGGGCTCCGGCGCAGACTGGCACGCCGACTTGGCGAAGTTCATCGACGACGGCGAGACCGTGGTCACCAGTCCGCACAAGGTGTACGGACCGGAGACGAACGACCTCGCTCTCCAGTTGAGAAAGCGCGGCATCGACAGCGTGATCCTCGCCGGCATGTCCGCGAATCTGTGCGTCGAAGCGCATCTGCGCCAGCTGACCGAAGACGGATTCAAGGTGTCGGTCGTCAAGGACGCAACCGCGGCCGCCCAGCATCCGGAGCTGGGTGACGGGTATGCAGCGGCACTCGTCAACTTCGGCTTCATCGCCAGCGCCGTCCTCGACACGGACTCGGCTATCGATCAGATCCGGTGAGATGACGAACCCTGCAATCGAGCGTGACGCTGGCTTTGCCGAACTCCTGTTGAACTCCACGGGTGAAGGCATCTATGCAGTCGACCTCGAGGGCAACTGCACGTTCGCCAACCGGGCGAGCGTGCAGCTGCTCGGCTTCGAGTCGGCAGAGGATCTGCTCGGACGCAACATGCACGAGCTGGTCCACCACACCCTCCCGAACGGGAGCCCGTATCCGATGGAGGAGTGTCGGATCTATCGGGCGTTCCGAGAGGGTGACGGAGTCCATGTCGACGATGAGATCATGTGGCGGGCGGACGGTTCGAACTTCTTCGCCGAGTACTGGTCGTATCCGGTGGTCAGAGACGGCGAATTGGTCGGCTCCGCTCTGACGTTCGTCGACATCACCGAGCGAGTGCGCACCGAACAGGCACTGCGCGAGAGCCAGGAGCGGACCGCTCTCTTGTTGGATTCGACCGGCGAAGGCATCTACGGCATCGATCTGGCGGGCAACTGCACGTTCGCGAACCGGGCGTGTGTGCGGCTGCTCGGCTTCGAGTCGGCAGAGGATCTGCTCGGACGCAACATGCACGAGCTGGTCCACCACACCCTCCCGAACGGGAGCCCGTATCCGATGGAGGAGTGTCGGATCTATCGGGCGTTCCGAGAGGGTGACGGAGTCCATGTCGACGATGAGATCATGTGGCGGGCGGACGGAACGAGCTTCCCCGCCGAGTACTGGTCGTATCCCATGCGGAGGGAAGGACGTGTTGTCGGCTCGGTTCTCACCTTCGTCGACATCACCGATCGCCGCAGGGTGGAGTCGAAACTCAGAGTTGAACACGCGCGCGCCGAGAGGCTTCTGCTCAACGTTCTACCCAAGTCAGTCGCCGAGCGGCTCAAGGCTATGCCGGGCCGTACGGTCGCGGAGCGGTTCGATTCGGTGACCGCCCTGTTCGCCGACATCGTGGGATTCACTCCGCTCTCGGCCCGAATGGACCCCGAACGGACGGTCGAGATGTTGAACGAAGTGTTCTCGGCCTTCGACCAGATGGCGGCAGACCTCGGCGTCGAGAAGATCAGGACGATCGGTGACGGATACATGGTGGTCGCCGGGGCGCCTGTCGAGCGGGATGACCACTGTGACGCCATTGCCAGACTCGCTCTCGGCATGCGGAATTACATGGCGGAACGGACGGCTCACGACGGGCATCGTCTCACCGTGCGGATGGGGATCTCAACCGGGGCGGCGGTCGGTGCGGTGGTCGGCACATCCAAATTCCATTGGGACGTGTGGGGCGATGCGATCAACATCGCGTCACGCATGGAGTCCTCGGGCGTGCCAGGAAAGATCCAGGTGGCCCGCCCTGCCTACGAGGCCCTCAACGACCGGTACGAGTTTGTGCCTCGAGGGCCGGTCGACGTCAAAGGCAGAGGCGAGATGTCGACTTGGTTTCTCGAGGGTACGACGGCGTGAGTCCCTTGGGGTGCCTCGGTGACCCGGCGTGGACAGGATCGGAACTGGCTCTCACGGAGCGGACTGTCGCAGGGCGCCGACGTACACCCCGGCG
>CBDTXZ010000268.1:0-3598 GCA_965364515.1 uncultured bacterium
TTTCCCGTAGGAGCCGGGACATCAGCGTGTAAGGTTCCCCGCCAGTGGCGACTTCAAGGGTGTTCCTGCAAGTGGATAGGGAGCTGAGGCGACGGGTCTACGGCTTCGTCATGCTGGCGGCTTCGCTGCTGCTGTTGTTCGGTCCCGACCTCGCCGTCGCCCAAGAGGGTGGCGAGGGCGTCACCACCAGGCTGCGCTACGAGAACGTCGACGGAGATCGAATCGCGATTGAAGGCGGCCGCGTCACGGTCGCCGGCCCGGACGGGGAGATCGTCGGAGAGGGGTTCTCCGATGCCGAAGGCAACGTCGAGATCTCCGTACCCGGTCCCGGGACCTACACGCTGACGTTGGACGTGGAGACGTTGCCAGAAGGTGTCGTGCTGCGAGACCCCGAGCGGGTCTCGACCGAGACGCAGGTTCTGGAGGGCCAGGTCGGACGCACCATCTTCGCCCTGGTCTCCGGCGACGTGACGATCGACACCGACGATGGGACCTCTTTTCGACAGGTACTTCAACTCTCGGTCGAAGGTCTGAAGCTCGGACTGTTCCTCGGCATGGGAGCGATCGGGTTGTCGCTCATCTTCGGGACGACCGGGCTCGTCAATTTCGCTCACAGCGAGATGATCGTCTGGGGCATGCTCGTCGCCTACTTCTTCAACTTCTACGGATTTGCCGGGTTCCTCGGTTTCAT
Source organism: uncultured bacterium (assembly GCA_965364515.1). GTDB lineage: Bacteria > Actinomycetota > Acidimicrobiia > Spongiisociales > ZC4RG35 > JAHEDH01. Next base: position 692 of record CBDTXZ010000268.1, read on the forward strand.
GGCGGACTGGCCTGCGCCGTTCGGAGCCGGAGTCAACCTCGCATTCGCGGCCCTCTTCGCGATCGCAGGTGGAGCCGCGATGGGGTATGCGCTCGACAAGTGGATCTTCTTGCCGCTTCGAGAGCGGGGCGTCTCGCTGATCTCACAGATGGTGGTGACGATCGGTCTCTCGCTGATCTTCCGCTACGTCTTCCTGTTCATCTTCGGGGGCTCTCCGCGCTTCTTCGCCGATTACACCGCCCAGTCCGCGATCACGATCGGAATCGTCGACATCACCCCGAAGGATCTCGTGACGGCAGGTCTGTCGATTCTCATTCTCGTCGGCGTCGGAATGCTGCTCCTGAGAACCAAGCTCGGGAAGGCCATGCGAGCGGTCGCAGACAACCGCGACCTCGCCGAGTCGTCCGGCATCGACGTGCAGAAAGTCATCCGCAGCGTCTGGGTCCTCGGAGGGTCGCTCGCCGGGCTCGGCGGCGTGTTCATCGGTCTCAGCGAGCAGGTCAGCTGGAACATCGGGTTCAGGATGCTGCTGTTGATCTTCGCCGCGGTCATCCTCGGAGGACTCGGTACCGCCTTCGGGGCACTCGTCGGGGCGCTCGTCGTCGGGATCGGGATCCAGGTGTCGACGCTGTTCATCCCGACCGAGTTGAAGAACGTGGGCGCACTTGCCCTGTTGATCCTGGTGCTGGTGTTCCGACCCCAGGGCATCATGGGACGAGCCGAGAGGATCGGATAGGTGATGCAATGACTCTTGCCGCCATTGATTGGGGATTCGTCCTGACCCAGTCGGTCACACAGGCGTTCGACTTCAACGCCGTGGTGTACGCCCTTGCCGCCATCGGTCTCAATGTTCACTTCGGCTACGCAGGACTCCTGAACTTCGGTCAGGTCGGGTTCGTTGCGATGGGGGCGTACGGCATGGGCCTCTCGATCACGCTTTGGCAGCTGAATCCGTTCCTCGCCGTGGTCGTCGGCATGATCTTCGCAGCCATCTTCGCGCTCATCCTGGGTCTCCCGACGTTGCGCCTCCGGTCCGACTATCTGGCAATCGTGACCATCGCCGCCGCCGAAATCGTTCGCCTCATCGCCCGCTCCACAGTCATGCGTCCCATCACTCGCGGCGCCGAGGGCCTCAACGAGTTCATCGGGCCGTTCCGTGACCTCAGTCCCTTCTCGGCCGGTCAGACCTATGGGATCGGCCCGATCGAGTGGCGCGGCTCGCAGTTCTTCGCCGTGGTCGTGGGCTGGATCCTCGTCGGCCTGTCGCTCATGCTGGTCGCCCAGTTGATGCGCTCCCCATGGGGGCGGGTGGTGAAGGCCATCCGGGAGGACGAGGATGCCGCCAGGGCGCTCGGCAAGAACGCCTACTGGTACAAGCTTCAGGCACTCATCCTCGGCGGCGTCATCGGGGGACTCGGCGGGATGGTCCAGGCGCTCGGAAACGCCACGGTCCAGCCCGACTTCTTCGTCGCTCCGCTCACCTTCTTCTTCTGGCTCGTGCTGATCCTGGGTGGCGTCGGGAGGGTGTGGGCTCCAGTCTTCGGTGCGGTCGTCTACTGGTTCATGATCACGTTCATCCAGAACACCGGCCGTCAACTCGTCGACGAGGGGCTGATCCCCACCTCGATCATGGACACCAGCCAGATCGATCAGATCCGATTCTGGATCGTGGGCGCCGCTCTCGCCCTGCTGATGGTGTTCAGACCGCAGGGCTTCTTCGGATCGAGGGAGGAGATGGCCCTTGACGCCCGCTGAGCAGCTCGCGCAGGTCGCACCCCAGCCCGGCGCGTCCAAGCCGGACTCGATCCTCGTCGTCGACGACGTCACGAAGGCGTTCGGCGGTCTGAAAGCCGTCGACGTCGACCACCTCGAGGTCCAGCGTGGTGTGATCACCGCTCTGATCGGCCCGAACGGTGCGGGAAAGACGACGTTCTTCAATCTGCTCACCGGCTTCGACCAGCCCGACAGCGGAAAGGCGGTCTTCGACGGGGAGGTCGCATCGGGCCAGTCCTCACACGAGCTGGCGCGCAAAGGCATGGTGAGGACGTTCCAGCTCACAAAGGCGCTCACCAAGTTGTCGGTCATCGAGAACATGAAGCTCGGCGCCACCCACCAGAAGGGTGAGCACTTCTTCGCCGCCCTCGTGTCCCCGCTCTGGAATGCTCAGGAAAAGGAGATCGAGGCCCGCGCCGATGCCCTGTTGGAGCGATTCAAGCTTGATCACATGCGGGACGAGTATGCAGGCACGATGTCCGGCGGGCAGCGCAAGCTGTTGGAGATGGCCCGAGCATTGATGGCAGACCCGACCTTGGTGATGCTCGACGAGCCGATGGCGGGTGTGAACCCGGCGTTGACCCAGTCGCTGCTCGAACACGTCAAGAGCCTGCGCGACGAGGGGATCACCGTCATGTTCGTCGAGCACGACATGGATGTCGTCAGGGACATCTCGGATTGGGTCGTGGTCATGGCCGAAGGCCGTATCATCGCCGAGGGGCCGCCCGACACGATCGGCAGCAATCAGCAAGTGATCGATGCCTACCTCGGATCACACCACGACTCCGCCCTCAATCTCGACGCCGATGTGCTCGGTGAGGAGCAACCATGACAGAACCGCTCATCGTCATCGACAACGTTGTCGCCGGGTACACGCCGGGAGTGCCGATCCTCAACGGCGTGAATCTCGAGCTCGCCCCCGGAGAGCTCGTCGGCATCATCGGCCCCAACGGCGCAGGCAAGTCGACGATGCTCAAGGCGCTGTTCGGGCTCATCACCGTCACCAGCGGAGAGGTCACGTACAAGGGTGACGACATCATCAAACTGAAGGCGCATGAGCTGGTCGAGCGAGGCATCGGCTACGTGCCGCAGAACAACAACGTGTTCCCCAGCCTGACGGTCGAAGAGAACCTC
>CBDTXZ010000269.1:0-3597 GCA_965364515.1 uncultured bacterium
GTCGTTGATCACCTTGTCGTCGAAATCGGCGTTCCCGCGCGGGGTGAGCCGACGCCAGCTGAGGCCATCGCGGGACGTGAACACGGCAGCCGTCGGCACGAACTCTCCCCCGGGTGAGGAGCCGCCCGCGAGAAGACCGTCGCCGCCCTCGATCACCGCCGTGATCGACGAACTGTCGAACAGCGACTGCGAGGGATGCGCATTCTGGACCCAGGTCTCACCATCGACCGTGGTGACCAGCGTTGCAACCGTGGACTCGGCCTCGGCGGCGCGCCGGTACAACACGGTGATCCTGGTGCCGTCGGGCGACACCAAGAGGTTGTCGGCGTAGCCCAGTTGGAAGGGCTCCTCGTATCCGAGGCTGCCGGCCACGTCGACCTCCTCCCAGGTGATCCCGTCGGCCGACCGCAACAGTTGCCCGGCACCGCCACCGAACCAGCCGAGGGCCGTCGATTCGACCTGCTGGACACAGGAGACACCCTCCGGTCCATTCGCCCGCTCGAATTCGAGATCTGCGTCAGACCACCAGACCGGGAACGTGCCGTCGTCGGAGCAGGCGACGAGCACCGTACGGCCATCCTGAACCGCCCCACCGACGGGCACGACACCGCCGAACACCTCGGTGTCGACGTCGAGCCGACCCCAACCCTCGGCAGGATCGCTCCGGTCGCCGGTTGGGGACTCGGGTCCGGTCGTCGTCGTGTCCGCGACCGTGGTGCCGATCACACTCGACGACGTCGTGGAAACCGGTTGTGAGGTCGTGGTCACGTCTGCACCACACGCGGCGAGGAGCATCGACACGGCCACGACCACACGGAAAGAGTTCAGTTGCTTCATATCGAGTAGACGTGAGCCGGGTGCTCCGGGTTCCCGGGAGTTGACCGTGTCGAAACCTTTCGATTTGTAGAGTTGGACGCATGAGCCGACTCCTCACGATTGCAGCCGCGCAGATGGGACCCGTGGCGCTGAGCGATTCTCGGGACGATGTCGTCGAACGTCTCATCTCCATGCTGCGGACGGCGGCCACGCGAGGAGCGACGCTGGTGGCGTTCCCCGAGCTCGCGCTCACCACGTTCTTCCCTCGGTGGCACGTCCCGCTGTCGGAGGCAGACCACTTCTACGAGACCGAGATGCCCAACCGATTCACCAAGCCATTGTGGGACGAAGCGGTGCGGCTCGGTGTCGGCTTTGCTCTGGGCTACGCCCTCAAGACGTCGGACGGTCACCGCCACAACGTCTACCACCTGGTCGATACGGACGGATCGACCGTCGGCATCTACCGCAAGGTCCACGTTCCCGGCCACGCCGAGCCAGAGCCCGATCGACCCTTCCAGCACGCCGAGCGCCACTACTTCGAGCCCGGTACCGACTTCCCGTCGTTCCGGGCGTTCGGGGGGATCGTCGGGATGATGATCTGCAACGATCGGCGATGGTCCGAGGGTTATCGGGTCCTGGGCCTTCAGGGCGTCGAGCTGATCCTGATCGGATACAACACACCCAAGCACTATGTCCCCGACCCGGACCAGGATCGTCTCGCCGGATTCCACAACCACCTCGTGATGCAGTCGGGGGCATACCAGAACGGGACGTTCGTCGTCGGGGTCGCCAAGGGCGGGCTCGAGGAGGGGGTCGACTCGCTGGCCGGATCGGCGATCATCGCCCCATCGGGTGAGATCATCGCGGCGACCGAGACGGAGGCAGACGAAGTGATCGTCGCCGAGATCGATCTCGATGCAACCAAGATGTACAAGGAGACGCTGTTCGACTTCGATCGATATCGCGTGCCCGAAGCCTACGCCAGGATCACGAGCCAGCGGGGTGTGATCCCACCTCCCGAGGAGAGCCGATGACGCTTGCACCCCAGCAGACCGTGACGATCACCGTGAACGGTGAGCCGAGGCCGGTCGATGCCCGCCATCCCCACCTGTTGGCGGCCCTCAGGGAGGAACTGGACATCACGTCGCCCAAGGACGGCTGCTCCCCGTCGGGTCAATGCGGATGCTGCACTGTCCTCATGGACGGCAAGGCGATCCAGGCATGTCTCGTCTCTATGGAGAAGGCGGACGGCACAGAGGTCGTGACCCTCGAAGGATTCGGCGACGAGGAGCGCAACCGCCTCGCAGCGGCGTTCGCTGCCAAGGGGGCGCTCCAGTGCGGCTTCTGCACGCCCGGCATCCTCGTCCGCACCAAGGCATTGATAGACCAGAAGGGGCCCGGCCTCGACCGGCGCACGATCCAGGGTCGGCTGGGCGCACATCTCTGCCGTTGCACCGGCTACACGAAGATCATCGAAGCGATCGAGCTGCTCGCATCCGGAGACGAGATACCAGACGGAGGGCCGGGGGGCGGCGTAGGCACGGACACGGTCAAGTACGAGGCTGCCGAGCTGGCTCTCGGCGACCGCGGTTACATCGACGATCTGAGGGTGACCGGCATGTTGCACGGGGCCCTCCGGCTGGCGGATCATGCCCGGGCCGATGTCGTCTCGATCGACACGTCGGAGGCGGAGGCCCTCGAAGGTGTCGTCGCTGTCTACACCGGCGACGATGTGCCCGGGCAGCTCTCCGTTGGCCTCATCCACACCGACTGGCCGGTGTTCATCCCAGTCGGTGGACGGACCAGCTATCTCGGGGACGTGATCGCCATCGTGGTTGCGGAGACCCAGCAGATTGCGCGGCATGCCACCGAGTTGATCCGGGTGTCCTACGACGTGCACGTCCCCTTCACCGACGCCGTGTCTGCTCTCGAGTCGGAGGAGGACGCCGTGTGGGGACTCGACGGCAACGTGCTCTCACGCTCGGTGTACTCCCGCGGCGATGCAGATGCCGCGTTGACGTCCTCGACGTACACCGTTCGGGAGGTCTTCGAGACCCAGCGCGTCGAACACGCTTTCCTGGAGCCAGAGTCGACACTCGCAGTCCCACGAGAAGACGGCGGTCTTCACGTCTATTCCGGTGGCCAGGGTGTCTGGGACGATCGCGATCAGATCTGTGCGGTGCTCGACCTGCCGACCGACCGGGTGAGCGTCCAGCTGGTGTCGAACGGCGGGGCATTCGGCGGCAAGGAGGACATGTCGAACCAGGCGCAGACGGCGCTGGCCGCGCATCTCACCGGACGTCCCGTCAAGTGCACCCTCACCAGAGAGCAATCGTTCCTCATGCACGCCAAGCGACACCCCATCCGGATCGACCTCAGCGTCGGCTGTGACGACGACGGCAGGCTCACCGCCGTCAAGGCCCGCATGATCGGCGATTCGGGCCCCTACGCCTCGGTCGGCATGAAAGTGCTCGAGCGTGCGGCGGGCCACGCATCGGGGCCGTACGTGACCCCGACGATCGATGTCGAAGCGGTTGCCGTTCGCACCAACAATCCTGTGTGCGGCGCCTTCCGGGGGTTCGGCGCCAACCAGGCGCAATTCGCCATGGAGGGGGCACTCGATCGGCTCGCAGAGCTCGTGGGCATCTCGGGGTGGGAGATCCGGAACCGCAACGTCATCGAGCCGGGTGTGATCTGGGGGCCGGGCCAGCGCATGGACGACGGCTGCCTCGGCGCCCGCACCTGTCTGGAGGCCGTCAAGGACGCATACGACACCGCCCG
>CBDTXZ010000270.1:0-3570 GCA_965364515.1 uncultured bacterium
TACCGGAGATGAACAGCGGCCAACTGCGGTTCCTCCTCCGGGCCGAGTTCCTGTCGAATGCCGTCGGCTTGGACAAGGTCGCAGGCGAGCCGTTCAAAGTGTCCGAGATCGAAGACAAGATCCTGGAGATGATCTCAGAATGACCACCCCCACCTACACACGTTCAGACTTTCAGACGGACCAGGAGGTCCGCTGGTGTCCCGGTTGCGGCGACTACACGATTCTCGCCTCCGTCCAGGGCTTCATGGCCGAGATGGGGGTGAAACGAGAAGAGATCGTCTTCATCTCGGGGATCGGATGCTCGTCACGCTTCCCGTACTACATGAACACCTACGGGATGCACACGATCCATGGCCGCGCCCCTGCCATCGCCAGCGGCCTCAGCTCGAGCCGCCCGGACCTGTCGGTCTGGGTCATCACCGGCGACGGAGACGCCCTGTCGATCGGTGGCAACCACCTCATCCACGCGCTCCGGCGCAACATGAACATCAAGATCCTGCTCTTCAACAACCAGATCTACGGGCTCACGAAGGGCCAGTATTCCCCCACGTCGGAGACCGGCAAGCGAACCAAGTCGACGCCGATGGGCTCGATCGACTATCCGTTCAACCCCGTCTCGTTGGCTCTCGGCGCCGAGGCGTCTTTCGTGGGGCGAACGCTCGACATGGACCGCAACCACACCCAATCGCTGCTCCAGGCCGCGTACGATCACCAGGGTTCGGCACTCATCGAGATCTATCAGAACTGCAACGTCTTCAACGACAAAGCGTTCATCGCCCTCACCGGCAAGGGTGAGCGCGAGCACAACCGGATCAATCTCGAGGCAGGCAAGCCGATCATCTTCGGAGCCGAGGACGAGAAGGCGGTCGTCTTCCAGGACGGGCAATGCAGGATCGTCGACCGTTCTGCGGTTGACGCTTCCGAGATCTTGGTGCACGATCCGCAGCGTCAGGACCCCACGATCGCATTCTCGCTGAGCCGTCTGAGCCACCATCCGGACGGCCCGACACCGCTGGGTATCTTCCGCAACGTTCAGCGCCCAACGTACGAGTCGGCCATGTCCGCCCAATTGGTCGAGGCACAGTCCAAGCGCGGCCCCGGCGATCTCGCCGGCCTCCTGGCGTCTCAGGGAACGTGGACCGTCGACTGATCCGCCCGTGACACAACCCGACAAGGTCTGCGCGGTGTGCGGCCGCCGGATCGAGTGGCGCAAGAAGTGGGAGCGGGACTGGGATTCGGTCCTCTACTGCTCGAAGTCGTGTCGCTCGAGAAAGCTCCTTCAGACGGATCACGAACTCGAGGTCGCCTTGCTTCGGCTGCTCGACGAGCGGAACGGGTCGATCTGTCCCTCCGACGCGGCGAGGAACGTCGCTCCGAAGGGGTGGCGAGAGCTGATGGAGGACTCCCGGATGGCAGCCCGCAGGCTCGTCGCATCCGGCCAGGTCGAGATCACCCAGAACGGGCGAGTCGTCGATCCTTCGACTGCGAGAGGCCCGATCCGAATCCGTCGAGCAACGACGATCCACTAGCGGTTCTCGCATCGTGTGTTGGTACCAGCCCAGCCACTGACCGTCCGGATGCTCGCTCGTCCACCTCGAATCGGTGACGACCGACCCTACTGCTCTCCGGGTTCCTCCGATTGAGTCGGGAGCATGACGGCGCCCAAGACGAAACCGACGGTCCCCAAGCTCGATCTCCGAAAGCAGTACAAAGGGCTCTACGCGCCATCGGCGCGGGAGGTCGCGGTCGTCGACGTTCCCGAACTCCAGTTCATCTGGTTGGACGGTCGACTCCCTCCCGGAGTCGGACCTTCGGATTCGGAGTCGTTCCGGGAGGCCATGAGCGCCATGTATGGGGTTGCCTACGGGCTCAAGTTCATGTCCAAACTCCGGGAGGAAGACCCGATCGACTTCACCGTGATGGCGATGGAGGGCCTGTGGTCGACCGAGTCGGGCGCCTTCGACTGGAATCGACAGGAGCCCTGGCTCTACAGCTTGATCATGCTTCAGCCAGACCACATCTCCAGAGCCATGTTCGAGAAGGCCGTGCATGACGCCGGAGTGAAGCGACCCAATCCGGTCCTGAGCGAGATCCGCTTCGAACGGTGGAAGGAAGGGCCCGCCATCCAGATCATGCACATCGGCCCGTACAGCGCCGAGCCGGCCACGATCGAGAAGATGGACGCGTTCGCCGAGGCACACGGCTACGAGCTGCATGGACGCCATCACGAGATCTATCTGGGAGATCCGACTCGAGCGAAACCAGAGAATCTCAAGACGATTCTCCGCCACCCCATCAAGGGCTAGGGGTAACGGGGGCTCCTCTCCGAACGTCCCGAGAAGCTCATGTGGAGCGCTCTTCGACCCAGTCGGTGAAGAGTCTCGGTTGCAGCAGAAAAGCCAGACTCCCCCGCGTGTCGACATCGCGCCACGAGCCGATGGACAGATCGATACCGATCACGGTGGCGGTCTTGACGGTCAGGTGTCCGCCTGTCAGGTGGCGTCCGAGGCCACTCCACGTGGGTTCGTGGCCTACGAGCATGAGCGACTCGACCTCGTTGGTCACCCGGGCGGCAACCTTCAGTGCGCCACCGGGGGTCGTTCCGTACAACTCGTCACTCACCTCGAGCACGCTCTCCCAGCCACCGGCTGCAGAGGCCAGCTCGAGCGTGGTCTTCGCCCGAACGGCCGATGACGTGATTGCATGATCCGGTGCGAGACCTGCGCGTTCGAGGACACGGCCCATTGTCTGTGCAGCTGCGACACCTCGATTGTTCAGGGGCCGTTCGTGATCGGACCCGTGTGGGGCATGCCAGTCTGACTTGCCGTGGCGAAACAAGATGAGCCGCTTCATCGATCTCCTCTCACAGGTATTTGGTGGCCTCTCGAAGGCTGAGACCCGACAAGTCGTCGTGATGCTCCTCGATGAAGTCACGGACAGCATCGGGGTCGACCTTCGAATACGACCGCAACGCCCATCCGATCGCCTTCCGGATGAAGAAGTCCGTCTCATGGCCGGCGCGCTCGCAAGCGTCGAAGAGCAGCGCCGCATCCGTCCTGTCCTTGGACTTCAACTGACAGATGATCACGGTCCGTCGGAGCCAGAGATGGTCGCCGCTCAGCCATCGCTCGAGCATGAGGCGCATTCGATCGAAATCGGCACGGACGACCGAGCCGACCAGGTTGGCGGCGATGTCGTCCACGAAGTCCCACCAGGCTCCCTCGGTGATCATCCGTTCGTAGAGGTCGATGTTCTCGAAGGTGACGAATGACCGGTGACGCCTGGCCCAGTCGATCGCCAGGTACTTCTCCTCCCGATGTGGCCGCTCCCAGAGGGCGGTGACCTGGCCGCGGTACTCCTCGTTCGTCTTCGGGGAGTGATGGACGAGTTGCTTCACGATCTGTCGCCGGACAGGAGAAGACACGCCGTAGAAGGGCATGTCGGTCTTCATGTACGCCGCCATGTTCGCCGCTCGCTCGGGGTCTGCCCGGTCTGCGAGCAGGGCGGCAGCCTCATCGATCAGATCCATCGGGAGGAACCTACCGCTCCGTCACCCCGGTCGCCTTCGGG
>CBDTXZ010000271.1:0-3513 GCA_965364515.1 uncultured bacterium
CCCGCAGTCGCCATCCTGGGTGGTGCGGCATCGGTGGCGTTCGTCGCATGGCTGAGGACCGGATACCGCCGCCCGGTTCGATCCAAGAGCATCGTTGCGGCGTACCTCGCCGCGGTGGCGTTTCAGATCGTTCATCTCTCCGAGGAGTGGAACGGTGGCTTCCCTCACGAATTCGTCGACCTGGTCGGAAGCAGCCGTGACTGGAGCACCGAATCGTTCCTCGCCATCTTCGTGTTCGGGTTCGGAGCTGCCTGGGTGCTCGCCGGGGCCGGCGTCCTGTACGGATCCCGTATTGCCAACTACTTCCTGTGGTTCTACGCGCTCGGTGCCGGCTTGATCAACGCCATTGCGCACTTCGTGTTCCCCCTCGTGGAGGGTGGATACTTCCCCGGACTGATCACCGCTCCGGGGCACCTGGTGCTCAGCATCGTGCTCGTTCGATTCCTCGTGATCGAGAATCGCGAGCTTCGGTCATCGGAGGCGGCGGGCGTCGCGCCTCGACCCACTGCAGCGGGTCTCGCGGCGTGACCGAACGTCTTTCTGCCAGGGAGCGTCTCATTCAGGCCTCCCTGGCAGTCCTGTCTGAACACGGCTTCCGGGGAGCAACGACTCGGGACATCGCCGATCGTGCCGGTGTCAGCGAGGTCACCCTCTTCCGTCAATTCGGGACCAAGGCGGGGCTCGTGGATGCCGCGCTCGACAAGGTCACCGAGGGCTTCCGAGGACGAGCCCAGAGCCCGACAGACGATCTGGAAGGCGACCTGACCGCACTTGCCGAGCGCTACGTGGCCTTCATCGACTCCTGGCCCGCATTGGCCGACCGAGTTCTTCCCGAACTGACCTCCGACCCGGACCTGGGGGTCAGAGCCAAGGCGATCCTGGAGCGGAATGCCGATGCGATACGAGATCTCGTCATCCACCATCAGGCGCGGGGCGACCTTGCCCAAGAGGCAGTCGAGGATACGGTTCGGGCGTTTCTGGGGCCGCTGCTAGCACGAGCATCACTGAGAGCTGTCCTGGCCGTCGAACCGCTGGACGCACGTTCATACGTCAACCGGTTTCTCGACGGGCGACGCGGATGATTGGCGGCGCCGAGTTGCCCGACCGCTCCGGAACCGGATCTTCGACTTCGGCCGCAGCCGATGACCCGGCCCACATCCGCCGCGTCGGCGCTTCGCTTGTGAGACAATGGCATCTGGCCGCCATTTCGGTGGTCCGCCAGGAGGCACTCATGGCAAGCAAGGACAAAGGTGGCCGAAGCGCGAAGAAGCCGGCCGCCAAGGACCTGAAGGCAAAGCGACTCGAAAAGAAGGCCAAGAAGGCCGCCCACACCGGGGCAGCCAATCAATCGGTCGACCGGACGTTCGGGCATTGAGCTCGACACCGAGAGACCTGTCGGAGAGAATCACGGCAACGCGGCTCTGGCCAACTCGGCGGTCACAGGCGTCCGGAGGGTCCTCATGATGGCTCCGGGCAGCGATGTGGACGCTCGGTGCAGCCACTGCGGACACCCCCAGCGAGAACATCGAGGCCAGAATCCGTGCAGTGTGCCGAAGTGCGCCTGCTCTGGGTATCTCGCCCGGGAGAGCGGTTCCGCTCGAACCAAGAAACGGTCCTGACCGCCAGCTGGTCTCTCCAGACGTCGAGTCCCTGTACCGGCCTCGAGAAGCCGCGTCTGTTGAGCGAAGGACAACCGGCGACCCTCCGCTCCCGTCGGGTCGCCGTTCGATCACGCGGTAGTGGTTGACCGTCAGGGTGATCTTCAGTTCGACGGAGAACCAGGGAACGGGTGCCAACTGGCGATTACGGCACTCGGGCTCACAATTCAGCGACGAACCGTTCGGCATAGAACCTCGACCATGGCACCTCTGATGCGTCGGCATCATGTGCCTGGTCGGCATCTACGAAGGCCCACACGAGGCGGCTCACGGTGAGGTCCGGCCGCTCGAGGATTCGTCGGACATCTTCGGCCACGTAGTTGGCATACCAGAGTGGCCACTCTGGGTCGTAGCCGTCCGACTCCGCGAAGGCGGTGTGGTGCGCGGGCCCCGTATCGGCCAGCACGGCCGCAATCTCCTCGATCTGCTCGGACATCACTGAAATCCCGTCGATTGGAGTCGCCACCGTAACGCTCTGACGCCGGGCCGTGTCGATTTCGGCACCGCTCGATCGTGGTACTCCCAGAGGCCTCGAAGAGCAGGCCGCGGAGTCGAGGAGACGACGATGAAATCAATACTCACATCTCTGCTGGCGGTGGCACTGGCCGCGTTGGCGCTTCCGGTCTTAGCAGCCGGGTCCGGAGCGGACTCCAGTCTGACCACCTACTCTGCGGTCGGCTTGGACGGGCATCCACCACTGAGATCGGGCGGCGTGGTCGATGTCACCATTGCTCGGGAACTCGGAGCGATCGAGCATCACCGCCTGAGCGGGGCGGCACCGGATACGACCTACCAGATCATCGGCGAGGTCTTCCTCTTCACAGCCTGCTCCGAGGGCGATCCGTTCGGCCCGATCCCCGTGCCCGAAGGCTCGCTGACGACGAACCAGTCCGGAAACGGCGGCGTCAGCGTGACGTTCCCGGGAGGATCGTTCGATACCGCGCCCGACACGTTCTGGGTCAGGTGGAACCTCAATGTGGGCCACGAGACCGCGTACCGGTCCGGATGTGTGCAGGTGGAGTTGACGTCGGGAGGGCCCCGATGACTGCACAGACGAGTCCGAGCCTCGGCGAGTACCTCGAGGCGCTCGCCGCTGCCGTGTTCCAGAGTGGGTTGTCGTCCAATGTCGTGGAGGCGAAGTGGGACGGCTTCCGTGGTGCGTTCAGTGACTTCGATCCGGAGTACGTGGCGAGGCTGACTCCCGCCGACGTGGATCGGCTCGTGACCGACCCGACGATCATCCGAAACCGACGGAAGATCGAAGCCCTGATCGACAATGCCGGTCGACTGCTGGAACTCGAGATCGAACCGGGAGGTTTCGCAGCCTGGCTCGAATCTCACGGTGCCCTGGAGGCTACGGTGGCAGCAGTCCGCCGCGAGTTCGGCTTCCTGGGCCCGCAGGGAGCCAGGCTCTTTCTCCGTCTGGTGGACAGGGAGGACTGCCCGTGAAATACGTCATGCTGTTGCACTTCCCTGACACCTACATGGGGGAAGGCTGGAAGCCGGAACAGGTCGAGGCTCATCAACGGGAGTACAAGGCCTACAAAGAGCGCCTCGTAGAGGAAGGGGTGTTTCTCGCCGGCGAGGCGCTCCAGCCGTCGGACATCACAACCACGGTCACGGTCAGGAACGAGGACGCCATCGTCACCGACGGCCCCTTCATCGAGAGCGCCGAGGTCATCGGCGGGTTCTACCTCTGCGAATGCCGAGACCTCGACCATGCCATCGAAGTGGCGGCTGGAATTCCCGGAGCACGATACGGGAGCGTCGAGGTGCGGCCGGTCTTCGATTACGAATCGCTGGTCTCCTGAGTCGTCGTGGCGACCGAGCATGTCGAGCAGGTCTTTCGCGAGGA
>CBDTXZ010000272.1:0-3485 GCA_965364515.1 uncultured bacterium
ATTGGGCTCCGCCGTCGACCCGAACAGCGACCCCACCCCGACGACGACCCCGACGTACACCACACCGATGAACACCGCCAGGGAGGCATAGACGAAAGTCCGCGAAATGACGACGTCGATGTCGTACAGCCGATACTTGGTCACGGCGAAGGCGAGCGCAGTCGGGAACAACAGAATCCCAACGGCGACGGGGAGCCCTGCCCAAGGTGTATTGACCGCACTGATCAGAACTGCGGAGACAGCGACGTACGGAACGACGCCGATGACCCACTTGAGCTGATGCCGCACGTCGGACCCGGCCCGGACATACGTGGTCGCGACCGACGCGAGCACAGCGACCCCGCTCACTGCGGTGGCGAACTGCGACCACGCAGGTCCGAATCCGGAGAACACGCCGAGTCCGAATGGGTTGTCGAGGGCGAACGGGGGATCGTTGTAGTCCAGCGACATCGGGCCGGGCTGGAGCAGTCGCAGGGAGACGATCGCGATCGGGACGAACAGCGCCACTCGAAGTATCCACCTCCAGGGTCCCGTCGCTGCGAGTCTGCCGTTCGGGAAGAGTGCCACTGCGACGTTGAGGCCCATCGGGAAGAGCGTGATCGTGACGACGCCGAGCCACGCGAGGACAGACGCCCCTCGGAGTACCGGTTCGGCGTCGAGCGCGAGTGCCGTAGCGACGAACGACGCGTTCGACAGCATCCAGAGCCCGACCGAGCCACCGAAGAGCCAGGCGAACATGTTCGATCGATCCCGAGTGAGCGCCAAGGCGCAGACCACGAGGATGGCGCCGAATGCGATGCTGTTGAACACGAATTCGAGTCCGAAGTACCGGAAGACGTCACGCATCGCCGGGTGCGAACTCACGATTGCGTCGGCATCCACACCACTCCAGCGTTCGAGCCAGAACACGACCACGTTGAGCGCAACCAAGGCCGAGAGCGCAATTGTGAGTAGCACCCAGGCCCCGCGCCATCTCGTGGGCTCAAGCGCTGTTGGTGGCTCGGGAGTGGCAGACCCGAGGTCGTTCAACATGTGCGCACTCACGCTCGCAGTCCCGCATCCACTGTCGTCGGGATTCTTCCGGTGATGGTGGTGGAACGGCCGGGTTCCGAGACGATGTCGATGGATCCATCGAGCGCGTGAAGCCGGTCGGTCATGTTGTTCAACCCAGAACCCCGCGCCACGGCACCGGGATCGAACCCGGGCCCCGAATCGGAGACGGTGAAGGTCACGTACGAGGCTCCATTGGACACGTCGATCGAGATCGGGGCCTCTCCATACTTGACGGCATTGGTGACGGCCTCGGAGATGCTGAAGTAGACGGCGCCTTCAACGGGCAACGGGTAGCGCTCGCCGACCGCCGTCTCGACGCGGACCTCGACCGGCGCCGACTCGGCCAGCGCCGACAGGGCCGTTCCCAGCCCTTCCGCCTCCAACAGCGGCGGGTAGATCCCGTTCGCCAACGCCGTGATCTGGTCGATCGAGTCCTGGGTCTCTCCCTCGATCTGGGCGATCAATGCCGCAACCGTGTCCGCCCCTTCGGCTCGGGCCTGCTGCTGAGCCAACTCCAGCTGCACCTTCAGAGCGACGACCTGCTGTTGGGCTCCCTCCTCGAGTTGGCGCTCCAACCGAAGCCGTTCCACGTCCTGGGCATTCACCAACCGACGCCGTGACTCCTCCAGCTCTCGGGCCTTCTGTTCCAACGACGTATCCAGCCGCAACCGCCGCATCACCAGCCCGGCCGACCCGGCCAGGTCGTCGACCAGGCGAACCTCGGTGGGCGTCAGTGCGTCGCCGCGACCGGTCTCGACGGACAGCGCGCCGAGCAGCTCTCCATTGTGATGGATGGGGACGACCACACCCGGCAGCTCGTCGATTCGATCCGACGAGTGGACCGGTCGCTCTGCCACCGGATCGCACGCAGCAGCGTGGAATCCGTC
The DNA here is from genome assembly GCA_965364515.1 of uncultured bacterium. Classification (GTDB taxonomy): domain Bacteria; phylum Actinomycetota; class Acidimicrobiia; order Spongiisociales; family ZC4RG35; genus JAHEDH01. The sequence continues at coordinate 1,941 of CBDTXZ010000272.1, forward strand.
GGTCGCCCTGACCCAGATCACTGCACGAGCCGCCCCGGTTCCTTCGGCCAGCCGGACAGCCATTCGGTCGAGCAGCCCTTCCTCACGCTCGGTCTTCGCAAGTCGTCCGGTCAGGTCGGACAGGACCTCGTAGGGCGTTGCCCGCCGCCCGTACACAAGCCGGTTCACCCATCGTTGGACGCGATTCCGAACGGGCTCGAAAACCACCGCGACCAGAGCGGTTGCTGCAATCGACCACCCGACGTTCGAGCCACCGAACATCGACCCGACGCCGACCACCACCGTTGCGTACACCAGGGTGATGAAACCCACCAGTAGCGCAAACACCAGTGCTCGATTGATGATCACGTCGATGTCGTAGAGCCGATACTTGGTGATCGCCACACCAAGCGCAATAGCGAAGAGCCAGAGCGCCACTGTTGCGGGAAGGCCTTCCCAAGGCGTCTCGATGAACGACATCAATCCCGAAGCCGCAACCATGATCGGGACCACGGCAACGATCCATTTCACCTGATGTCGCACCTCGGGTCCCGACCTCACATAGGTACGGACGAGTGAGGCGACCGCAGCGACGGGGAGCACGATCTCAGCGAGCTCGACCAAATCGAGGTTCAATCCCGACAGGAATCCGATGCCGAGCGGATTGTCGAACGTTGTCGGGATCGAATTGATGCCCGACACCATCGGTCCCGGAACGAGCAGTCGGACGAGCCCGGCGATCGCAGTGACCGAGCTCGCGGTGAGCAAGACGCGACGCCACGGGCCGGCAGGGAGGCGGCCGCTCGGGAACACGGCGATCATCAGCATGAGGCCAAAGCCGAAAACGGCGTAGACGGCCTCGCTGGACCAGGTCAACCCGGGCGCCATGGCAGCGGGTATCGCGCCGGCGACCGAGAGCATGGCCAGGCCTATCAGCGCTGTGCCGGTCATCCAGCTCACGACCGAGCCTCCGAGAATCCACGCAAACCGGTTCGAGTGGTCGCGTGAGAGCGCCAGGGCGCTGAACACCAGCAGCGCTCCGAACCCGAGGCTGTCTCCCATGAACTCGAAACCGAAGTACCGGAACATGGTCTGGAAGGTGGGCTCGGAAGCGATGACGGCTTCTGGATCGATGGATCCTCCGGACTCGATCCACAACGCGAAGGCATTGAGTGCAGCAAGAGCAGATAGCGCCACGCCGAGGAGCACCCAAGCGATGCGCCATGGCTCGGTCGGCTCAGCGGACCGGGCGGTGGAGGCGTCGAAGGGGTGGGTTTCCTGGGTGTCGGTCATGCCATCACCTCGACCGAGGTGATGGGCAGGCGCCCGGCGACAACGGTCCGGATCCCAGGTGTGGTATCGATGGTGATGGTCCCTTCGAGGGCGTCGAGTCGATCGGTCATGTTGTTCAGACCCGAGCCTCGCCGAACGGTGGTCGGGTCGAAGCCGGGGCCGGAGTCGGACACGGTAAACGCCAGCTCACCGGAATCGTCAAACACCCTGATCGCGATCGGCGCGCGACCGTGTTTCACCGCGTTCGTCAAGGCCTCGGAAACACAGAAGTAG
>CBDTXZ010000273.1:0-3481 GCA_965364515.1 uncultured bacterium
GCGGAGGGCACGCTGGAGGGAGAAGAGCCGGGTGCCGGCCATCGAGCCGCTCACGTCTGCGACGAAGACCGCTGCAACCGGGCGTCCACCGTCTTTCTTCTCCTTCCAGAGGTTCTGGGCGTCGATCAGGGTCGATCCGGACGGGATGGCGACGTCGGAGGTGTAGTCGGGCGGATCGAAGCCGTAGTCCTCGGCGAGGTTCCGATAGCGGTCGCGTCGGGCGAAGTCGGCGAATGCCTCCAACGTCTCGAGCTCCCCGGGGGAGACGTCGCCGACTGCGTAGAGCGGGTTGTCGTGTCGGATCCCGAACGGGATGAACTCGAACCCCGAGCGCAGCGAGTCCGTCTGGATGTAGGTCTGCCACTCCATGACGAAGGCGTCGAGCGAGCCGTTGTCGTTCTCGACGGACTCCCGCATCTGCAATGTGGTGAGGGCGACGAAGGGGACCTGCTGTTGGAACTGTTCGAGAACGCTCGCCACGTCGGGTGCAGTCAGTCTGGACTCATCGCCGTCTGCAAAGTCGTTGAGCACCGTGAGCAGGAAGTTGAGACCGGTGCTGGATGCGAACGGGTCGGTGTAGCCCATCACGACGTCACCGGCCACGACCGCTTCGATCAGGCTCGCAGCGTCGAGGGTCGAATACTCGGCCCGCAGTTCGTCGGCCGTGTCGGATTCCATGACGATGCCGGCAACGTTCGGGACGAGTTGCTCGGCGACTGGTGTCATGGTCTCGTGAACGGCGGCCATCTGTATCCACAGATGATTGGAGGGACTGAAACCGCCAGGGATGTCACGGCCTGCGGCGATGTACTGGTATCCGGTACCGGAGGCGATCTCGCGGATCTCCACGGCGGCGCTCCGTCCATCGGAGAGAGTGATCCGCTCGTTGTTGAAGTCCTCGGCGACCTCGATCATCCATCCGTCGGTCCCGTCGCCGGACTTCTCGGTGGAGGCGAAGATCTCGACCACGACCTCGGTGCCGCCAGGGGCGCGTACCTCGATCGGGAACTGGTCGATGTCGGGCAGGGTCTGGGCGAGGTCGGCGGCCCCACTCGGCGCCAAGTTGGCGCGTCGCGTCACCGGGTCGTCGATCCAGTTGATGTCGTCGACCAGCTCTTGAAGCTCGATCTCGGCCTCTTCGAGGGACAGCGGTTCGGGCTCGCCACACGCCGCGGCGACCAGCGCCAACACGGCCACCATGGCGACGAGGCGGAGCTTGCGAATTGGCATCATCGGAGGATCCCCCCTGGGGTCGTCGTCATTCGGACTCCGGTGCGTCCGGCGTGGTGTCCAGCTCCAGTGCCGTGGCGGCGGCACGTCCCTGTTCCAGCTTCTGGATCGCCTCTTCGCTCTCTTCGGCCAGCTGGTCGAACTCAACGATCGTGGATGCCATCTGTGGAAGCGCCTCGCGTCGGTAGGTCGAGATCTCGTCGAGCGCAGCGTTGATGTCGGCGAAGGCGGAGCGGAGCGAGTCCATGTCGAGCATCGACGACGACGCCTGCCGGTGGATCTCCGTGCCCTGCTGGCGGAGCCGCTGGGCGGTGCCGGCGATGATGTCGGAGGTCGTCCGATTGATCGCTTCGACCTTGTCCAGAACGATCTTCTGGTGGGCGAGTGCCAGTGCGACGGTCACTGCGACCTGCAGAGCACTCACGGTCACGTCGATGGCTCGATCGACCCCGCGTACGAGTTCCTTGTTGTTGCGGATGATCAGTTCGGTCGCCAGGACTCCCTGCTGGTTGACGGCGAGTTGCTGCTGGAGGTCCATGATCCGCTGCCGGAGCGTGAACAGGAGCTCTTCTTCGATGAACTGGCGCTTGGCCTCGTCGGCCTCGATAGCGAGCTGTTCGCCGAGCCGGGCGTCGATGGCCTGTCCGAGTGCGATCTGCTCTGCGAGCGTGTGGGTGAGTTCGCGCATGTGGCGCTGGTCCTCACCGAGGGTGACGTTGTCACGCTTGAGCTGATCACGCCCTTTCTCGAGGGACTTGACGATCGAGTCGATCACGGTCTGGCTGGACTCGTACTGCATGAAGTAGCGCTTGAGCGGCGTGCCTACGCCCGGGATCGCCCCCACCATTCGCGTGAACCAGCCGGGCTCGAGGTCGACGGACACGGGATCGAGCTTCTCCACCTCGATACGGAGGTCGGTGAGGGACCGGGCCACGGGTCCGCCGTCCTCGGCGCTGTGTGAGAGGTCGCGGACGGGGGCCTGGAGCATGCGGCTTTGGTTTGCGGCCTGACGCTGCAGGTCGCGCCCCATCGACTCGACGGCCTCGCGGCTGCGCTGGATCGAATCGTGATCCGTTGGGTCGAGCGCGATCAGCTGGGCGGCGTACGCATCGGCCTTCTGCTCGATCTCGGAGGTCGGCTCGGGCGCGAGCTCGGCCACTTCGGCTTTGGCTTCTTCCATACCGAGGCTCAGGTTGAGCGCCGGGAGTGTGGCCGCTGCGGCCGGGGTTTCGCCTGTCATCGTCGTCTCCTCGTTGTTCTCTGCTTGAACCTATCCGGTGGCATAGCGGCTGGCACGATCCGCCAGCTCCTCGAGTGCCGCCATCGCCGCCTTGGCTTCCTCGGGCGTCCTTCCGATCGGAGCATCAGCCAGCGACGTGGCAGTCCGGTCGAGCAGTGTCATCGCTGCCTCGTTCTCGGCGAGCAGGTCGGCCACCTTCTGCTCCTGGCTGAGCCGCAGCGAACGCCGCCCCTCGAGCGACGCCCGTTCGCGTTCGTCGGCTTCGCTGATGTCGGTGTCGGCGGCCAGCTCGGCCAGGCGCAGTTCGATGTACTCGCCGTCGATGGCGCTGATGCTTCGCTGTGCGACCGCGACCTCATGGAGGTTTTCGAGTGTGGACTCGTAGACCGCCTGTGCGGTGGTCAGATATCGGGCGTAGGTGAGTTCGCCGGCGTCGAGCCGACTGCCGAGCACGTTGGTGAGATTGTCACGTTTCTGGGTGAGCGACTTGAGTTGCCGACCGGGTCGGGGGTCTTCGAGCTCGGCGAGCTCGTTCAGGAGCTTCTCCATCTCCTCGGCGTCGACCTCGGTGAGCCGGGGCAGGCTGAACTGCAGGCGGTTGAGTGTCCCCGTGACGGTCAGGGTGAGTGGCCACGCAACCAGAGCGACTGCAGCCAGCACGAAGAGCACGGGGACCATGAATCCGGTCGGCTCGAGCAGAACGAGGATGGTGGCAACGGCCGCAACCACGAGCGCAATCACTGCCCAGGTCGCCGGGTACGACATCATCGCTTGCCACCAGTTCTTCACCAACGCTCCTCACTCGTAGAGGCTTGCGAGCCCGCCAGGATTCGAGGCTGCCCCTCGAGATCTGAGACTACCCCGCACCGAGGGTTGCGGGGCCTGGCCCTCTACCGGGACGGTGCCCGGCTCTGGTCCGACAGCCACAGCCCCCGGGGCGTATGTTCGGGAGATGGACGCTCGGGTTGGAGATTGGCTCATGGAGGGAGATCCGGCGATTCGGTGGCAGGC
>CBDTXZ010000274.1:0-3427 GCA_965364515.1 uncultured bacterium
CACGGGTGTCGGCGCGGAGATCCAGCGGCCGCTCGCGACGGTCGTGATCGGAGGAGTCGTCAGCGACACGCTGCTGACCCTGCTGGTCTTGCCGACGCTCTGCGCGAGCGCTCGGCCCCGCTCACCTCGGTGAACAGGTGTCCAACTGGATGTCCATACTCCTCGGACTGTAGAGCACGCCTCGTAACTCTCGTAAACGGGAAAGGGCGACGAATCAAAGAAATCGTTGATCCGCCGCCCTTTTTCTTGTGTCTTAAAATCCTCGAGCCGAAAGGCTGTGTGGGTTCGACTCCCACCTCCGGCACCAACCCTTGATTCTGGCCGCGCGCCGCTCGTCCTGTAGAGCAGTTGGTAAACCAGGCCTCAGTCGGGCTCGCAACCGCCGGGGCGTCTACGTGCGTGTGATCGAGCACGATATTCGACCGAGATCTCACCGCTGCAGGAGCACTCGAGACAACCGTGGGTCGCACACACGCCGCAGCTACGTTCAAGTTGCTTGCGGAGAGCGCCGCGAGCTCGGTGAAGGCGGACGCTCGCGTTGTTCGGGGTGATTCCCAGTTCCTCGGCGACATCGGTCACGGCACGATCCTCGAGATCGACCTGCTCGAGAATCGTCGCGTAGCGTTCACGCAGCGTCGGCAACAGCCGACGAAAGCAAGCACAAACCTCCGCCCGCAACTCCGGATCCGTGATCTCGGGAATTCCCTCGTCGGCGATCGTTTCGATGGCGCGTGCCTCCGCGGCGCGCCGACGATAATGGTCCGTGACGGCGTTCCGGAGGACGGCGAAGAACCAGTGCACCGCCCCCTCGGATTCGTCCGCGGAAACGCCCTTCTCGACGGCTCGCGCATAGGCCGACTGGAGAATCTCTTCCGCCGAAGCCCGGTCGCCGACGCGTCGCTCGAGAAACGAGAGGAAACGCCTGTGGTTCTCGACCAAGGCGTGGACAACGTCCGCGTCGGCTGGTCGGGCTGCGTCCTGGTCGTCCGTGTTCATCGGCCCCTATTCTAACCAAGGCTTTCTCGCTCGGTTCCCCGTGTCTCCGGCCCGCGGACCCGAGGAGTGTAAGGTGAGACGGCGTGATCCGTCTTCCGGGGTGAGGAGGGACGAAAATGCAAAACCACTGCCACGAACACCGCGCTCACCCGCCGGGCAACCGCGCGGAGGACCATGCCGTCGAGCGGCCTGCGCCGGTTTCCGAGGGCGAGACGGTCGAGTACACCTGCCCGATGCACCCCGAGATTGTCCGTCCTGGGCCCGGATCGTGCCCGATCTGCGGCATGGACCTCGAGCCGGTCAGGGTCACGGAAGACGAGGGCCCGAGTCCCGAACTCCGCTCGATGAGCCGCCGATTCTGGATCAGCCTCGCGCTCACAGCGCCGGTGTTCGTCCTGGCGATGTCGGAGATGATCCCCGGACAACCGGTTCAGACTGCGATCCCGGATCGGGTGCTGGTGATCGTCCAGTTCGTGCTGGCGACGCCGGTCGTCCTGTGGGGTGGTTGGCCGTTCTTCCAACGCGGCTGGACCTCGATCGTGAACCGCAGCCTCAACATGTTCACGCTGATCGCCATGGGCACCGGCGCCGCGTTCGTGTTCAGCGCATTCGCCGTGATGTTCCCGGACTTCATTCCGGAAGGCTTCACGGGTCATGCGGGCCGCATCCCGGTGTACTTCGAGGCGGCTGCGGTGATCACGACGTTGGTCCTCCTCGGTCAGGTCCTGGAACTGCGTGCGCGCCACGCAACGACCGGGGCGATCAAGGCCCTGCTCGGTCTCGCACCCAAGACGGCGCGCAGGATCGACGACGACGGCAGCGAGAAGGACGTGCCGCTCGCATCCGTCGAGGTCGGCGACCGTCTCCGGGTTCGGCCAGGTGAGAAGATCCCCGTGGACGGCGTCGTGGAGTCGGGCCGCAGCTCCGTCGACGAGTCGATGGTCACCGGCGAACCGATCCCGGTCGAGAAGTCGGAGGGAGACCGGCTTATCGGAGCCACGCTCAACCAGACCGGATCGATCGTCTTCCGGGCGGAGCGCGTCGGTCGGGACACCCTGCTCGCCCAGATCGTACAGAGGGTCAGCGAGGCACAGCGCAGCCGAGCGCCCATCCAGCGTCTGGCCGACGTGGTGGCGTCGTGGTTCGTGCCGGCCGTCCTCGTCGTTGCCGTGATCACAGCCGTCGTGTGGGGCCTTGCCGGTCCCGAGCCGCGGCTTGCCCACGCTCTCGTCAACGCGGTCGCCGTGCTGATCATCGCCTGTCCGTGTGCCCTGGGCCTTGCCACTCCGATGTCGATCATGGTCGGAACCGGGCGCGGAGCGCAGGCAGGCGTGCTCGTGCGGGATGCCGAGGCACTGGAACTCCTCGAGAAGGCCGACGTCCTGGTCGTAGACAAGACCGGGACTTTGACGGAGGGGAAGCCCCGATTGACGTCGGTGATCCCGGCGAATGGGCACACCGAAGAGGCCGTGCTGGCGTGGGCCGCCGCCGTCGAGCGGGGGAGTGAGCATCCTCTGGCGGCGGCAATCGTCCAGGGCGCCGATGATCGCGGCGTGCCCGTCAAGAACGCCACCGGATTCGAGTCGGTTACGGGTCTCGGCGTCGCAGCCGAGGTCGACGGATCCCGGGTCGTCCTCGGCGACGAGCGACTGATGGGCGAGGAAGACCTGCTTCCGGGCGATCTCGACACCGAGGCCGAAGCACTTCGAGCGGACGGGGCCACCGTGGTCTACGTCGGGGTCGGGCGAGAGGTCGCCGGCCTCCTGGCGATCGCCGACCCCATCAAGGAGTCAACGCCCGAGGCGCTCGCCGACCTCGCGCGCGAGGGGCTGCGGATCGTGATGCTGACCGGAGATCACGCCACCACGGCAAGCGCCGTGGCGGGCCGCCTCGGCATCGAGGAGTTCGAGGCGGGGGTATTGCCGGATCGCAAGAGCGACGTGGTGAAGCGCCTCCAGGCCGAAGGCCGCGTCGTCGCCATGGCGGGGGACGGGATCAACGACGCCCCCGCGCTGGCCCGTGCCCAGATCGGTATCGCCATGGGCACCGGCACCGACATCGCGATGGAGAGCGCCGGGGTCACCCTGGTCAAGGGCGACCTGCGGGGAATCGTGAAGGCCCGCCGGTTGAGCCGGGCGACTCTACGCAACATCCGCCAGAACCTGTTCTTCGCGTTCGTCTACAACGCCATCGGCGTCCCGATCGCCGCCGGCTTGCTGTACCCCGTGTTCGGGTTGTTGTTGAGTCCCATGATCGCGTCCGCTGCGATGAGCTTCTCGTCGGTGTCGGTGATCGCGAACGCGCTGCGATTGCGGAAGGCGGCGATCTGACGCCCCCGGCGTCGAGGGTCGACATGGGTCAAGAGGGCGCTTCGTTCAGGTGTCCATCTGGGTGTCCATAACCCTCGGACTGTAGAGCACTCCTCGTAACT